>JAFKKP010000212.1 GCA_017305515.1 Hyphomicrobiales bacterium
CGCTTCTTCGGACACGTCGCCGACGAGGGCCAGACCCTTGATCTCGGCGGCGACCGCTTCCGCGCCCTCGTTGTTCATGTCGATCACAGCGACCTTCCCGCCTTTCGCCGCCATTGCGCGCGCGGTTGCCGCGCCGAGGCCCGAACCGCCGCCGGTGACGAGAACTGAAATATCCTTGAGTTGCATTTGCGTTTCCTTGTTTGAGTTATGAGGCCAAATTTTAAGATGCCCGGGCCGAAGCGTGCTTCGTCCATTGAGATAGAATATTTGCGGCTGTCGTGACGGGAGCTGCCGCCGAATTCTGAATTGCCGACGGCGTGCGCGAAAAGCGTGGCGCGGGCGCAGGCTGCACGCCGCCATCCGCCTCGACGAATGTCTTGCGCGCGGCAAGATGCGGATGCTTCGGCGCATCGAACATGCTTATCACCGGCGCAACGCAGGCGTCGGTGCCATCGAAAATCGCCGACCATTCGGCCTGTGTTTTTGTTTTGAAGATCTCTGCAACCTTGTCATGCAGCGACGGCCATTGCTTGCGATTCATCTGATCGTCGAAGCAATCCTCGCCAAGGCCCGCGAGCTTTCGCAGTTCGGCGTAAAACTGCGGCTCAAGCGCACCGACCGACATATAACGCCCGTCCTTGCATTCGTAGGTGCGATAGAAATGCGCGCCGCCGTCCAGCATGTTGGTGCGCGGCTGATCTGTCCAGCGTCCGGTCGCGTGCATGCTGTGAAACAGCGTCAGCATGCTGGACACGCCGTCACACATCGCGGCATCGACGACCTGCCCCTTGCCGGACGCGCGCGCGTCGATCACCCCCGCAAGCACGCCCATCGCCAGATACAGCGCGCCGCCGCCGTAATCGCCGACGAGATTGAGCGGGGAAACCGTATCGCCATCGCAGGACCGAAACGAATCCAGCGCGCCTGTAATGGCGATGTAATTGATGTCGTGACCGGCGGAGTGGGCGAGCGGGCCGTCCTGGCCCCAGCCGGTCATGCGGCCGTAGACGAGGCGCGGATTTTTCTTCAACGCAACATCCGGTCCAAGCCCGAGACGCTCCATCACCTGCGGACGGAAGCCTTCAATCAGAACATCCGCAGCCGCGATGAGATCGAGCGCTTGCGCCACATGCGCCGGATTTTTCAAATCGAGTTCGATCACCTGCCGCCCGCGGTTGACGAAATCGCGCGCATCGCGCTTGCCCTGTCCGGGCCGCGCGATCGACACGACATCCGCGCCCATGTCGGACAGCAGCATCGAGGCAAACGGTCCCGGCCCGATGCCGGCAAATTCGACCACGCGCACGCCGCGCAGCGGGCCTGTCGCCGATGGACGCTCGGTCATCCCGCCCTCCGGTATTTCTTCGTCTTATCGTTCAGCGGAGCAATGACAGATTTGCGCGCCAGCATGCCACCGAGGATCAAGTCGGTCATATGGGCGATGTATTCGCGGCGGGTATCGTCGGTCATCCGGCCGCCGGCGAAGCGCGAACCCATCTGGCGGCCATAGAACAAATGATCGCAGGCGCCGACGAGGCTCGTATAAAACAGCGCCGGATCGAATTTACGGAATTCACCCGCCGCAATTCCCTCCGCGAGCAGAACGCGCTGAAACTCGAACAGCGGCGTGACGAAAAAGCGTTTGACCTCTTTCGCAGTGGCTTCGCTGCCATCATGCAGCAGAAGATGGATCAGACGGTTGAGGTAGGGGAAACGGAAATAGGCATTGATGATGCCCGCGATATGCCGCCGCAGTTTTTCCGTCGGCGAGATCGGCTGCTCCATCACGAAGGCCAGATTTTCGATCTCCGCCTTGGCGTCGCGCGCCAATAGCGCCAGCAACAGGCCATCCTTGTTGCCGAAATGATATTTGACGAGGGCTGCGTTGATGCCGGATTTTTCCGCGATGTCACTCAGCGAAATGTCGGTCGAGTTGCGCTCGATCATTAAATCGCCCGCCGCAACCAGAAGTTTTGCAGCCGTCGCGTTCAGAGGAGCGGCATCGCGTTCGACCCGCTTGACCGGCGGCGGACGGCGCGAAGTCTTGTCCTTCACCGAAGTCTTGGTGCTCAAACGCTGCGGCATCGCAAATCCCATACGCAACAGGCCACCAGCTAAGCCGATGATCGGATGCCGCTCAAGAGTTAATTGACCGATTGACTAAATCCTCCCGCGTCCCTTTAATTCCCGCCAACCAACAACAATGCGTCAGGGAGTCCGTCATGGCCGAAGCCTATATCGTTGCCGCAGCGCGCACCGCGGGAGGCCGCAAGGGCGGACGTCTCGCCGGATGGCATCCGGTCGATCTCGCCGCCTCCGTGCTCGATGCACTGGTTGATCGCTCCGGTGCAGACCCCACACAGGTCGAAGACGTCATCATGGGCTGCGTCATGCAGGCCGGCGAACAGTCCAACAACGTCGCGCGCAATGCGGTGCTGGCGTCGAAATTGCCGGAGAGCGTGCCCGGCACATCGGTGGATCGGCAATGCGGCTCGTCACAGCAGTCGCTGCATTTCGCGGCGCAGGCCGTGATGTCCGGCGCGATGGACATTGTGATTGCAGCGGGCGTCGAAGGCATGACGCGCGTGCCGATGGGACTGGCCGCCTCGCTGCCGTTCAAGAACGGCTACGGCACCTATATGAGCCCCGGAATTCAGAAAGAATATCCGAACATCCAGTTCAGCCAGTTCACCGGCGCGGAAATGATGGCGAAGAAGTTCAACATCGAGAAGGACGAACTCGATCAATACTCCTTCGACAGCCACCAGCGGGCAATTGCCGCCACTCAGGCGGGCCACTTCAAGGACGAGATCATTCCGCTGAAAATCACGCGTGAGGATGGCTCGACAGATACACACACCATCGACGAAGGCATCCGCTTCGATGCGACGCTGGACGGAATCCGCAGCGTGAAACTGATTGCGGAAGGCGGGCGCATCACGGCCGCAAGCGCGAGTCAAATCTGCGACGGCGCATCGGGCGTGATGATCGTCAACGAGAAGGGATTGAAGTCGCTCGGTATCAAACCGATGGCGCGGATTCATCACATGATGATGCTGGGCCACGATCCCGTCATCATGCTTGAGGCTCCGCTGCCTGCAACGCACAAGGCGCTGAAAAAGGCCGGAATGTCGATTGACGACATCGATCTGTTCGAGGTGAATGAAGCCTTCGCGTCGGTGCCGACGGCGTGGCTGAAAGACACCGGCGCCGATCCTGCGAAGCTCAATGTCAATGGCGGCGCGATTGCGCTCGGCCATCCGCTCGGAGGGTCCGGAACAAAGCTGATGACGACGCTCGTCAACGCACTCGGGCAGCGCAACAAGCGTTACGGGTTGCAGACCATGTGCGAAGGCGGCGGCATGGCCAACGTCACGATTGTCGAGCGGCTCTGATCGCGGGAGCCGCCCGTGACGCATCCCTCGATCCACGCGCAGTCGACGCCCGATAAAGTCGCCTACCGGATGGCGAAGTCCGGCGAAGCGATCACCTATCGCCAACTCGACGAACGCTCCAATCAGGGCGCGCATCTGTTTCGCGCGCTTGGGCTGAAACGCGGCGATCACATCGCATTCCTGATGGAGAACACGCTCGCCTTCATGGAAATCTGCTGGGCGGCGCAGCGCAGCGGGCTCTTTTATACGGCGATCAGCCGTTATCTCACCGCCGACGAAATCGCCTACATCGTCAAGGACTGCGGCGCGAAGGTTCTCATCACCACGCCGAAATGCGTGGAAGCCGTGTTGCCGATATTGCCGACTGCGCCGGATACGATCTTTTTCATCGCCGGAGACGCACGCACCGGCTTCCGCTCATGGGATGCAGAGACGAGCAAGCAGCCGAAGACGCCGATTGCCGACGAAAGTGCCGGCGTCGACATGCTCTATTCATCCGGCACCACAGGTCGGCCGAAAGGCGTCAAGCGTGTCGCTGCCGAAACCTCGATCCTCGTGCCGAATGCTTTTCTGAAGCTGCTGTGCGTCGATATGTACGGCATGTCGTCGGAGAGCATTTATCTCTCGCCTGCGCCGCTCTATCACGCGGCGCCGTTGCGCTTCAACATGATGGTCGGCGTGCTCGGCGGAACGTCCGTCATCATGGAGCATTTCGACGCGGAGGAATATCTGGCGCTCGTCGAGAAGCACAAGATCAACGTCTCGCAGCTCGTGCCGACGATGTTCGTGCGAATGCTGAAACTGCCCGACGATTTGCGCGCCAAATATAACGTCTCAACGCTGAAATCCGCAATCCACGCCGCAGCGCCCTGCCCGGTCGAGATCAAGGCGAAGATGATCGAGTGGTGGGGACCGATCATCGTGGAATATTATGCGGGCTCCGAGGGCAACGGCGTCACGGTTTCCAACTCTCAGGAATGGCTGACGCATCGCGGCACTGTCGGTAAGGCGGTCGTCGGCAAGATCAAAATTCTCGACGACGACGGCAATGAACTGCCGACCGGCGAAGTCGGCGCCGTGTATTTCGCCGACGGCCCGCAGTTCGCCTACCACAACGATCCCGACAAGACGAAGCGCGCATACAACGAACGCGGCTGGTCCACCATCGGCGATGTCGGCTATCTCGACGCGGAAGGCTATCTCTATCTCACCGACCGCAAAGCCTACATGATCATTTCCGGCGGCGTGAACATCTACCCGCAGGAGACCGAGGACATTCTCATCACCCACCCCGCCGTGGCGGACGTCGCGGTGTTCGGCGTGCCGAACGAGGAGATGGGTGAGGAAGTCAAGGCCGTCGTGCAACCGCACAGCATGAAGATGGCGAGCAAGGACTTAGAGGCGGACCTGATTTTGTTCTGCCGCAAGCATCTGTCGCCGATCAAATGTCCGAAGAGCGTGGACTTCGAGGCGGAGTTGCCGCGCACGCCAACCGGCAAACTGGTGAAGCGGCATTTGCGCGACCGTTATTGGCAGGCCGCTAAGAAGGCGTCAGCCTGAGCCTCAGTCTTTCTTGAGCCAGGTCTCGACCAGCATCACATCCGGCGGCTGCATGTATTTGGTCGTCCACATATCGACGACCCATTCGATCTTGCTTTCGTTCTCGACCAGTACCGCCGTGTTGTGCGGCAATTGCATCGCCAGAATGTTGCCGCGGTAGCGCGGATTACCGACGGTGTGGTGCTTGAGCAGGCCCCACTCCTGCAACACGAACAGGAAACTCGAAGTGTTGCGCGTCGAATCCCAGCAGTCGAAATTTCCGGCCGCCGCGCCCGAGCGGATGTCCGCGTTGGCAACGCGACTGGTAGTGCCGATCATCGGCCCGACGCGCTTGTCGAACCAGATCACCGCTTTCTGGATGGCCGCGCGTTCGGCCTGAGCGTTGGCTTTTCCCGCAGCGAGAATTTTCGTCAGTTCAGCCTTGTCGGACGCGGTGAAATCCAGCGTCGCGCGGCGGCGGCAGACAAAGCCGTAGCAGATTGTCATTTCCTCCGCCGTCGGCGGATTGATCGACACCGAGGTATACATCTCAGCCTGCTCCGGGCTGAGGCGCAGCGCAAATGCGGATGACGCGGCGCACATGCCGGCTGCGGCGATCAGAACACTACGGAACGAGACTCTGAACAAATTTCAAATCCTGAAAAATGCGGACGCCCGTCATTATGGCGAATCTATTCGGCGTTCAACAGCGGGATGATGACAAACATCAACATTCACGTGAGTTCCAAGCCCTACATCACCACCGGCTTGTCCGGCAATTCATTGCGGTGCGGGCCGGACGAGGGATAATTCGCAACGAGCAGAGCCGTCACATCCGCGATGCCCCGGAGCGCGCCGCGCTCAAAATTACGGCTGCGAAATTCCAATTCCATCGTGTCGCAGATTTTCTGCCACGCAGCATGGCCGACCTTTGAGTCGATCCCTCGATCCGCGACGATCTCGACCTTGCGGTCGGCCAGCAGCAGATAGATCAGCACACCGTTGTTATGCGCCGTATCCCAGACCCGCAGCCGCGCGAATACGTCGATGGCGCGGGCGCGCGTCGACTGGTTGGCAAACAGCGGACGGCCGTCCAGCGCGCCTTCGACCACGAACCGGATCTGGCCCTCGTGCTTCGCCTCGCTGGCCTTGATCGCCTGTTCGATGTGGGTGAGCGCACGACGCGGGAATGCGCGCCGGACGCGCCAGCGATTGGACAACAGATGCTTGCCGATACGTTTGATGCTCATGTCACCAACTGCCCGATGCGCCGCCGCCGCCGAAGCTGCCGCCGCCTCCGCTGAACCCGCCGCCTGAACTGCCTGAACTAAATCCGCCGCCGGAGCCGCTTCCGCCGCTGCCCGATGCGATGCTGTCGCCGAACAGCGTCAGCACGAACACGATCAATGCCGCGATGGCCGATATGGCAAGCGTGTAGACGATGAACCATACGATCGCGCCGACGACGCCGGCCGCGATCACCGCGCCAAGCAACCGTCCGAATATCGCCCTGAATATTCCGCCCGCCATCAGCGTGCCGATGAAGAGGAACGGCCACGCATCGCCGAGCCAGTCCAGATCGACGGGTTTGCTTTTCCTCTCAGGCGCAGGCAGAGGCTCGCCGTCGATCACGCTCAATATCTTGCTGACGCCGTCAGAAATTCCTCCGGCGAAATCGCCGCTGCGGAATTTCGGCGTGATGACCTCGTCGATGATCCGCTTCGATGTCACGTCGGTCAAAACGCCTTCGAGGCCGTAGCCGACCTCGATACGCAGCTTGCGGTCGTCCTTTGCGATAATCAGCAGCGCGCCATCGTCGATCTTCTTGCGGCCGATCTTCCACTTCTCGACGACGCGCAGCGAATATTGCTCGATGGTCTCGGGCGCGGTCGTCGGCACGATCAGCACCGCGACCTGGCTGCCCTTGCGGTCCTCGAAATCCTTCAGCGTCTGTTCGAGCGAGGAAATATCTCCGCCCGAAAGCGTGCCGGTCTGATCGACGACGCGGCCGATCGGCGGCACTGCGACATCCGCGAAACTCGCGGACGCACAGGCCAGCAGCAGCGCCAGAAGTGCCGGTTTGAAGGATTTCATTGCGCCCGCCCGACGCTATGCGGCCCTACTTCGCGGGCTGCGCCGGTGTGGGTGTCTGCGTCGGCGCGACCGGCGGCGCGTTGAAGTCGACCTTCGGCGCAACCGAGATTTCCTTCTCGTTCTCCACCGTGAAGTTCGCCTTCTCCTTATATCCGAACGCCATCGCGGTCAGGTTGTTCGGGAAGGTGCGGATGCCGATGTTATAGTCCTGCACTGCCTTGATGTAGCGATTGCGCGCGACTGCGATGCGGTTTTCTGTGCCTTCAAGCTGCGCCATCAGATCGCGGAACAGCTGATCGGATTTCAGCGTCGGATAATTTTCCGACACGGCAATAAGGCGCGACAGCGCGCTCGACAACTCGCCCTGCACGGCCTGGAATTTCTGGATAGCGGCCGGATCGTTCACCGCGTCAGCCGAGACGTTGACGCTGCCGACTTTCGCGCGCGCATTGGTGACGCCGAGCAGCACGTCCTTTTCCTGCTGCGCGAAACCCTTCACCGAATTGACGAGGTTCGGCACGAGATCGGCGCGGCGCTGATACTGGTTGGTGACTTCGGACCAGGCCGACTTTACGGATTCGTCGTTCTGCTGAATCGCGTTGTAACCGCAACCCGTCAGGCTCAATGAGGCGAGCGCCGCCAGCACCGTCAAAATCTTGCGCATGAACGTCTCCAGTATGTCGCCCCGAACCCAGCGCCGGGACCATTAATGCCGGGCATCATATACGATGGCCCGTGCCACATAACAGGGTTGCGGACGCTTTTTCTGGATCGTCAGAGAAGACACGTTCACATTCGGTTCAAACAGTGCCGCAACAAAGCGAGGGTCGCATGGGACAGGCCGAGATCGTGAAGGACACCGGCACAGACGAACTTCTCTGTTCGGTGCGTGAACGCGTCGCAAAGATCACCCTCAATCGCCCGCAAGCAAGAAATTCATTGTCGGATCATCTGACGCCCGCGCTGCGGACGATGATTAAAGTCTGCGGCGAGGATTCCAGCGTCGGCGCGATTCTGATTACCGGCGCGGGCAATGCTTTCTGCGCCGGCGGCGACGTCAAAGGCATGGGCGGCACGAGCGGCGGCACGATCGCGCCCGAACTAACATTCGAGCAGAAGGTCGCGCGGTTGCAGGAACGCCAGCGCACGCTGACCGGCGCGCTCGTTGCGGTTCGCAAGCCGACGATTGCGGCACTCCCCGGCCCTGCCGCAGGCGCGGGCCTGTCGATTGCGCTGGCTTGCGATCTTCGTATCGCCGCCGAATCCGCCTTCGTCAGCACCGGCTACATGAAAGTCGGCTTGAGCGGCGACTATGGAGTAACGTGGCTGCTGACGCGTCTTGTCGGTACGTCACGCGCGCGCGAACTGATGTTCCTGTCGGAGAAGATCGACGCGCGGCGCTGCGAATCTCTGGGCCTCGTCAACCGCGTGGTGCCGGACGACAAACTGCGCGACAAAGCGTTCGCGTTGGCGAAGTCGCTGGCGGAAGGACCGGCCGTCGCACTGAAAGCGATGAAGGACAACCTCGACGACGCGCTTGAGGTGGATTTTCTTACATCGCTGGATCGCGAAGCCGAACGGCTGGTGCGCGCGGCACAAACCGCCGATCACAAGGAAGCCGTCCGCGCCTTCGTCGAAAAGCGAAAACCAGTTTTCAAGGGCGAGTAGTTAAGCCGATTGCAGCAGCGCAACCGTGCCCTGCCCGCCATCCGCGCAGATGCTGACGATGGCGCGCTGGCCCTTCGGCATCGCGGCCAATTCCTTCACGGCCTGACTCAAAATGCGCGCGCCGGTCGCGCCGAACGGATGGCCGATGGCGACGCTGCCGCCGGTCGGGTTCAGACGTTCGCGCGGGAATTTGCCGAAGTCCGCCTGTACACCCGCCTTGTTGCGGATGAACTCAGGGCTTTCCAGCGCCTTGATATGCGCCAGCACCTGCGCTGCGAAAGCCTCGTGAATTTCCCAAAGGTGGATGCCGTCGTATTTCAGAGAATTGCGCGCAAGCAGACGCGGGATCGCGTAAGGCGGCGCCATCAAAAGCCCTTCGGTGCGGAAATCCACCGACGCGATTTCCCAGTCGATCAGTTTGACGCGCGGCGTATTCGCCGGAATTTTCTCAAATCCCTTTTCCGATCCGATCCAGATGCTGGATGCGCCATCGGTCAGCGGCGATGAATTGCCTGCCGTCAGCGTGCCTTTGCCGCTGGTGCGGTCGAAGGCCGGCGACAGCCGCGCCAATTTTTCCAGCGACGTGTCCTTGCGCGGAATCGTGTCGCGACGCAGATCGCCGAACGGAATCACAAGATCGTCGAAAAAACCGCGATCCCATGCCGCCACGGCATGCTGATGACTTTCGAGCGCGATCTGGTCCTGATCCTCGCGCGAGATCTTCCATTCCTTCGCTGTGATCTCGGTATGCTCGCCCATGCTCATGCCGGTGGTGCGGTTGCTGACCGCCGGAATATAGAGCCGCACGTCGCGTAGCCTGAGATCGATGGCGTGGCTGAGCTTTTGTCCCAGCGAGCGCGCACCCTGGAACTGGCGCACCCAATTGGACAATGACATGCCGAGGCCGAGCTGAATTTGACTAAGACTGTCGACGCCGCCGACGAGGGCAAGATTGCGCACGCCGTCGATCATGCCGGCCGCCTCGAACACGCCGATCATGCTGGTCGAGCACGCCATGACAGTGGAATAGGCCGGCACCGTCGGATCGACGCCGGCATCCATCAGGATTTCGCGCGAGATGTTGCTCCAGGTGAGATTGGGCACGACATTGCCCCACACCGCGAAGTCCGGCTTTGCGCCGTTGAGCTTGCCGATCATCGCCTTGACGACGGGCACCGACATCGCGATCGCGTCAATGCCGCTCAAAGGTCCATCGACTTTTGCAAAGGGAGTTCGCACGCCGGATGCGAGCCAGACCTGCGGTTTGTCGGATTGTGCCATCGATAAGCCTCCCGGATCACGCAACTTGCAGAGTTCCGGGAGTCTTTATCACAAATCAGAAGGCATAAGAGAGCGCGTTCGCCGAAAAGGACGTAGTGGCCGCAATGCGCCAGCTTTCGCAGGGAATATCGGCGACTAAGCGCACGAGGGTTTTCTCGAAACGGACCTGCTTCCAGTCGCCCGGCGTCGGCTTGAATGCGTAGCCGAGCCGGCGCGCCAGCGCGATCATGCCTTCATTGTTGCGCAACGTGTCGCCGATCAGACGCTCCGCGCCCAGCGCCGCCGTTCGGCATTCGAGATTCGACAAGAGCGCCGAGCCGATGCCCTGACCCTGAAAATCGTCACCGACCGAAATTCCGAACTCCGCATTCGACGATTCCGCATCGAAGGCGTAGCGCGCCTCGGCGACCACGACGTTCGTGCCGTCGATATTCATTTCGGCCACGACGGCGAAAATATTATGCGCGCCGACATGCGTCGCCTTGTCAATTTCCGACGGCGGGAGTTCGCTCGCCGCGCCCATCAGCCGGTTTCCGCGCGACATCTGCGACAGATTGCGAAAATAGCTTTGCAGCACATCCGCATCGTGCGGCGCGACGAAACGGACAGTGAGCGATTGTCCCGACTTCAGGCGCAGAACATCCGTAAACGAGCCGAGATTGTCCGCGCGAAACTGCTGGGGATCGAAAGCAAACATGATCGGCCTCCGCTCAAGGAAAAAGGCCGGGCTTTAAGCCCGGCCTCCGTCGTCGTGGCTTACGCCTGCCAGAACGGCTTGTTGGCCTCGATGGCAAAATCCGACCAGCTCGCGCCGACATCGTGGAAATCGCGATCGCTCAGGTGAGCCAGTTCCCGGCGGCTCTGATAACGCTGCCGCCAAGTGTGAAGCGTGTCCGAGATCAGCGCGATCGGGTGCGAGAAATCGGCGTGGGGATGAGAATTCATCGTTTCGGTGGTGCAGGCTGACATTTTTGCCTCCTTCAAAATCTGATGCAGCAAATATCTGCCGGATTTATCGGGTTGACAAACGACACTTCGTTCCGCCTAATATGACAAAATATCATGCTATTTGGAGCCTCGATGGCGTCCCGACTGCCCTCTTTGAACGGTTTGCGGGCTTTTGAAGCCGCCGCGCGGCATCTGAGCTTCACACTCGCGGCTCAGGAATTGAACGTCACCCAGACCGCGATCAGCCATCAGATTCGGCGGCTGGAAGAAGAACTCGGCCTCAAGCTGTTCGAGCGCAAGAGCCGTTCGCTCGTGCTGACGCCGAAAGCCTCCGAATATCTGCCGGGCATCCGCGCCGCGTTTCAGGATCTGCGGTTTGCAACCGACCGTCTGCTGCGCAAGGACGACGACAAGGTTCTGACGCTGAGCATGATAACGTCGCTGGCGACCAAATGGCTGCTGCCGCGGCTGCCCGCATTTCAGCAAATGCACCCGGACATCGACGTCCGCATCACCACGTCAACGGCGCTGGTCGATTTTCGCGGCGGCGATGTCGATGCGGCGATCCGTTACGGACGCGGGCAATGGGCGGGCCTTCGCGCCGAATGGCTGATGGCGGACGAACTATTTCCGGTGTGCAGTCCGGCACTTCTTGAAGGACCGAATGCGCTTAAGAAGCCGGAAGATCTCGCGCGCTTCACGCTGCTGCACACATCCGGCTATGTCGAGGACTGGCGCGTGTGGCTGACGGCGGCGGGGTTGCCGGCCGACATCGCGAAAAATCCCGGACTGACATTCGACCTGTCGCTGATGACCGTGCAGGCGGCGGTCGATGGCATCGGCGTTGCGATCGGCCACACTGCATTCGTTCAGGACGACATCGCCAAAGGCCGGCTCGTTGCGCCGTTCGACATCACGCTGCCCGAAGACGCCGGTTATTATTTCGTGGCGCCCCAGCAAAATACGAAGGTGCCGAAGATCGCCGCCTTCCGCGACTGGCTGATGAAGACGGTCAAGTGATCCAGCGATCTCCGATCGCCCGATGAAAACAGCGGCTGCAATCAATCTGTCAAAACGACGCAACCTGAATTCCGGAATGATTCCAGAATACAGACGTTCTAAAGTGACTGCCGAGGTTTCTCTTTCATTGGACGCGCCCGCGCATCACCTTGCCGCGCAATGAAAGCGCCGCAACAGCGCGGCGATTCTCAGACCGCTTCATTGGAGGAAAATATGAATACGCTGGTTCGCATCGGTCTCGTTGCAGGCGTCTCGCTCGGTCTTGCGATGAGCGCCGCGCTCGCCGACGGCTACAAGGATTGCACCAAGATCGACAAGGCAGCCTGGAAGCCTGCAAGCGAAGCCGAAGCCAAGGCGAAGGCCGCCGGTTACGAAGTCCGCAAATCCAAGATCGAAGGCTCCTGCTACGAAGTCTACGGCGTCAAGGACGGCAAGCTGTTCGAGCTGTTCTACAGCCCGGAAGACCTGAGCCTGAAGCACACCATCGCCAAGTAAGATCGCAAAACAGCGTCAGGACGATTGCAGAAACACTCCGTCTTACCGAACGCGGCACCTGCGCATGAAGATGCACAGGCGTCCGTCTATGTCTGGGATGTGCCGCTGCGGCTGTATCATTGGTCGCTCGCAATCTGCATTGTTGTCGCCTGGCTCAGCGCGAATGTTTTTGAAACCCTGCATCGTGTCGCGGGATATACGACGATTGCTCTCGTCGCATTCCGACTGCTGTGGGGTTTCGCCGGTTCGCGCTACGCCCGCTTTAACAATCTGATCCCGCTATTGCGCGCAGCGCCGCGTCATCTCTGGCGGCTCGGACACGGGCGCGCGGGTGCCTATATCGGTCTGAATCCGGCAGGCGCGGCGATGCTCGTGCTATCGCTCACGCTGGTTCTGATTTCGGCGATCAGCGGATGGATGCAAATCACGATCCGCTTCTTCGGCGTCGACTGGGTCGAAGAAGTGCACACATGGTCGTCCTACGCGGTGCTGGTTCTCGCCGCGATCCATGTTCTCGGCGTCGGCGTTGCGAGCGTTCTGCAACGGCAGAACCTGCCGGCAGCAATGCTCCACGGCCGCAAGCGCCGGCGCAGCTATCGATTTCTCAAGCGATGAATTCAAGAAAATGGCGCGCCCGAAGAGATTCGAACTCCTGACCCCCAGATTCGTAGTCTGGTGCTCTATCCAGCTGAGCTACGGGCGCGCATTTCGCAGAACATGGGGCTCAAAGCCCGCCGCGAAAGAGGGCCATAGCTACCGGCTCCGCCGCGCGTTTGCAAGGTCGAAACCGCCGGAAATACGGGCGAAATCGCGCACGTCAAGCCCGTGCGCGCAGATCGCGAAGGCTGTTCAATTCCACCGCGCGATCGGGGATCGTGATGCGGAACGTCGCGCCGAGCGTGCCTTCGACGAGATGAACGTCGCCGCCATGCGCGCGGATCAGTTCGGCGGCGATGGCGAGACCCAAACCCGTTCCGCCGTCGCGGCTTGAGCCCTGAAACGCCTCGAACAGATGCTC
>JAFKKP010000213.1 GCA_017305515.1 Hyphomicrobiales bacterium
ACAGCCGACATGCGTGCCGGTTGCACCAATATGTTGACGCAGAAAATCGGTCAAAAGCAAGCGCGGTTCCGCTTCGCCCTCGACCCGCTCACCGTTCAGTGTGAAAGACACTCTGTGCCTTGCATCTGCTCCCAGGCGAGTCATTGAAGGACCTCGCGCACCAGATCTCTGCCAATCATCCGGACAAGGTCGCGCCGGTAACGCCCGGTCGCATGAACGTCGTCGCGTGCTTCCAGCTCATACGAAAATTCGTTAAGTGCATCGTCAAGCGCACTACCCTGAAGCACCGGCCAATCGCGCGCTGACGGCACGTCAGCGACGCCACCCACGGCAAACCGCACACCCGTCGTCGTTCTCACGGCCACACAGCCGACGATGGCAAAATCACCGTGACGCCGAGCGACTTCCCGAAAAGCACACTTCGCGTTGCGAATAGGGAATGAAACACTTTCGATCAGTTCATCGTCGCCGCACGTCGTCGCCATCATGCCAGCAAAAAAATCCACCGCGGGCACGCGACGAACCTTCCGGTTGTTGCGCAGATGAACTTGACCTTCTAAAGCCAGAAGCGCGAGCGGCATCTCCGCGCTCGGGTCAGCATGTGCGATAGAACCGCAGATCGTTCCCCGGCTGCGCGTTTGAACGTGTCCGGTCCAAGGTAGAGCCTGCGTGATAAGTGGCACCGTATTGGCGAGATCCGGCCAGGACAGCAGCTTCTCCTGCCGGACTCCTGCGCCGACGACGATATTGTCACCAATCCGCTTGATGGAATCCAATTCGTTCAACCGCATGATGTCGATCAGAACACCCGGTTTGGCGAGGCGCATATTCAACATCGCCATCAACGACTGGCCGCCTGCGATAATACGGGCATTCCCGCCCTCTTGCGAAAGCGTGTCCAGCACTTCGCTGATTGTCTCCGCGCGTACCAAATCGAATGGAGCCGGCTTCATGATCGCATCCCGAAAGTCCGCTTCAGCCGCGCAAGCAGACCGTTCTGTCGTGGCGTTGCGCCGCCAGCCTGTCGCGCGAGCGCAACAAAAAACTTTCCGATGATGACTTTTGTCGCTCCGTCGAGCAGACGACCGCCGATGCTGGCAACCTTGCCGCCAATAGCTGCATCGTATTCGTAACTCATCAGGGTTCCGCCGCTACCGTCATGCTCTAGACGGATGCGCCCCTCACCTTTGCCGAACCCGAGCAGGCCGTCAGCTGCTCCAGTCAAAGTCACAGCGTTTGGCTCGTCGAGGTCGGACAATTCGACGTTCGCGCGATAGCGACCGGTAACGGGGCCGATCCCAAGCGCCACATCGGCCCGGAAATGCGTATCGGAAATCTTTTGAATGGCCTCGCAACCGGGGATGACGGATTTGAGAGTTTGCGGATCGAGTAGCATGTCCCACACGCGTTGCGGTGGCGCAGCCACTTTCGCACTGCCTTGGCCACGAAGGTTGCGTCCGACCTTCTTCTTCGGCGCCGTTGTCTGCCCGCCTGCAGCAGGAGCAGCTCGTTCAACTCCGCGCACGACTTCAGCAAGACGTGCGGGGACAATTGGAAGCGAGACGTCGCTGATGCCCAATGCGTCTGCTACAGCATTTGCAATACAAACCGGCGTAGACATACAATTGCCTTCGCCAACGCCTTTTGAGCCGAGCGGCGTAAACGGCGAGCGGGTCTCCATGTGAAGGATCAATGGGTCCGGCACTTCCATGGTCGTTGGCAAAAGATAGTCGGCAAACGTTCCCGTCAGAAAGCTGCCGTCTTCCGCGTATGCGTATTCTTCGTAAAGCGACGCGCCGAGTGCTTGGGCAAATCCTCCGCGAATCTGTCCGTCTACCATCGCCGGATGCAAAATCACGCCGCAGTCATGCATGGTCACGTAGCGGTCAATCCGAGTTTCAAGTGTCGTGCGATCGACCTCGACGCCGCAGAAGTCGAAAATAAATCCATGGCAAAGCGATGAGTTGATGTGATCGAGATCGTCGGGAGGCGTCAGCCCCGGCGGCGTCCAGAACACCGTCTCGCGAATGGCGGAGCCCATCTCGTCTGGCAAGGACCCAGGTGACCAGTGGCTCAGCGCTGCAAGGCGCGAAAACGCAATTCGATTGTCTGTGTTGATCTTCGAGAATGCAAAGCCGTCGGAGAATTCAATATCGGAAGATTCGACGTTGAGTTGACTCGCAGCGATGCGTTCAAGCTTTGCTTTCATGCGCTCAGCAGCAAGCTTAGCAGTGCCCGCAACCGCGGGTGCAAAACGGCTGGCATAGTTGCCGGACGCGATGGACCACGCATCCTTCAATGTATCGAGTTCGGTATTGACGCGGATGTCCCTTGGCTTCAGTCCGAAAACGTCAGCAACTACCTGTGACAAGACCGTGCGATGACCCTGACCCTGCGGTACTGATGCGACATGGACCGCAACAGCTCCTACTGGATCGAGGGTGATGGTCGCGGTCGCCTGCGCGCCGTTCTTCGGCCCGGCTTTCTGACGCTCCGCGGCCGTCAAGACCGTCGTGATGTACCCCATGTTGGAGACGCTCGGTTCGACAATCGCGGCGTAACCGATGCCGTAGAGCCGTCCTTGCGCGCGCGCCTTGTCACGCCTTGCCTTCAACTCATCGAGCTTGCCTTCGCGAGCGCCCTTCTCGATTGCGGTTTGATAGTCACCAGAATCGAGCAACGCACCCGTCGCGGTCCGATACGGAAACGAACCTGCCAAAACAAGATTTCGCTGCATGACATCAAACGGATCAAGATTCAGAGTGAGCGCGATACGTTGCACAAGACGCTCCAGCGCAAAATAGACTTGCGGCCCGCCGAATCCGCGATTGAGCCCAGTTGGAGTCTTGTTCGTGACAACGACGCGGTTTCGAATTTTTACGTTCGGAATTTTATACGCGCCAGTCAGATTCCCGTGCATGCGGTAGAGCGTGGCGGGCTCCGGCGCACGCAGATGCGCGCCGCAATCCTCGACTTGATCCCAATCGAGCGCGAGTATGTCGCCATCTGTTGAAACAGCGGCCGCAAGCGTTGTCGAGCGATTGGTCGCGGACACCGATGCGGTCAGATGCTCCAACCTATCCTCAATCCATTTCACGGGCCGGCCGGTTGCGCGAGCGGCGGCACCCATCAGCACGATGTAGGGAAACACGCCCTGCTTCACACCAAAGCTTCCGCCGGAATCAGGCGGCGTACGAAGCCTCATGCGGTTGCCAGGAACTTTCAATGCGCGTGAAATCACGGCGTGGATCGAGAACGGACCTTGGAAGTTCGCGAGAATGTCGTAGGCGTCATCCCCGGGATCGTACTCAGCAACTACGCCATAGGTTTCGATCGGTGTGCAGGAATTGCGCGGATATTTAATGTCGATCGAGATGCGATGGGGCGCGCGCGCAAACGCGTCGTCAGGATTGCCGTACTGAAACGTGCGATCGCTGGCGACGTTTTTTGGAAAGCCGTCATGGAGCAGTGGCGCTCCGTCCGCGATCGCTTTAAGCGGATCAACGGTCGCGGTCCGTGCGCGATATTCGATCTCGATTAGATCAAGCGCGTCTTCTGCCAGGTAGCGATCAGCAGCCACAACCACCGCAACCGGCTCGCCTACATAACGCACGCGGTCAATTGCGATAGGCCAACATTCGACTGGCGCCTTGACGCCGACAACCAGACTGGTCGTCAAAGCTTTGATATCGGCGCCGACAAGGATAGCGGCAACGCCCTTTGCCTTTTGCGCCGTTGAGACATCAATTGAGGCGATGTCGGCATGAGCGTGTGGCGACCGCAAAATTGCGGCGTGCAACGTGCCGGCACGCGTGGCCACATCGTCGATGAAGCGGCCACGTCCGGACAATAGCGCGGCGTCTTCGACGCGCTCAATCGAACGGCCGACCCAAGCGCCAGCTGTGGGCTCATTGGCCCCTGAATTTGAGGTGGCAGGCTGCGCCATCCCTGATGCTCCCGGCCGCGCTTGTTGTCCGCGCGTGTTATACTTTTTCAGGCCTCACGAAGGTGATGCCATACCGGGCTCTATCAGGACTTACCAAATCGTCTCATTCGCTAGAGGAACTACCCTGCCAAACGCGAGACATTGCGGAATTCGCGGGGGCCGACACCGGCATGATTCCGGAAAAATCGAGTGAAATGAGCTGGCTCGGGAAAGCCAAGACGATCGCTAATTTCACCGACGCTTGAACTGTTGTTCAGCACCGCATTAACGGCGTGCTCCATGCGCACAACGTTCATGAAGACTTTTGGCGGCGTACCGATTGAGGATTCGAACAATCTGAAAAAATGAGACCGCGATAGCCCCGCCGCCTTTGCGATATTATCGATATTGAACGAACGCCCTTGCTGGGCCTGAATGGCTTCGGCAGCACGGCGAATGCGCCAGTCGGGCGTCGAGACGCTCATGCCACGGATGGAAGCCGGAAAAGTCCGCCATGGCGTAAATCGTTCGATCACAGCTAACATCAGGTCGCTGAGCAAAGCTTCATGGGAGGACACGCTTTCGGGCCTCGTCATCATCTCGGCCGCCAGCGACATCGTCAGATCACGTATCCGAGAAGTGATTTCGCCTTCCGGCCGATCGAAAAAGCCGGGGGCACCACTCGCAGCCCACCCGGGACGAAACTCCTTAAGCCATTGCGGCTCGACATAAAGTGCGAGGATGAGCGTGCGCGGCCTTGAGGGATCATGAACGTACGCGTGCGGCTGCCAGCCATCGACGAGGACAGCGGAATTGTCTGTCAGCGGACAAATTTTGTCGCCAACCGAAAAATGGGTATCGGCACCCTCGACCTTGAGCAAAACATGGCAATGAGGATGCGCATGACGCACAAGAGAGCAATCCATGTCGAGCAGCGCAACCCGGCCGAACGCGCCGTGAGCGATACGCAAAGCTGTCGACATGCGATCCTCCCTGCTCGAGCGCTCCAGGAAAGTTGCCAAGTTCCTTAGACTAGGCGCGCTTCAACCAAAACCCTAGTGGTTTATGATAGAACTGCCAAGCGCAACCCACGCCAGATATGGGCGGACTCAGCCCCAGAGGCAGCACGTGATGTCGCACGTCCTTACACGGAAATCGTCTTGAGTAAGTGCGCTTTTGCCGTTTCGTTTCGCGCATCGCCGGACGCCACCACCATGCCTCGCTCGATCGCGTAGAAGCGGTCTGAGACGTCAAGCGCTGCATGAACATTCTGCTCGACGAGAAGGATCGTCGCTCCCTCCCTCTTCATCTCGTTAATGATCGCGAAAATGTCGGCAACAATCATCGGAGCCAAGCCTTCACTTGGTTCATCAATCAGGGCCAGGCGCGGGCGACCGACCATAACACGGGCCATTGCAAGCATCTGTTGCTCGCCACCTGAAAGCGTTGTGCCGGCCTGCCTACGGCGTTCGGCAAGCCTGGGCATGCGTTCATAGATACGCTCGATTTCTGATTTTTCCTCGGCACGCGAACGTCGGGCGCGTTGCATTAGACCGAGCTTCAAATTCTCCTCGACGCTCAGCCCCGGAAATATTCGGCGATCTTCCGGTACAAATCCTACGCCGTGGCGGCAAATTTTTTGCGGCGGCAGGCCATCCAGTCTTTCATTCTCCAACGTTATAGAACCGCCGCTCGGCGCAACCCAACCCACAATCGCTTTCAAAAGCGTAGTTTTGCCAACGCCGTTGCGCCCGAAAATGCCGACGACTTCGCCGGGCGCAGCCTCGATGTTGACGCCTTGAATGACGTGAGACAACCCATAATGAACGCCGAGATTGTCGATCTTAAGCATCACGCGTGACCAAAATAAGCTGACTGTACGACGGGGTCTGAACGGACCTGCTGCGGCGTGCCTTCAGCCAGTTTCTTGCCCTGATGCATGACGATGATGTGGCTGGAAATATCCATCACCACACCAATATCGTGTTCGATGAGCAAGATCGTGACGTCTCTCGCGAGGTCCCGAATGAGGGCGGCAGTGTCAGCCGTGTCGGAATGACTCATGCCTTGCGTGGGTTCGTCCAAAAGTAAAATCGACGGTTTCGCCGCGAGCGCGACCGCAATTTCGAGTCGACGCTGTTCGCCGTGAGATAACGCGCCAGCCAGCTCACCCTTTTTCGTGCCAAGCGCGAACCGCTCAATAAGTTCGTCAACGCGGGCAAGCGCTGCTTTGCTCTTTTTGACGGGAAGCATCATGCGCGAGGTCGGCTCGAGCCTTTGCGAAGCCAATCTCAGATTTTCAAACACCGTCAATTCGAAAAACAGATTAGTGATCTGAAACGAACGGCCAAGTCCGGCCCTTTGCATAAGGTAAGATGGATATCCGGTGCGAACCTCACCGCGCAATAGAACGCGCCCGGAATGCGGGCGAAGCAAGCCGCTAATCAGATTGAATAAAGTCGACTTCCCTGCGCCATTGGGGCCGATTACCGTCGTGATCGCATTTGGTGCCGCCGAAAACGAAACGTTCTGCACCGCGCGAATGCCGCCAAACGACACGCCGAGATCTTGTACTTGGAGAACTGCCGTCACGACCGTTTTCTCCCCAGCATTTGCTCAACGCGCGGACGCAAAAATCCCGTCAAACCCTTGGGCAGGAAAATCACCACTGCCATGAACAGAAAGCCGATGAAAATCAGATGATGCTCTGTCAATGATCCGATCACAGACTTCAGCACCGTTAGGATTACGCTGCCATAGAGTGCACCTGCCAGCGTCCCTACACCGCCGGTCACAACGGTGATGACGGCATTTCCCGAGGTCGTGAAAAATATCAGTTCGGGAGATACGAACCCGCGTAGCATCGGATAGAGCGCGCCCGATAGTGCAGCGACGACGGCAGCCAAGACGTAAGCCGCCATACGGGCGTTTCGAGTCGAATATCCGAGGAACGGCACGCGCCGCTCGTTGGCACGTAGCGCTTGCAAAACGCGACCGAAGGGCGTGTCTAAAAAATAAGCGCAGAACGCATAGAGCACGACGATGATGCACAGCGTGATGAGAAAAAATCCGGCCGGCGAACTCGACATCACTGTGCCTACGCCAAGCTTAATCGGGACAATCGGAACACCGATCAAGCCGTCTGACGCGCCAAGGGCTCTCGTGTTGTACACCGCGCGCGCACCGACTTGCGCAAGGCCAAACGTCACCAGCGCGAAATAGACGCCGCGCACCCGGTTGGCGACGAGTCCAGCGACGAATCCAAGCATCAACGATGACACTAGAACAACCGACATCGCGAGCCAGAACGACGGAACTTCCTTCAATACAATCGCAGAAACGTAAGCACCGAACCCAAAATAAAGCGCCTGTCCCAGCGACAGCAGTCCCGTGTAACCGAGCAGAATGTCCACCGAAAGTGCTAGCCCGGCGAAGATCAACGCTTCAGTTGCTAAACGAAGGAAAAATGTGTCGCCTCTCGCTGCGCCTATTGCGGCAAAAATCAACGCCGCAACGACGAAGATTGTGACAAGCACATGGCTCGCGCGCATCGACAATCCAAGTCGATCGACAACGGCTTGAGTCGCGCTCGAAGCATCATGCATGACCAAGACGCCCGAACAAACCTTGCGGCCTAATGACCAGCATTAAAATCATGATGCTAAAAACGATTGGGTCGCTCCAAACCGGCGAAACGACCAGGCTCGACAGGGCTTGCACCTGAGTGAGGACAAGGCCGGCCACGACAGCGCCGGCGATTGATCCCATTCCACCGACGATAACGACTGTGAACGCGAGAAATATGAAGTCACGACCCATGGTGGGAAACACAGAATAAATCGGCGCTAGCAACACCCCGGCCAATCCGGCAAGCGCCACTCCAAACGCAAAGGTCAATGCAAATACCTGCGATACCGGAACGCCGAGTGACGCTGCCATATTTCGATCGAACGCCGCCGCACGTACGAGCGCGCCCAGTTTCGTTTTGTTCACAATGAGAGCGACAGCAGCGATGATCGAAAAGCCGACGACAATCAAAAATAACCGATAAGTTGGCAGCAGAACGCCGAACAAATCGACTGCACCGCTAATCGGCGTAGCCGGCCGCTGGGTGTTGGAGCCGAAGACAATCTTCAACCCCTCTTCAATGACAAGACCAAGTCCGAATGTCAGAAGCAGCGTAGTCACGTGCCGGTCGGGTAAATTAAACACCCGCTGTATCAACCCTCGCTCCACCGCGTATCCAACCGGAAGCATCAGCAGAGGAACCAGAACGAGCAAGATCCAGAAGCTGATGCCAGATGCCGCGAGTGCAAGGGCAAGATAAGCGCCCACGGCATAAAACTCGCCATGCGCCATATTGATAACATCGAGCAGCCCGAAGATGATTGTCAGACCAAGCGCGACGAGAACGACCGCAACACCGAGCGCCAGACCGGTAATCATCTGGGGTGCGAGCACGAACTGTACGTAATCCATCAATCCGGTCATCAGAGGTCACCGAGGCCAAACTTTCAAACGTCGCTGAATTTTAAGCAAGGGCGCGACCTAATCGCGCCCTTGCTCTTCAATGCGGCGGCTAGAACGAGGATAAGCTTTCTTCTCAGAAGCGTTTACAATCATCCGCGCCAATCGCTTCTTCGCCGCTCACGTTGCCGACAATTTTGAACTTGCTGTCATTGACCTGCACGACGTACATCGGCTGTATCGCCTGATGATCGCCTGCACGCATCGTCTTTTCGCCCTGCGGCGTCATCCATTTCAGGTCCTTCATCGCTTCGCGCACCTTGTCGGTGTCGGTCGACTTCGCTTTTTCAACCGCGGCCTTGTAGAAATAGATCAGGCCGTAGCTGTCAGCGCCGTAGAGATCCGGATCGGCCTTGTTAGCTTCCTTGAATGAATCCACGAACTTCTTGTTCGCCGGCGTGTCGATTTGGACCGAATAACCAACGCCGGTGCCGAACCCGTTTGCAGCTGCACCAATCGCCGAGATATTTTGCGACGTGACCGTGCCGGATGCTCCAACGACGAGCAGATTTCCGAGGAGTCCGAAGTCCTGCATCTGAGTCAGGAGACGAACAGTGTCATTGCCCGCGACCGATGTGTACAGAACTTCCGGTTTGGCTTGGCGCAGTTGCCCGAAATACTGAGTGTAGTCCTTGCTGTCGAGCGGAGCGAAAACTTCGCCCACCGATGTTGCCCCAAGTTCCTCGACGGTTTTCTTAAACGTTGCGACCGTGGAACGGCCCATCTCGTAGTCCGGTCCAAGAAAATAGACCTTTGCTTTTGGCTTTTGTTTCGCAACCCAAGCCGCCAACGCGGTCGATTGCTGTCCAGCCCTCGCATTGACGCGAAAGACGTTTGGCGAGCATTTGTCACCAGTGATTGAGTCCGCGAAGGAAACCGTCGTAGCGATCAGCTTTCCAGCGCGCTCTGCAGTTTGGCCGACGGCGAGCGTCGAACCCGAGTTCACAGTTCCGGTCAGGAAGTCGACTTTCTGAACTTCAAAAAGCTTTTCCGCCTTCTGAACCGCAACAGAGGGATTGGCTTCTTCGTCTTCGAAGATGAGTTGGATTTGACGGCCCACAATTCCGCCGGTTGCGTTCACTTCCTTAGCCGCAAGCTCAAGTCCCCACCGAACCTGCTGGCCAATCGGCGTGTAGGTCCCCGACAGTGGCGTTACGACGCCGATCTTGATCGGATCTTCGGCCGAAGCCGCATTTGTCAGTGAGAATACCGCGAAAAGGCCGACAACGGCCGCTCTACCTTTGAACATGTTCCACTCCCTCAGGATTAGTTTTTCTGTTGCAGCCGTTGACGCTGCACGCGCAACTCATTGGCGAGCCTGCGCATTCGACGAAAATCAATCGTCGCTGAATGCTTCACGCACTTGGCCACGTAGCTAAGACGTGCTTCCTCCAATGCTCGAGCGTTCTTAGCGACGCGTGTGATGCATTAGCCGAGATGTCGTGTGCGGCGGGGATGCCAGCTGCTCTTAAAACTTACCAAGCCGTCTCATTTATTTTTTTGCGTCGCGGAAGAAGGGAGGCGGCTGTCATCACAACTCTCCAATCTGGGGGAGTAGCGGCACATCGCTTTTTGCGCGCCCGGACTGATTTAGCTCAGCGTGCAGGTCCGAGCTACTGATCGCGGAGCTCGCCACCTCGATGGCGTTTCCTCGACAGCTCACCAGCTTATTAGTTCCTCGGAAGAATTCCATAAAATCCATTCGGCGAATCCGACTCACCTTCGATTTTTGTTCTGCTGCATCAACTTGACCGAAAGTATCGAAGATTTTACGAAGCTGGGCGTATCCCTAAGACGGCGCTAGCAAGCGATCCCTAGCTCCTCTAAGAGCACGCGACGCTTGTCCTTTCCTCATAGCCAACGCGGCAACTGCTCTGACCCCACTGGGCAGGCGCCGGAACTGTGACAAACGCGATGGAAAGCAGCATGGCAGCAGCAGTGAATGCTGCGAAAGCGCGTAAGCGGGCCATAAATATCTTCATCTGCTAATTATATCCTTGGTCGGCATAATTACTCACCAGTTCCACACGTGAAAATATCGACGATCCCGCAATACGTTTGGCTAACGGCCAACAAGAGTCTCCAGCGAAGGTGTCGGTCATTAAATCCAAAGCGTTGTCTGGACGTATTCATCTAACCTAGAATTTATTGCCTTCTTGGATTGAGCAGGCAGCTGCGCCAGTTTGAATACGAAGAATCTGAAATTGGTGACCGTCACTTAGGCTACGCGACACTATCTTTTCTGACCCGGATTCTTTTCCCGTAAGAACTGACGCGGTACAACCGTTGAAGCCTTCTTGAAATTCTATCGTTACAGAGCGTGCGCCGCCGCTCATCGCAGTCAAAACCGTGGCACTTCGTCCATTGAAGATTACGGTGCGATTCTCTGCATGGTCACCACCGTCGCCTGCAACTTGATCAGATCGACCCGGATATCTCGCGCTGCCCCTCTGCGAGCCGCCAAAGTCTTTACCGCCGCCGGTAACTCAATCGATTGAATATCCTCCCTGACGAACTCACATAAATCGTTAGCTCGCCATTTCGATTTACGTGTCGGACCACCGTGTCATACGGTTCCTGCTGATCTCGGCTCTCGTTCCAGGTGACTACGATTGACTTTCCCGACAATTCTTTTGGCGATGCAGCAACCGATGGCGCGACCGAACATAGATTCAGAATGCTCAAAAGAAGAATTAGCCGCATAAAAAGCTCCAAAATACTACAATGCGCCGAGGTCGTCATCGTATCCGGATTATAAAAATTAGATCTATTTGGGTCGTTCCGATGAAATCTTTGATAGCGCTTTCAATCTTCATTTCTTTAGCGACACCCGCTGTCGCTCAACAGATCCTTGAAACGACGTGCGAAAGCGTCAACAAATGCCAAAAGCAGATTTCCGTTCCTGCCGGTAAATCAGTGGTAATTGCACCTGGCATCAATACCGCAAGCCCGAATGGTTGCACCGCCATTGTGCCGACTATCAAGACAATCGTGAAGCCAAGGTTCGGTCAAATTGTTCCAAGAATTGTGCCTTATACGAATCTAGAAAAGGAATTGAGCGGATTGTCCATGGGCTCTTGTGCAGGAAAGGCCGTAAAGGGGTTACAGCTGACTTACGTTGCAAACAAAGATGCCAAAGGCGATGACAAAATAGTTATCACCGTCGACAGCAGATCAGAGAGCGGGTCTAGGACCCAAATATACGAATACAATATTTCGATTCAATAATCGCTGATATGCAATCTCCACTCGATGACGACGAAATTGAGTCAATACGCGCGCGTCACCGCTCTCAAACCACTCTTCATTCGCCAGTTTTTGAAAATCTGTGGATAACTTTGTGCCGACGCTAGACGCAAAAATGGCGCCGTCGTGCTCGATCGCGTTGTGCGGCCCAAATCAATCTTGAACTTGAACTTGAACTTGAAACTTTAAGATTTTCTCAAGATGCGCCCGTCGCACCGACGGTTATGAAAAACCTCATCTTGAATAACTTGAATGGCGCGCGCCATTCTGGCGAATTCAAGTTGTAGATTTTTTTCTCCAACTGAGCGCAAACACTCGCGAGTCCGCGAAAAATCTTTCTCCGCGCGCATTTCAGAAAACTCTTCTAACGGTTTTGCAAATCAGGGCGCGATATTCGCCGCTGAATGAAAACGACGGAGAGATGAGATGGCAGCCGCACAACAACAGAAGCTCCCCTGGGACATCGAAATGATTCCCTTGGACAAACTGCGGCCTGCAGAACGCAACGCGCGAACACACTCCCGGAAGCAGGTTCAGCAAATCGCCGACTCCATTAAGCGATTTGGTGCGATCACGCCGCTGGTGACCGATGATCGCGGAACGATCGTCGCCGGACACGGCCGATTTGCTGCTGCAAAACTTCTCGGCATCAAGCATTTTCCAACGATCAGGCTCGCCAATATTGACGAAGCCTCACTTCGCGCTTTCAGAATTGCCGATAACAAGATCGCCCAGAACGCCGGGTGGGATCGTGAAATTCTAGCGTTCGAATTTCGCGATCTGCAAATCGAACTGCCGGAAATCGATCTGACGCTCGATATCACCGGCTTCGAAGCCGATGAGGTCGACAGCCTTATGTCTGACCTCGTTGACACGGAGGCACAGCCTACGGACGCCATTCCCGAAATGACCGGAGCGCCTGTGGCGCGAACAGGTGATCTGTTTCTTTTGGGGCGACACCGGCTTCTCGTTGGCGATGCACGCGATCAAAAATGCTTTAAGGCGCTGATGCAGACAGAACTCGCCACCATGGCCTTCCTCGACCCTCCTTATAATGTGAAGATCAACGGACATGCCGGCGGCCGAGGCCGCACCAAACATCGTGAATTTGCCTGCGCGTCCGGAGAGATGTCACCCGGCGAATTCAAATCGTTTTTAACCGACACCCTTGTGCGGTGTGCCCGTTTTACGATCGACGGCGCAATCCATTTTGTCTGCATGGATTGGCGGCACTGCGAGGAAATCATCCAGGCAGGTGCCACCGCTTACAAAAGCCTCAAGAACATCTGCGTTTGGAACAAGACCTCCCCCGGCCAGGGAAGCTTTTATCGCAGCCAGCACGAATTCGTCTTCGTGTTCAAAAACGGTGATGCGCCGCACATCAATACGTTTGAGCTAGGTCAACGCGGACGGTCCCGGAGCAATGTTTGGACCTATCCGGGGGTCAATACTTTCAAGACCGGTCGCTTTGACGATCTTCGTATGCATCCCACTGTGAAGCCCGTCGCCTTGATTTCCGACGCACTCAAAGACTGCTCCGAGCGCGGCTCGATTGTGCTCGACGCTTTCAGCGGTTCCGTCAGCACTACTATAGCCGCAGAACAGATCGGACGGCGCGCC
>JAFKKP010000214.1 GCA_017305515.1 Hyphomicrobiales bacterium
CACCGTGCGCGCGCAGGTCGACGGCAAGCTGCTGACCGTGAACTTCAAGGAAGGTCAGGACGTCAAGGCGGGCGACATCCTGGCTGAAATCGATCCGGCCATCTATCAGGCGCAATTCGATCAGGCGGTGGCCAAGAAAGCACAGGATGAAGCGCAGCTTGCCAACGCGCGGATCGATCTTGCGCGCTACCAGCAACTCGCAGCCGCGAAGGCCGGCTCCGCCCAGCAGGCCGACACGCAAAAAGCGACGGTGGCGCAACTCGAAGCACTGGTGAAATCCGATCAGGCGGCCATCGACAACGCGCAGGCAACGCTCGGCTACACCAAGATCGTTGCACCTCTGTCCGGCCGCGCCGGATTGCGCCAGGTCGATCCCGGCAACATCGTTCATGCCTCCGACACGACGGGCGTCGTCGTCCTCACGCAGCTTCAGCCCATCGCCGTGTGGTTCAGCCTGCCGCAGCAGCAGATCGTGCGGGTGAATACGGCTGCGAATGCGGGTCAGCTGGCGGTCGACGTGTTTGCGAACGACGGCAAGACGGTTGCCGATACCGGTACGCTCACCGCCGTTGACAATCAGGTCGACCAGACGACCGGCACCGTGAAACTGAAAGGCGAGTTTCCGAATCCGAACTATCAGCTCTGGCCCGGCCAGTTCGTCAACGTGCGTCTGAAAGTGCAGACGCTGGAGAAGGCCATCGTGGTGCCGACGGCGTCCGTGCAGCGCGGACCTGCCGGAACGTTCGTCTATGTGATCGGCGACGGCAATGTCGTGAATGCACGCGTAGTCAGTGTCGTGCAGCAGAACGAGAAGGACGCGGTGATCGCGTCCGGCATCGCCACAAGCGACCGCATTGTCACGACCGGCTTTGCCAACCTCGCCGAGGGATCGAAAATCGTCATCAGCCAGAATTATCAGGAAACGACCCCCGACCTCGCGCCGCGCAAGAAGGGCGCCGGGCCGGGCGATCAGAAGGGCGCTTCGGGGCGGCAGAAGGCGCAGGACGGCGCGGCGTCCGGCACGCCGAAGTCGGACAGCAGCGCGAAGTGACGCACGTCACAACGCCGAACGAGTGAGCGCAAGTTTATGAGCGTCTCCGAACCATTCATCCACCGGCCGATCGCTACCTCGCTGCTCGGTATCGCGCTTCTGATCGGCGGCGCGCTCGGCTACTGGGCGCTTCCGGTGTCGGCGCTGCCGCAGGTCGATTTCCCGACAGTCCAAGTCACCACGCAATTGCCGGGCGCCAGTCCCGATGTCGCGGCCTCGCTTCTTACCGCGCCGCTGGAGCGGCAGCTTGGGCAAATTCCCTCGCTGACCTCCATGACATCGACGAGTTCGTTCGGCGTCAGCCAGATTTCGTTGCAGTTCGATCTCGGACGCGACATCGATGGCGCTACACAAGATGTGCAGGCCGCGATCAATGCAGCCGCAGGCGTGCTGCCGAAAAATCTTCCCTATCCGCCGACTTACGCCAAAGTGAATCCGGCCGATGCGCCGGTGATGACGCTTGCGATGACGTCGCAGACGATCTCGCTGCGCGCGATGAGCGATCTTGCGGATACTCTGCTCGCGCAGCGCCTCGCGCAGATTTCCGGCGTCGGCCGCGTGTCGGTGCTGGGCGGATTGAAACCCGCCGTGCGCGTGCAGGCCGATCTTGCGCGGCTTGCGGCTTATGGCATTGCGATGGAAGATCTTCGCAACGCAATTGCGGGGGCGAATGTTTCCGGCCCCAAAGGTTCGCTCGACGGCCCGCAGCAATCCTACACCATCGCCGCCAACGACCAGATCGTGGCTGCCGACGCCTACAAGCCGATCATCATCGCCTATCGCAACGGCGGGCCGGTCACGATCGGCGATGTCGCGCGGATCGTCGATGGACTCGAAAATAATAAAACCGGCGCCTGGTATCAGGGAACGCCCGCCGTCGTCATCGAAATCCAGCGCCAGCCCGGTGCCAACGTCATCGACGTCGTTCGCCAGATTCGCAACGAGATTCCGAAATTGCAGAAGGCGGTTCCGGCCGGCGTCGATCTGTCGATTGTCAGCGACAGGACGGTGACGATCCGCGCCTCCGTCGCCGACGTTCAGTTCACGCTGGTGCTCAGCGTGATCCTCGTCACGCTGGTGGTTCTGATCTTTCTGCGCTCGCTGCGTGCGACCATGATTGCCGGCGTCGCGTTGCCGCTGTCGCTGATTACCAGTTTCGGCATCATGTATTTTGCGGGCTTCAGCCTCGACAATCTGTCGCTGATGGCGCTGACCATCGGCACCGGCTTCGTCGTCGACGACGCCATTGTGATGATCGAGAACATCGTGCGTCACATGGAGAACGGCGAGAGCGCAATGGAGGCCTCGCTGCGCGGCGCGCGCGAAATCGGCTTCACCGTGATTTCGCTGACCGTGTCGCTGATCGCGGTGTTCATTCCATTGCTCTTTATGTCGGGACTCGTGGGGCGCATGTTCCGCGAGTTCGCGCTCACCCTCACCATTGCCGTCGTCACATCCGCCATCGTCTCGCTGACGCTCACTCCGATGATGTGTTCGCGCCTGCTCAAGCGGCACGGCGAGGAAATGTCGGTGCCCGGTCTCGCCACGCTCAGCGGCTGGATCGATCAAATGGTTGACTTCTATCACCGCACGCTGCTGTGGGTGCTTCAGCGCCAGCGCGCGACATTGATCGTGACCTTCGCCACCGTCGCCGCGACGCTTTTATTGTATGTCGTCGCGCCGAAAGGATTCCTGCCGCTACAGGACACCGCATCGATCACGGCGGTGACGGAAGCGGGGCCGGAGGTGTCGTTCTCCGACATGCAGGCGCGGCAGACGCAGGCGGCGGATGCGATCAAGGCCGATCCCGATGTTGTCGGCGTCGTGTCGGTGATCGGCGCGGGCTCGGTCAATCCGACCACGAATGTCGGGCGTCTGGTGATGACGCTGAAACCGCGCGGTGAACGCCGGGCGGATATTTCGGCCATCGTCGACCGCCTCAAGACGCGCGTCGCGGCCATTCCCGGCATGACAGTGTATTTCCAGCCGGTGCAGGACATCCAGATCAGTACGCGCTCCAGCCGTTCGCAGTACCAATACACGCTGACGGCAACGGACGCCGCGCAGGTGAACGAGTGGGCAAAGAAGCTCGTGTTCGCGATGCGAGCCGATCCGCTGTTCCGCGACGTGTCGTCCGACGGACAGGAGGGCGGATTGCGCGCGATGGTCGATGTCAATCGCCAGCGCGCCGGACAGCTCGGCGTCTCGTTGCAGGCGGTCAACGACACGCTCAACGACGCATTCAGCCAGCGCCAGATTTCGACGATCTTCGGTCAGGCCAACCAGTACCGTGTCGTGCTTGAGGCGCTGCCGGAATATCAGACCGATCCGTCCGTGCTGTCGAAGCTGTATGTCGCCGGCGCAAACAGCAATCCGGTGACGACCAGTGCCAGCGTCGGCAACAGCACGTCGACAGTGAACGGAAGCACGACGGGAACAGCCTTTCCGCAGGTTCCGCTCGAGGCGATTGCCACGATCACGCGCACGACCGCGCCGCTGTCGATCTCGCATCAGGCGCAGTTTCCCGCCGTGTCGCTGTCGTTCAACCTCGCGCCGGGCGAGGCGCTCGGCAACGCGGTAACGCGCGTGTCTCAGATCGAGAAGCGCATCGGCATGCCGAACAGCATCAGCGGCATTTACTCCGGCGATGCCGCCGAGTTCTCCCGCTCGCTCGCCGGACAGCCGTGGCTCATTCTCGCCGCCATCGTGACGATCTACATCGTACTCGGCGTGCTGTACGAGAGCTACATTCACCCGATCACCATTTTGTCCACGCTGCCATCGGCGGGTGTCGGCGCGATCCTCGCGCTGATTATCTGCGGACAGGATCTGTCGGTGATCGGCCTGATCGGCATCATTCTGTTGATGGGCATCGTCAAGAAGAACGCGATCATGATGATCGACTTCGCGCTTGAGGCGGAACGCCATCAGGGCATGTCGGCCTATGACGCCATTGTGCAGGCGTGTCTGCTGCGGTTTCGCCCCATCATGATGACGACGCTGGCGGCCTTGTTCGGCGCGCTGCCGCTTGCGATTGAAAGCGGCACAGGTGCGGAATTGCGTTTCCCGCTCGGCGTGTCGATCATCGGCGGCCTGCTGGTCTCACAAGTTTTGACGCTCTACACGACGCCCGTCATTTATCTGGCGCTCGACCGTATCAATCGCCGCATCGAAAAGACCTTGCCGCCGGACGGCACGAGCCTGCCGTCGCCGCCGATTGCGGGCGCGGCTGAAGGTCTCCAGTGATCCGGTTCTGGCATTCGTATGTCTTTTTTCGCGGGCGTTTTTACGAATGCCAGAACCAAAGGATCACTGGCAATAATAGTTGGCGAGTGTCCTTTGCCATCCGACGTTTGCTCGGAGTGTGCTGGGACATGAAGCAAACGTCGGATGGAGGACACTCGTAATGGCCTCGCTTTCCGAGCCATTCATCAGGCGGCCGGTCGGGACCACATTGCTGGCCATCGGATTGTTTCTGGTCGGCGCGGTTGCGTATAATTTTCTCCCCGTTGCCAGCATTCCGTCTGTCGACTTCCCGGTGATCTTCGTCAGCGCGCAGCGGCCGGGCGCGGACCCGACTGTTATGGCGTCCACGGTCGCAGCGCCTCTTGAACGGCGGCTCGGCGAGATTGCAGGCATCGATCAGATCACGTCGACGAGTTCGCTTGGCTCGACCAACATCTCGCTTCAGTTCGCCATCGGGCGCGACATCGACAAGGCCGCGCGCGACGTGCAGGCGGCGATCAACGCCTCGCTCGCGGATCTGCCGACCGATCTGCCGACGCTGCCGCGATTCCGCAAAGCGAATCCGGCCGCCGCACCCGTGCTGATTATCGCGCTGACATCGAAGACGATGCTGCCGAGCGCGATCTATGACATTGCCGACACCGTGATCGCACAGCGCATCTCGCAGGTTCAGGGCGTGGGGCAGGCCACAGTCAGCGGCGCCGACCAGCCCGCCGTGCGCATCGCGATCAATCCCGGCGCGCTCTCGACTGCCGGCATCGCCAGCGAAACGGTGCGTGCCGCCATCGTCAACGCGAACGCCATTGGCCCGCTCGGCAATTTCGACGGATCGAGACTGGGCGAGTCGCTTGCGACCAATCCGCAGATGCGAACCGCCGCGCCTTACCGCGACATCATCATCAAAAATTCCAACGGCAATTCGGTGAAGCTGTCCGACGTTGCGGATGTCAGCGATGCCACGCGCAACAGCCGCCAGATTGCCTGGTTCAACAAACAGCCGGCGGTTCTTATCATCGTCACCAAGCAGCAGGATGCCAACGTCATAGAGACGGTCGATAACGTCAAGGCACTGTTGCCGCAGTTGAAGCAATGGATTCCGGCCGGCGTCGATATTTCCATTCTGTCCGATCGCACAGGAACGATCCGCGCCAGCGTCGAAGACATGGAATGGACGCTGCTTGCGACGGCGGCGCTGGTGATGCTCGTTGTCTTCGTTTTTCTTCGCCGTATGACGCCGACGGTTGCGGCCGGCATTTCGGTGCCGCTTGCGCTTGCCGGGACATGCGCGGGCATGTGGCTCGCCGGATTCTCAATCAACAACCTGTCGCTGATGGCACTCGCGATCTGCGTGGGCTTCGTCGTCGACGATGCCATCGTGATGATCGAGAACATGTATCGCAATCTCGAAGAAGGCCTGGCGCCGTATCAGGCGGCGCTGCTGGGCGCAAAGCAGATCGGGTTTACGGTGCTATCGATCAGCATTTCGCTGATTGCCGCGTTCACGCCGCTGATTTTCATGGACGGAATCGTCGGGCGCCTGTTTCGCGAATTCTCGCTGACGCTCACTTTCGCAATTCTCGTCTCGATGGTGGTGTCGTTGACGGTGACGCCGATGATCTGCGCGCATTACATCAAGACGAGCATCTCGCCGGACGCGACCTGGTTCGACAGAGTCATTGAAGGCGGACTGTCGCGAACCGTGAATTTCTACGAGCGCACGCTGCGCGTCGTGCTGAACTTTCCGGTTCTGACAATTCTGGTGTTCATCGCCACCATTGCATTGACCGTCGCGCTGTTTGCGAAAGTGCCGAAGGGTTATTTTCCGCAGGACGACAGCGGCCTCATCATCGGCGCGACGCGCGCCTCGTCCGACGTGTCGTTTCAGGCGATGGTCGGATTCCAGCAGCGCGCCGCCGACATTGTCGTCGCAGACCCTGCGGTGGCCGGCATCGGTTCGATCACTGGCGGTAGCGGCGGGCCGGGCGGCGGCGCCAATCGCGGGCAGATGTTCATCAGCCTCAAGCCGATGGCCGAGCGCGACGGAGGAGTGACGACGCAGCAGGTGATCGACCGGCTGCGGCGCAAGCTGTACATGCTTCCCGGAATTCGCCTGTTCATGTTTGCCGCGCAGGATTTGCGCACCGGCGGACGGCAGAGCGACTCGGACTATCAGTTCACGCTCATCAGCGCCGATCTCGATCAGCTCGCAAAGTGGGCGCCGATCGTTGCGAAGAAGATGGAGAGCGTCGAAGGCATCACCGATATTTCCAGCGACCGCGATGCGGCGGGGCTTGCGGTCAATCTGTTCATCGACCGAAGCACCGCCGCAAGCCTTGGCGTGCAGGTGCAGGACATCGACAATGCGCTGAACAACGCTTTCTCGCAGCGGCAGGTGTCCACGATCTACACCCAGCGCAATCAGTATCAGGTCGTGCTCGAAGTCGACCCGCGTCTGCAAGCCGATCCGACGGCGCTCGACAAAATTTACGTCGCCGGCGCGAACGGCAAGCAGGTGCCGCTGTCGGGCGTGGTGCGGATGGAGCGCGGATTGTCGCCGCTGTCGGTCTATCACCAGTCGTCGTTCCCCTCGAACACGATCTCGTTCAACCTCTTGCCGGACGTGCCGTTGCAGACCGCGACCAACAACATCCTTCAGGCCGTCACCGATCTGCATATGCCGGAGGGCATTCGCGGCGAATTCGCCGGCAACGCCGCCGACAGCCAGAAGACGGCGGGCAAGCAGCCGCTTCTCATTCTCGGTGCGCTGATCGCGGTCTATATCGTGCTCGGCGTGCTGTATGAGAGCTTGGCGCATCCGCTGACGATCATCTCGACGCTGCCGTCGGCGGGCCTCGGCGCGCTATTGGCGCTGTTTGTCACCAACACGCCGCTCACGGTGATCGCGTTCATCGGAATCATTCTTCTGATCGGCATCGTCAAGAAGAACGGCATCATGATCGTCGACTTCGCGCTGGAAGGAGAGCGCCATCGCGGGCTGTCGTCGCAGGATGCGATCTTCGAGGCATCGCTCGCGCGCTTCCGTCCTATTCTGATGACGACGATGGCGGCGTTGCTCGCCGCGGTGCCGCTGGTGATCGCAACGGGGCCGGGGACCGAACTGCGCCGCCCGCTCGGCATCACCATCATCGGTGGGCTGATCGTGTCGCAAATCCTCACGCTCTATACGACGCCGGTGATCTACCTTCTGATCGACCGCGTGCGCCGCCGCCGCGAGCCGCTGCCCGCGCCGCGTGCGACGCCTGCGGAATAGCGCACGCCGCCATCCGCTTGAACCTTGATGAGCGAGGGGCGTGCGCGTATAGGCTCACGCATGTCTCCCAAAAAACCATCCGGCGCTGCTGAGGACATTCCCGAATGTCCGCGCTGCGGCAAGGCGATGCCGCTGTGTGTGTGCGAAGATATTGCGCCCATCGCCAATCGCGTTGAGCTTCTGATCCTGCAACATCCGCAGGAACAGGATCGTGCGCTCGGAACCGCGCGGCTGACGGCGCTGAACCTGAAAAAGGCGACGCTGAAAATCGGATTGTCGTGGCCGTCGCTGGCGAAGGCGCTCGGACGCGATGCCGATCCGCAACGCTGGGGCATTCTCTATCTCGGCTCGGTCAAGCTCGCCGATCTCGACACGAAAAGCGATCTCGTTGCGGTGGATCGCAAGGGCGCGCTTGAAGACGGCCAGCGCGCGATCCTGAAAGATCTTGAAGGCATCGTGCTGCTCGACGGCACATGGAGCCAGGCCAAGGCGCTGTGGTGGCGCAATGCGTGGATGCTGAAATGCCGGCGGCTCATTCTCGGCCCGCATCGTCCCTCGCTCTACGGCAAGCTGCGGAAAGAACCGCGCGCCGACGGGCTCTCCACGATTGAAGCGGCGGCGCTGACGCTGAGCCGTCTCGAAAATCGCCCCGAGATCGAGGACGCGCTGAACGCGACATTCACGAGGCAGCTCGCGCGCTATCGCGAGGTGCAATCCTCAATGCCGGAACTGGCGCCGAAACCGCGCCCCAAGCGCGACTGGCGCAGGCCTGCGAACCGGCGCGGAAAATCGGCGCGCACGGCCTGACGCGGCCATTGCCTCAGGGGGCGTCTCACGCTAGTTAGCCCCGAGTGGGGCCACGTGGCGGAGTGGTGACGCAACGGTCTGCAAAACCGTGTACACCGGTTCAATTCCGGTCGTGGCCTCCAATAAACCTCATAATTTCGCCGGTATTTTCACCCGATTAACGCTTTGCAAGACTCGGTGTGCTTGTTATATGCGGCGCGTGCGCAGGCACTATTCCTCGGTAGCTCAGTGGTAGAGCATTCGACTGTTAATCGAATGGTCGCTGGTTCGAATCCAGCCCGGGGAGCCAGCAATTTCAGCCGGTTGCAGCAATGCCCGCCACAAACCTAATGTCCCTCGACATCCTCGTTCCCGTTCTGATGTGCGTGGCGCTATTGTGGTGGTTCGGCCGCGGCATGAGCCTGCGCGCGATGCTCATCACAACGGTGGTAACGCTGGTGCTGATCGCAGCCGTTCTCGCCGTTACCGGCGGTTTGAATCGCTGACCGTCAGCCGTGGGCTGCTTTCCGATCCCCGGCTAATTCCAGGCGATCGCGATCCGTCCGTCCAACGCGTTGATTGCTCTAACGACGTGCCGTTCGTTCACCGTCCTTCGGTTGCACCATCCGGCTCTCTGAAAATAATGACGCGTGTTGGCCATCGCATCGACGTCGACCATCGAAAGGTTGAGTTGGAAGGCGCGCTCGCGAATCTCATCGATAATGGGAAATCCGGTCTTCGTCAGACGGCATCTCGCCTTCCGTAACTTGATCCCATGAGCGCGGCCGATGATCTGTGACCAACTTAGGCCGGGAAAAAGCTGTAACAGGCCTGCTCTATCTAAGGTGGGATAGAATCTGCGAAGCCGGGATACTTCCGCGCCGGTCCAGCAATGCCGTCGCTTCACGATTCCTAACACTCGCGCGCGATGCCTCAGCGCGTAATAGCTTCGGCGTCTTAGTTTTCGTAACAACAGCTCATAGTCGGGATAAAAGCGGCGAACGATGTCGTCTTCGCGTTCGGTCCACAAAGCATGTCCTTTCGGAGTTACGCCGAGAAAGCGCATGCGTTGCCGATTGCGTTCGGCAGCGAAGGCGCCTCTCGTGGCCCATTTTAGTTGCATGCGGACAGAGTAGGATATTGAATCCGCTCGCCAACGCCGGATCGGATTATATGCCCGCTTTCAACATCCGGCCGGAGTTTGTGACTAGCTGCCCTTCGCGTTATTCGCCGCGATCACTTTGAGCAGCGCCTCTTCGGGAAAACCGTTGCGGTGCATGTTGCACAACACTTCCACCATCTGGTCGCTCGGCTCGTGCGATTGCGACAACGCCTCGCGCACCTTCGGCGGCAATTCGTCGAATTCGCGCATCAGCTTTTCGATGGCGGAGCGGCTGTCGGTCATTCGCTATTTGAACGTGTTGGCGGCAACGTCGTAGGTCCATGACACTTTGCCGTCGGTGAACACGACTGTGCGGAATCCCAGATCGCGCGCCGTGTTGAATATCTTTCCGGACTCCGCGATGTTGAGAACGGTCGGTCGGTCCATCTTGAAATATTTATAGTTCAGCACCGTGTCCGCATCGCCCGATGTGGTGATCTCCATCACGAGACCTCTGTTGAGCATCTTCTTTTCGCTGACGGTTGCGAATTTCTTGCGGCCATCGACATTGCCGGCGAGCGCGTCGAGCTTCTGCGCGATGTCGACATTGCCGAGCTTGCGGACGTAATCCGCCTCGTTCTTCTCCATCGCGGCGAGCAGTTTTTTGGCCCGTGCGCCTTCGGGTGCGGTCTCGTCGATCTTGCTCAGGTCGGATTTGGCGACGTAATAGTCGGCGAGCGCCGGAATTTTCTCGCCGCGTTTGGCGGTGAAAGTCTCGATGGCCTTGGCGGCAGCCTCCGCGCGCTCGATGATCTTCCGGCGCTTGGGTGCCGCCTGATCCTCAGTTGCGGATTGCGACCACGCCCAGTCCGGCTGGAGCGCGATCAGCATCGCCGCCAGTGTCCATCGCCCGAGCGTCGTTCCCGCCATTATGGCCCTCGCAATCCGGCTTGCATCGCGTTCCGCGTTGCATCAAATATGCCTCCAAATATGCCTTGGCGCGATTCAGCTGTCGCGCGGATTTTGAGAGGGGTGGCCATGTCCGACTATTCGACCGCGCGTTTGAAGATGGTCGACGGGCAGGTGCGCCCGAGCGATGTCACCGACATTCGCATTCTCGACGCGATGCTGGCGGTGCCGCGCGAGGAATTCGTTCCCGCAAGCCTTCGCGCGATGGCCTATCTGGACCTCGATCTCGATGTCGCCGGCGGCAAGACCAAACGCTGCCTGCTCAAGCCTTACGTGTTGGCGAAAATGCTTCAGGCGGCGGAAATTTCCGAAACCGATACCGTGCTGGTGGTCGGCTGCGCGAGCGGATACTCGGCGGCGGTCATCGCGAAGCTCGCAGCCAGGGTCGTTGCGACCGAGCCGGACGCCGATCTTGCCGCCGCCGCCAAGGCCAATCTCGCCAAGGCGGGTGCGGCAAATGCGACCGTCACAAAGACCGATCCGGCGGCTGGCGATGCGGCGCATGGCCCCTATGACGTGATCGTTCTGGAGGGTTCCACCGAGGTCGTTCCGGAGGGACTCTACAGTCAGCTGAAGATGGGCGGCCGCCTTGCAGGCGTGTTCGCAATCGCCAGTCCTTCAAAGGCTTGGCTTGTGACGCGTTCGCCCGGCGACTTCGGCAATCGGGTGCTTTTCGATGCGTCCGCGCCGGTTCTGCCGGGGCTGGAACGCGTTCCCGCTTTCAGTTTCTGACCGTTTGGTGAGTAAGAGCCGAAACACTCACCTGAGTGTGGCTCTGATGCCCCAGCCACATTGTTTCGGGTACGATTTGGTACGGGGGGTTTCCCACTGTCCCGGTGGCGAATATGGTGACGCCCGAACGGGTTCCGTTCTGAGTCGATACCCGGTCCGGGCAGGCGAAAAGCCGCGTGCGGGCCGGTTTGGGGAATTGTTGGAATGCCACTTAGACGCGTGCTGAGTTTGAGAGCAGGGGGCGCCCTCGCAGCTCTGATGATCGGTCATGCGGTCTCGACCCCGGCGTTCGCCGACACGATCGAGGCTGCGCTGATCCGCGCCTATCAGAACAATCCGCAGCTCAATGCGCAGCGTGCGTCCGTTCGCTCGACCGACGAGAACGTGCCGCAGGCGTTGTCGGGTTATCGCCCGAAGGTTGCGGTGACGGCCAGCGCCGGCACGCAATACACCGACGTGCAAAGCAATCTGTCGTCCGGCCAGACGCTGACCACATCGCGAATTTACGGCGTGAACGCGCCGCGTTCGGTCGGTGCGACCGTGTCGCAGACCGTCTTCAACGGCGGGCAGACCGCCAACCGCACCCGCGCCGCCGAAAGCCAGGTCTCCGCCGCGCGCGAAGGTTTGCGCGTGCTCGAGCAGACCGTGCTGCTGTCGGCTGCCACCATCTACATGGATTACCTGCGCGACTCCGCGATCGTCGAGGTCCAGCGCAGCAACACGCGCGTGCTCGAACAGACGCTGAAACAGACCAAAGACCGCTTCAATGTCGGCGAGGTGACGCGCACCGACGTGGCGCAATCCGAAGCGCAGCTTGCCGCGGGCCGCACGCAATTGCTGACCGCTGAATCGAACCTGACGACGACACGCGCAAATTTCCGCCGCATCATCGGCAACGACCCGGTCAATCTGGCTGCCGGCTCGCCGGTCGATCGTTATCTGCCACCGACGCTGCTTGCCGCCATCGACGTGAGTCTTCTGGAAAATCCGAGCGTCACGGCTGCGATGTACGGCATCGACGTCAGCTTCCTTCAGGTCAAGGTCAACGAGGGTGCGCTGTTCCCGACGCTGACGCTTCAGGGCAGCGTCCAGCAATCCTATGAAAGCACGATGTCGATCTACCGCTCGTTCGGCGCATCCGCCGTCGCGCAATTGTCGATCCCGGTCTATCAGGGCGGCGCCGAATACGCGCTGATCCGCCAGTCGAAAGAAACCCTGGCGCAGCAGCGTCTCACCCTCGAACAGACCCGCGATCAGACCCGCGCGACAGTCGCGCAGGCCTGGGGACAGCTTGTGGCCGGCAAGGCGCAGGTGTCCTCCGCACAGTCGCAGGTGACGGCGTCGGAAATCGCGCTCAACGGTGTGCGCGAGGAAGCGCGTGTCGGACAGCGCACCACGCTCGACGTCCTCAACGCGCAGCAGGCTCTGGTGAACGCCCGCGTTGCGCTCGTCACCGCCCAGCATGATCGCGTGGTGGCGTCCTACTCGACGCTCAGTGCCGTCGGCCGCCTGTCGCCGCAGGTGATGAACCTCGCCACGACGGTTTACGATCCGAGCGTGCACTACCATCAGGTTCGCGACGCCTGGGGCGGCACCCAGATCCCCGACGGCAAATAGCCTGCGCGCGTTCCAATAAGCCCTGTGGTCAAACGCC
>JAFKKP010000215.1 GCA_017305515.1 Hyphomicrobiales bacterium
TGCCGTTGGCGTTGCGCGGCGCAGTCTCCGGCGCGACGATGGAGGCCGGCGTGCAGTCGTCATCGTCGGTTTCGTCCTGCGGCTTTGTGGCGGCCGCCGACTTCTCGTCGTCGGGCTTGACTGCGGTGTCGGCCGTCTCGTTCTTCGGCTTGACCTGCTCGTCTTTCTTCTCATCCTTCTTTGCGCCCTTGGAATTCTTGGAATCCTTCTTGACGTCTTTCTTATCCTTCTTGTCGTCTTTCTTTTCGGCGACAGGCTCGCGCAGCGGCACGCGGTCGTTGAGGCCGAGCATCACCACGATGACATCGGCTTTTTCGGTCGCGAGAATCTGCCTCGCCGCGGATGCCCAGTCGGACGGCTCGCCGCGCGGCTGATACTTGATGAGGCCCGACAGCCTGTTGGCCTTGCGCACCACGCCGAGTTCGGGCGTATCGCTCAATGCGTTCTCAAGGCCGTAAGCAAGCCAGTCGGCCATCGCGTCGCCCATCACGACGACGTTCTTTTCCGGCGGCGGCTGATTGGGTGCGCGCTTCGGCGGCGGTGGCGCGCGCGACGAGTCAACCACGGGCGGCGGCTGATTGGGATCGCCGGGGCCGAATGACGAGAAGAATCCGCCCTGCTGCGGAGGACCGGGAGGCGGTCCGCCGGGAACGCCGCGCGGCGGCGCGGGCCTGCGGTCGAAGCCGCCGAAATTGAAAAACTGCGCCGACGCCGGAACCGCGATGCCGAAAAGGATCGCGCCCGTCACCGCGAGCACCGCAAGAGGGCCGCGTTCGGCAAACATGCGCAAAAATGAGTTCGGCTTCGGCATCGGTTCCAAGTAAGGCTGAAAGTTGCGGCGAAAATAGCGCCTTGGTCCCTGCAATTCGACTCTTCATTTCGGCAAGATTCGGTTAGTCGCGTTGAGGGTTACCGGTCGCGAGACTGCGCCCGCTCGGCTGTATCCGGCTCATTTTCCCGCGCGGTCACTGGACATATCTCTGCATATCCATTATTCTCGATATATGGATTCTGAAAGCACTATCCTCACGCTCGCCGCTCTCGCGCAATCGACGCGGCTCGACGCCTTCCGGCTTCTGGTCGAGCATGAACCGGACGGGCTCGCAGCAGGCGACATCGCCAAAGCTCTCGCCGTTCCGCAAAACACCATGTCATCGCATCTGGCGATCCTATCGCGCGCAGGGCTGATCGCCGCGACGCGCGTGAGCCGCTCGATCGTCTATCGCGCCAACCTCACTCGTTTTCAGGACGTCGTCCTTTTCATGCTCAAAGATTGCTGCGGCGGCAAACCCGAAATCTGCGCGCCGGTGATGGAAAGTCTCGCGCCCTGCTGTCCGCCAGCGAAAAAGAGAAAAGCGAATGTCTGATCGAATTTACAACGTGCTGTTTCTGTGCACAGGCAATAGTGCTCGCTCCATTCTCGCCGAATCCATCTTAAGCAAGGACGGACGAGGTCGATTTCGCTCCTTCTCTGCTGGCAGCCAGCCGAAGGGGGATGTCAACCCGTTCGCGATCAGCGTTCTAAAAAGTCTCGACTATCCGGTCGATGGGTTGCGCTCGAAAAGCTGGGAAGAATTCGCCGCGCCCAACGCGCCTGTTCTCGATTTCGTTTTCACGGTCTGTGACAACGCAGCCGGAGAATCGTGCCCGATCTGGCCGGGCCAGCCTATGACAGCACATTGGGGAATCCAGGATCCTGCCGAGGTACAAGGCACCGACATCGAAAAACACGCTGCGTTCCTCATGGCGTTTCGCTACATGAAGAACAGGATCGGCGCATTCACCAGCCTGCCACTCGCGGGAATCGACAGATTGTCGCTCGGCACCAAATTGCGGGACATCGGACGTTCCGAAGGTTCGTCATCAGGCATCGACAAGGCCAGCTGATGCAAGTCTTCGACCAGCCACGACGGCTTGCCGCCGAATGCCTCGGAACGGCGCGACTGGTCGCGACCGTCGTCGGCTCGGGCATCATGGCGGAGACCCTCACAAAGGATACCGCGCTTGCTCTCTTGGCCAATGCGATCCCGACAGGCGCCATGCTCGTGGTGCTGATTTCCATTCTCGGTCCTATTTCAGGCGCTCATTTCAATCCGGCAGTGAGCCTGGTGTTCGCATTCAAGCGTGAATTGCCGCTTCGCGAATCCGTATTCTACATCGCCGCGCAGATCGCGGGCGGCGTCGCCGGAACCGTCATCGCCCATACGATGTTCGCGCTGCCGATAGTTGAAGTCTCGATCAAGATGCGGACAGGCGGAGCGCAATGGTTCGCCGAGGCCGTCGCTGCATTCGGGCTGATTGCGACCATTCTCGGGGGAATTCGTTTCGCTCGGCCGTCCATACCGTGGTTGGTCGGGCTGTATATCACCGCCGCGTACTGGTTCACCGCTTCGACATCGTTCGCAAATCCGGCCGTCGCGATTGCGCGGTCAATGACCAACACGTTTTCCGGCATCCGCCCTCAGGATCTACCCGGCTTCATCGCAGCGGAATTGGCCGGCGCGACTGCCGCGCTGATTGTCGTGAACTGGCTGCTCGGCGCGACGAATGACACCGACACAATTTCCACAGAGGCGCAGCCATGACAGTCACGATCTTCCACAATCCGCAATGCGGCACCTCGCGCAACACGCTGGCGATGATCCGCGCCAGCGGCGAGGAGCCGGTTATCATCGAGTATCTGAATACGCCGCCGGATCGCAAAAAGCTGCGTTCGCTCGCGACGGCGATAGGTGTTTCGGTGCGCGACATGCTCCGCGAAAAAGGCACGCCTTACGCCGAACTTGGATTGAGCGATCCGGCCTTGAGCGACGATCAACTGATCGACGCCATCCTGGCGCATCCGATATTGCTACAGCGTCCCATCGTCGAGACGCGCAAAGGCACGCGCATGTGCCGCCCGTCGGAAGCCGTGCTCGATCTGCTCGACAATCCGGTGAAGAGCTTCACCAAGGAAGACGGCGAAGTGATTTCGCGTTAGCGCCCGAAATTGAACAGATTGAATCCGCCGCTCGAATTGCCGCCGCCAGTGGCGCGCGGCGCGCTGCCGCCGCGCAACCGCTCCAGCACGCCGGACGAAGCGAATCCGTCCGCAGGCAAACCGGCGCTCACCTGATAGCTGCGCAAAGCCTTCCGCGTATCGTTGCCGAGATTGCCGTCCGGCTCGCCTTTATAGAATCCGCGCTGCGCGAGAAGCTGCTGCAACTCCAATCGCTCATCGCGCGACAGCACGCGTTCGTCGCGCGGCCATTGCTGCACGAGCGGCTGGCCGCCGCGCAGGCGATCCGCGAAATGCCCGATGGCGAGCGCGTAGGCTTCCGACGGATTGTAGCGCATGATGGCACGGAAATTCCCTAACATCAGAAATCCGGGACCGTCCGCGCCGCCGGGCAGCGTCAGATACGCCTGATCGGTCGCGCGCGGAAACGGCTTGCCGCTGGCCCGCTTGATGCCGAGTTGCTCCCACTGCGCGATGGTCATCACCTTGGAGCGATCCGCGTACATGTAGTTGAAACCCTGCGGCACCACGACCTCGAAGCCCCAGGTGTCGCCCTGCTTCCAGCCGTCTTTTTTGAACTTCATCGCGGTGGAGGCGATGATGTCGGGATTGGAATCGACCACGTTGCGCTTGCCGTCATGGTCGAAATCGACCGCGAATTTCTTGAACGCGGTCGGCATGAACTGCGTCGCGCCGAACGCGCCGGCCCATGAGCCGCGCATCTGCTGCGGCGTCAGATCGCCATGATTGAGAATTTCGAGGGCGGCAAGAAACTCGTCCTTGAAATACGCCGTGCGCCGCCCGACGCAGGCGAGCGTCGCGGTGGAATTGAGCACGCTGCGGTCGCCGCCCTGCGTGCCGTAATTCGACTCGATGCCCCAGATCGCCGCAATGATGTAACGGTCGACGCCGTATTCTTTTTCGACGGCGGCGAAGGTCGCGGCATTTTGCGTGAGAATTTCCCGGCCGCGTGCGATGCGCGCATCCGTCACCAGAATGTCGAGATAGTCCCACACAGACTTTGTGAATTCCGGCTGCGCATCCATCAGGTCCATGATGCGCAGGTCCGGCGTGAGATCGGCGGTGAGCCGGTCGAAATTCGCCTGCGATACGCCACGCCGTGCCGCATCCGGCGCGAAGCCCGCGACGCAGCGGTCGAAATTCGCGGCCGCTTCCCGAATGGCCGACGCCGTCATGCGCGGATCGCCGGACTGGCCGTCCTCGCCGCTCCATTCCTTCGGCGGCGATGCCTGCACGAGACGCCTGGGCATCGCGTTCGGGCGCGCGGGCGGAATGATGCGCGGAGATGTTTGCGGGATCGAGCCGGTGATATTGGCGGGCGGCACGGTCAGAGGTCCGCGCCCGGCCGAGGACTGCGCGAACGCAAATCCCGATGTCAGCAGCAAAGCCGCCGCGCCGAACATCATGACTCGGCCTGCGCCGGTCCCCGTCGTCCGCTTCATCACGCACCCACACACATGATAATCCCGGAGATAAGAGGCCCCGGACAGGGTTTCCACGCCCTTAACGAAGGAGCGATTTCCGGCGGCGAATTGGCGCGGTTCCTTTATCGGCGTGCGACCGATGCTTCTCATCCCTCCCCCTTGTGGGGAGGGTGGCGCGTTGCGAGCGTCCGCGGGCACCGTGACGGGTGGGGGCAAGTTCGCACCCCCGCCCGGTCTCGCAATTGCTCGACCACCCTCCCCACAAGGGGGAGGGATGAAGAGTGCCGCAAAACCTGCTACCACCTTGCGAAATCTCGTTTCTCACCCGCAAAGAGCCTCAATGAAAATCCGCAAAGCCGTCTTCCCCGTCGCCGGTCTCGGTACACGTTTTCTGCCCGCCACCAAGGCGATGCCGAAGGAAATGCTCACCGTCGTCGATCGGCCGCTGATCCAGCATGTGGTGGATGAGGCGCTGGAAGCCGGCATCGAGCATCTCGTGTTCGTCACCGGACGCAACAAGGGCGTGATCGAAGATCATTTCGACATGCAGTACGAACTCGATGCGACGCTGAAGGAGCGCGGCAAGACGAAGGAAATCTCGCTGCTCGCCGTAGACCAGCCGAAGGCCGGCGCAACATCGTTCACGCGCCAGCAGGCGCCGCTCGGATTAGGTCATGCGGTATGGTGCGCGCGCGACATCGTCGGCAACGAGCCGTTTGCCGTGTTGCTTCCCGACGTGCTGGTGAAGAACAAGCCGAGCGGGCTGAAGCAGATGATCGATGCTGCCAATGCAGCGGGCGCGGATAAAGCGAACATCATCGCGGTCGAGGAAGTGCCGATGGATCAGGTCCACATGTACGGCGTCGTCGGTGTCGGCAAGGCCAAGGGCGAGATGTTCGAGCTCGACGGCATGGTCGAGAAGCCGAAGAAAGAAGCGGCACCCTCGAACCTGTCGATCACCGGGCGCTACATATTGCAGCCGGAGATTTTCCGGATTCTCGAAACCCAGCCAAAGGGCGCAGGCGGAGAAATCCAGTTGACCGACGGCATGCTCAACCTCGCGAAGTCGCAGCCGTTCTACGGCTTCAAGTTCAAGGGCAAGAGCTATGACTGCGGCTCGAAGTCCGGATTCCTCGCTGCAAACATCGCCTATGCGATGGACCGCGACGACTTACGCAGCGATCTGCTCACAGAGATGAAGAAGTATCTTTGAGGGCCTGAAAAAACCGGAGCCTGCATGCGCGTTGTTCCAGCAGCAATTCTCGTCTCCCTCGCCGCGATAGCGACCGCGCAGGCCGCAGCACCGCAACAGCTTTACGGAAAGTCGATCACCGTGTCGTGGCTGGAGACGCGTAGCCAGCGCGACTCGCAAGCCGGGCCCGCGTTCAAGCCTGTCGGCATTCCGTTCTCGACCGTTTTCTATATCAGCACCGAAGGCCGTTTGTTTGCGCGCGCTTCCGCGCGCAGTCCCGGCGGCGCGGGTTCCGTCGACAGGGTCGGAACCAGCGGCAGCAATTCGGCAGGCGACGCGCGCAACGTCTCGTTCAGCGGCAACAGGATTGTGGCGAGCAATGCGTTCCAGGGTGCCGCACGGCAAACGACGGTCACCTTCGATCCGTCTTTCTCAAGCTGCACCGCGCAGGTCATCACCGGCATGCCGCCGGGCAAAAAATCCGTCACCGTGCGCAGCATTACGACCGGCAACACGGTTGAATTCGAATCCGTCTCCGCCGGTCCCGCGACCTGCTCGATCGCGAGCGGCAATCCGTTCTGATTTTTTGCGATCCCGTCGCGGAACCGTTAAAAATTGAAGCGTCACGCCGACTCCGCCGCAATCTTCCTCGCAACTGCGAGACAAAAATTCGCGCAGAGTTTCCGTTCTGTTGCTTGATCGCGACAACACCGCGCAATAGCGTGTGCGAGGCGGGGTATCCAAAAAGCACGGCGACGAAACGCTGGCACGAATCCTCGACCTGAGTCATTATCAGCGTGCGGACAACGCAAGCGAAACAGCCTGGGGAGGTTTTCGTGAAGTCGATCGTGGTGCTTGGATTGCTTTTGTGCGCGTCGGCGGCGAATGCCTATACGGAAGAACAGGCGAGGCTCTGCACCAACGATGCCTTCCGCCTGTGCGGAGATAAAATTCCGGATGTCGATGCAGTAACCATCTGCATGCGGGCGCAGAAAAAGCAGCTCAGCGACGGCTGCAAGAGCGTGTTCGATCAGCCGGCAACGGTTCAGCCGGTGTCGAACAACGCATCTCCGGCGACCCGCCTGCGCTAGAGTTTTCGGCAGATTGCCGGCGAACAGCCCCGCCTCGTGCGGGGCTTTTTGTTGCGGTTCCGGGAACACAGCACCGCGAACGCCGTTTCATTTCGCGGAGAGGTGAGCCATGAAACCACTATCGCAAACACAGGAACAATCGCTGCGCGACGCCATGAACCGCTTCATCGCACGCATCATGGAACGGCAGGCCGAAAAACTTGCAAGAGGAACGTCCCTGCCCGCCCGGCATTGAGCCAAACGAAAAGCCGCCCTCGCCGGGCGGCTTTTTTTGCTGCGTGATTTTGAGAATTACCGGCCGCCATATTCGCGGCTGGCGCGCGGATTGTTGGTGGCCTGAACCGAGCCGCGCGGTCCGCCGCCGGCATCCGGGTTGCCGCCATAGAGCCACTGCGCATGCGCGGCACCGGCGGATGAATGGTATCCGCCGTGATAGCCATAATGACGCCAATGCTTGCGGTGGCCGGCATCGGCTGCCGTCGAGACGGCGGTGAAGGCGAGCGCGCAAACGCCCGCGAACAGAATCTTGTTCATGCGTTCCCTCCATGTCTTCAAGAGTCTAACAGCACGACAAAGATTTTGTTCCGGGATTTTTTGCCTAATGCAGCGCGTAGTGCGCTTTGCGCGGCATGCAGGGATGCAGGCTGGATGTGGGGACGGCAAAAAGCAGGGTTGCGGAAGCGGCAAATGTCGAACCATTATAAAGTTAAAGTTTGCCCGGCGAAGGTTTCCATGTTCGAGAAGTTGAAGGCCAAAGGATTTCAGATTGAATTTCTCTCCCACGCCGAAGCAATATTGAGTGGCGATTTTAGAGATGCGATTGAAGACCTTGAGCAAACGCTCGGCGGGCTAACCATTCCGATCGAAGAAATTATCGCTGGAGGCGGCGGCGAATCAAAGGGAACGCAGCGGCTGCGCCGAGCACTGAATGCGAGAACTTGGACCAAAACCAAGTTCGAGATCAAAAAGATCATTAACGGCGTGGAGAAAGAAGCAATATCGCACGAAATAGACCACGTCAGACAATTTCGGAACGGCACAATCGCTTTAGAAATTGAGTGGAACAACAAAGATCCGTTCTTTGATAGAGACCTCGAAAACTACAAAAGACTTCATGCGGATGGAGCTATCTCCTTAGGAGTGGTCGTGACACGCGGGAGAACGCTGCACTCGAACATGCGAAACTTGGTTCTGCGTTTTATCGAAGAAAGGCAAATTCGTTCGATCAGTGAACTTAAACAATGGGGTTATGAGCCAACGTCGAAGCAAAGGGCAGCAATCGATAAAAGAATGAAACGTAGCAAAAACCCCCTGTCATTCGCTGACGCTTTCGTCGACAAATTCGTATCAGACAAGTTCGGAGAAGCCACCACACATTGGAAAAAGCTAGAAGATAGGGTTCATAGAGGTGTGGGGAATCCGTGTCCGCTAATTCTCATTGGACTTCCCGACAAAATCGTAAATTTCGATGAGGAAAGACTGCGCTCGAGGAGATTTTGGCTGACGAAGAATCTGGCGAAGATTAAATACGTCCTACGGCGCGCGAATGGTGCGCGTATGTTTTCCAAGTCGGAGCGTAGCTATCATCCGCTTGATTTCCCCAAGTCGTCCATCCTTCGCGTGTGCCACGCGCGAACAGTTCAACGAACGGGCCACGACTGCACGATTCGATGATGTCGTATTGCTCGTCCGGTTTGCGCGAATGTTCGCGCTTTCTCGTACCCAACAAATTTACCTGACGCCTTCCGGGCGCAAGCGTGCGCGCATTTCTACCGCGCACGCCGAACAAAATTAGCTCGGTGACATTGCGGAAGTAGAAGCCAACGCCGCGACCGTCAGAGCCACCGTCTTTCCGAATCTTATGCCAGACGATGTTTGACTTGTAGTTGAAGCCCCATGCTTGCATCACCGCCAACCCTTCAGGCAGCAGGGCATTCGGACACCACAAGTACAGATGAGACGTTGGTGCCGATATCTCCTGCACAGGAAGCGCAGCGATCTCGGCCAACTTCATCGTGCCGTATCGTGCGAGTCGCTTGTGTTCCGGTGCAACTTTTCCCGTCTTGTTTGTAAATTGCCAAGGAGGATCGGCGAGGATAGTCGAGAAGCGTTTTCCATTCGCGAAGCGAAGAAGATCATCCGCAGCACTGGTCGGCGGTGTGACTTTGAGCATCGCGCTTCCTCACATCGAAATACGTTCGAGAAACCATAGAGGCCGTGATTTGCCCTGTACGGTCCATATCAAATCATCAACAGATTAAGATGTTCTTGATACGTTCTCAACTCTTGACATCGCGATTATCTAGGTTTATATTCCTATCGCTTCATTCGTGAGGGGCGCTTCCGGAGGCGTTCGCGAAGTGGAATGAAGCGCGGCGCCCGCGCGCGTGGTTCGCAGCCACGCGTCCGGGAGGCCGGGGGTCACCGACCGGGCCAACTACGTGGCTCTGCCTTCGGTGGCTGCACGCGGTGCGGCTGAACGGCGGAGAAATCCGCCGGGATGAACGGACGTCACAAGCGTCCGGATCCCGCACCCGGAAGAGCGGTCCCCCGGACAGAAAAGCCGCAGTATGGAGCGCCGCAAGGCGGTGCGCGTTTCGGTTTCGCTCCTCGCCGGGCGAAGGCGCGACGCGACGACAACAAGGTTGCGCCTCGCGGCGCTCCATGTCCCCTCATGAGAGATGAGGGGTTTTGCGGAACCCGGCGGCCATCGGCGCGCACGGGACAGGCGCGCAGGCGAAACGCCAGGCGCATTCAGCCGCGGTTCATACCGGTTAGACTTTTAGTCAAAAGCCGCATGCGATTTTCTGCACGCGTGAAGCCGCGCAAAATGCCGCGCTGGCGGCTGCCGCAATTCTATGAAAAACTATTTCCGGGCAGGTTGAATGGTCAAAGTCTGGTGGCGTCGGATTTCCTATCGGCGCGCGGAACTCGGTTGGTTCGGTGCGATCGCGCTGGCGTCTATTTGCGTCATAGCGGCCGCAATCGCACGCGTGCTTCTCGGCCTCGCCGGTTCCACCTTGCCGTTCGCAACCTTTTTTCCCGCTGTCCTGATCGCAGCCTTGTTCGGCGGGCGCATCGCAGGACTGACTGGTATACCGATGTCCATCCTCATCGTGTGGTGGGCGTTCATCGAACCGTTCTACGCCTTCGGCAAGCCGACGCCGGTTCAGGCCGCGAACTTCTTCCTGTTCGCTCTGTCGGGACTTCTGGTCGTCGCGCTCGCCATCATGCACCGCCAGATCGTGTTCGATCTGGAAGATCAGGAGCGCAGCCGCGAATTGCTGTTCAGCGAGATCGAACACCGCAGCAAGAACCTGCTCGCGGTGATGACATCGCTGGTCAATCAGACCATCGCCGACAAGGAGGCTGCGCAGACATTGATCGATCGCATGCGTGTCGTTGCCGACAATCACGATCTTCTCGACGACGGCGATGGCGCGCCGACCGATCTGCGCGACCTGTTCGTGGCCGCAGTCCAGAAGCCTTACGGCGGCAAGCGCATCGGACTGACGGGACCGGATGTCGCCTTGAGCGCGGATCGCGCGCGCAGCCTGCGTCTGGTGTTTCACGAGATGGCGACCAATGCGGTGAAATACGGCGCGCTGTCGGACGCGAAGGGCCGCATCAGGATCGGCTGGTCCCTCGCGAACGGCGAGGTCGTCATCGACTGGCGCGAATCCGACGGGCCGAAAGGGTCGGCGCCAAGTTAATATAATTTCGGCTCACGGCTCATCGCCGCGACGCTGCGGCAGATGAATGCGAAGCTCGAGCCGACTTTCGCCGAGACCGGCTATTGCTACCGTATTTCCTTCGCGCAGGATTGAGCGAATGGCAAAGACGATTCTTCGATCGATGAAAGCGTGCGCTAATCATCGTTTCGCGCATGACTGGTGCGCGGAAAGCAAACGGAGAGTCTGAGATTTGATTATCATTCTAGCAGTGTTTGAAGCGTATTCCGAATGTCATAGACGGGGCGAACAAGAGTACGAACACCAAGAATGGTAAGGCCATGCGTAGCATCATCGGAAGGTTTATTTTGGATACGTCGGCAGCGACTGCAATAGAGTACGGCATCATCGCAGCCGGTATTGCGGTTGTGATTGTCGGATCGGTCAACTCACTCGGCCTCATGATACGATCCGACTTCGACAGCCTGTCGAACGGACTAAATGGCGGCGGTGGCCCGATGTAGATTCGGCGCGACAACTGAGGCTTACACACGCGGCAAAAGAAAAGCCCCGGCGTTCTGCCGGGGCTTCATCGTCTTCAGGAGTTTCGCGCTCAGTACTTGGTGGAGATCGGCTCAGCGAGGACCGGCATGCTGCCGAAACCGTTGAAGCGATAGTTCAGGCCGAGCTTGAACTGCTGCATGTCGGTCTTGATGCCGGTCGCGGTGGTCGCGCCGCCGAAGCCGACATTGTAGGAATTGGTGCCGAAATCGAGATAGGCGTATTCCGCCTTTGCCGACCAGTTCTGCGTGATGCCGTATTCGAGACCGCCGCCGACCGTGTATCCGGCGCGAACGACGCTCGTCGAGAACGGTACGCCGGCGGCCGGGAACTGCGACGCGCCGTACTTGGTATCGAGCCATGCACCGCCGCCTTTGGCGTAGATCATCAGATTGTCGTTGGTGTAGCCGAGACGGCCTGCCGCCGTCGCAACCCAGTCGGGATTCGATGTGTCGGTGAGAATGGTCGGCGGAGCGAGCGTGACAATGTTGGTCGAGTAGCCGCGCGTCAGCCAGGTGAATTCACCCTCGAAGCCGAGCAGGATGTGCGGAGCGACCATAAAGTTATACCCGCCCTGCAAACCTCCGATAAACTGATCCGAGGTGATGGTGTTGACCGCGCCGAGCGCGAGCAGGCCGCCCGCAGCCTGCGTGGTGACGCTGTCGCGCAGGTGGCCCCAGCCGACATGGCCGCCGACATAGAGGCCGGACCAGTCATAAGCCGGCGCGATGTAAGGCATCGGCGGAGCCTTGTAGACCGGCGCCTTGACGTAACGCTTGTGGCGGACGGGAGCATCTGCGGCCATCGCCGCCGTGGCAGCAACGATGAGAGCGACGGAAGCGAGAAGCAGCTTTTTCATGAATTCCTCTACTGAATAGCGTGGCACGGGCGGTCCGAGCCGCTTCCATCATGGTGAACAAACATGGTTAGGATCGCGTTAATGCGAACGAGCGTTGGTGAATCATTCGTTAACGCTGGATTCGCAGACCGATCATCACCACGGTCGCGGCCGAATTCGCACCCGCGATCGAGCTCTCCAGCCAGTCGTGACGCACCTGCGCCTTGATGTGGAAGGTGCGCGACAGCTTGTAGACGAGGTCGCCTTCGACGAAATAGCGTTTGTCGAAACGCGCGCCGTCATAGTCGGTGGTGCCGTAGCCGAATTTTGCGGTTCCGATCAGCCAGCGGCGCAAGGCGTGATCGACGGTCAGCGAATAGTCGTTCGACTTCGACCCCGACACGCCGGGCAGTGTGGTTTCATCGATGGATGACGTCGCATCGAACCGCACAGTGGTCAGCCCGCTCGCAATCCAGACCAGCGATGCATTGGTGAGAAGACCTTTCATGTCATTGAGACGCGGATCGGCGTAGGAGCGGAGCGAATATCCGACGCCGATTTCACCCGTGAGCAGCCGCGAAAATTCAAACGTCGTGCCGCCTTTCACGTAGCCGCCGTTCGAGTCGCGCTGATAACCGGCGCGATCGTATTTCAGATCGTGCGTGCGCGTGTCGCCTTCGATTTCTGCAAACGGCTTTAGACCTGGCATCAGGTCGTAGCTGACCCGCGACAGGCCACCGACCTGGTTGAAGTTGCGATCGTCGTTGCTGCCCGACGTGCCGTCGGTCAGTTGCGAGTATTGGTAGGTCGTGCGATCGGCGAGCGCACTGGCCGAGACCTGAAGCCGGTTGAAATCCTGTTCCACGCCGACCGTTGTGCCGACCTGTGTCGCCAGCGGATATTTC
>JAFKKP010000216.1 GCA_017305515.1 Hyphomicrobiales bacterium
CGCCTCATATTGATCCATCAGCGCAATGTCGTGGGTTGCGATGATGACGGCGGTCCCGGTCGAATTCAACTGGATGAACAGATTGAGCAGACGACGCGCCAGCGATGGATCGACGTTACCGGTCGGCTCGTCGGCGAGAAGAAGCTGAGGGCGCGCGATCACCGCGCGCGCAATCGCGGCGCGCTGCTTTTCGCCGCCCGACAACACAGGCGGCAGCGCATCCATGCGATGGCCCAGTCCCACCCATTTCAACAGGTCGATGACTTCACGGCGGTAGCTCGATTCATCGCGGCCCATGACGCGAAACGGCAGCGCCACATTCTCATAGGTGCTCATGTGGTCGAGCAGGCGGAAATCCTGCAACACGATTCCGATCCGCGACCGCAGGTCCGCGCGCGAATCCTTGTCCAGCAACGAAACATCCTGCCCGAACAGATTGACCAGTCCTCGCGTCGGCCGCAGCGACAAAAACAGCATCCGCAGCAGTGACGTCTTTCCCGCGCCCGAAGGACCGGTGAGAAACTGAAACGACTGCGGCGGAATCTCGAACGTCAGGTCGCGCAGAATTTCAGGCCCCAGCCCGTAACGCAGCCCGACATTTTCAAACCGGACCAAACCTCAACTCCATTCAGCGGCGAAAACCGCCGGAAACGCCTGCGAAAAACCATGCAGCCAGCCCGGAACCGACGGCGCGCCCGTTATGGTTTCCGATTCGTTAACGGACGCCGGATAGCCTCGGCCCGGTCTCACTCTGGCGATTCGTCCCATGCAAATCATCTGCCCCCATTGTACGACATCTTACGACGTGAACCCGGCCAATTTCGGAGAGGCCGGACGTAAAGTCCGTTGCGCGCGCTGTCAGGAAGTATGGCAGGCGCACCCCGAGCCGGTACCGGCGATGGCCGACGCCGAACCGGACAATCGTTTTTCCACCCCGGAAGGCAAAGCAGCCGCAGCCTACCTGACGGGTGAAAGCGACGCACCTCACGTCGAAAGTCCGTCGATTTCGGGAGACTGGCCGGATCCGCGCGAATCGCACGCGGCCAACGACTCCAATCCGAACTGGGCAACGGAAGCACAACAGGATGAGATCATCGACCACGAGGAGACCCCTCGCCCGTCGCGATTCCACAGCCTCGGCCGGCCAATTGCACCGCTCGGCAAGCTGAAATGGCCGGCCAGTCTTCCGGCTTTCAATCTGAAAACCGCATGCGCCGCAATGACGGCAATGGTGCTGGCGCTGATCGTGTGGCGCAGCGATGTGGTGCGCGCGATGCCGCAGACGGCAACCTTCTTCAACATGGTCGGCATGGGCGTCAACCTGCGCGGCCTGTCGATCGAGGACGTCAAGATCACGACCGAGATAGCCAACAACAAGCCGGTGCTGCTGATCGAGGGCAACATCAGGGACGTCGCCCGCAAGCCGGTCGAAATCCCGCGGCTGCGATTCATAGTGCGCGACGAGAAGGGCGCCGATCTCTATGCGTGGAATGCCGTGCTCGAACAGCCGTCGCTCATTCCGGGCGAGAAAGCGTGGTTCAAGACGCGCCTCGCCGCTCCGCCTCCGGAAGGCCGCGAAATTGCCGTGAGATTCTTCCACAAGACGGATCTGGCCACTGGGGGAACCTGATGCCCCGCATCCTGATTGCCGATGACGAGGAATCGATGCGGGCGCTGGTCGCCCGCGCCATTGCAATGGACGGCCACGACACCGTCACCGCCGCCGACGGCGCGGAGGCGCTGGAAATTCTGACGCGCGAGGCCGGCGCTTTCGATCTTCTTCTAACCGATATTCAGATGCCGGTGATGGACGGCGTAGCATTGGCGCTCGCTGCGGCACGCGACTATCCGCGCCTCATCATTCTATTGATGACCGGCTTCGCCGATCAGCGCGAGCGCGCCTCCGGTCTCGATGCCATCGTGCACGATGTCATCACCAAGCCGTTCGCGGTCGCCGACATCCGCACCGCCGTTGCGGATGCTTTGGCCTCACGCAAAACGGGCTGACTATTCCGCAAGCTGCGACGCCGTCTCATTCGGACGCAACGTCAGCCGGGTCAGCACGAACGCAATCACCGCGCAGGCGGCAATCGTCGCCACCATCGGCAGCGCCTTGCCATTGAAGAAGGCGCTGGCAACCACGATCATCACAGCACCCGTAATCATCTGCAACGTGCCGCCGAGCGCCGACGCCATGCCCGCGATGGGCCCGTGATCTTCCAGCGACAGCACCATCGTCGAGGGAATAACGAGACCGAGCCACGCGAACGCGACGAACAACAGCGCCATCAGCACCGCGAGATTATCGACGCCGGACGCGATGACCGCGAACATGACGGCCGACATCGCCGTGTAACAGGTGACGGCAACCGAAACCACGCGCGCGATCCCGAAGCGTTCGGCGAGATAGCCGCTGAACTGCGACGCGCCGATAAATCCGATGGCGTTCACCGAGAAGGCGAGGCTGTATTGCGTCGGCGTCAGTCCGAAGTGACCGATATAGACGAAGGATGAACTGGCGAGAAACGCGAAGAAGCTCGACATCCCGAAGCCACCGATGAAGGTCAGGCCGAGGAAGCGCCAGTCGCGGAGCAGAATCCCGAAGCCGTCGAGCACGCTGCGGACGCTCACTTCGACACGCTCCTCCGGCGGACGCGTTTCCTTCAACACGAACGCAACCAGCAGAAACGAGAAGATCGCGGCAATCGTCACCGCGACGAACACCGCGCGCCAGCCGAACGGCACGATCAGCGCGCTTCCCGTTAAGGGAGCCAAAATCGGCGAGACGCTGAACACCAGCATGATGAGCGACATCAGCCGCGTGGCGTCGGCGCCGGTGTGCAGGTCGCGGATAATCGCGCGCGGGATCACCATCACCGCAGCGGCACCAAGGCCCTGGACGAAGCGGAAGAAGATCAGCCATTCGATGCTGGGCGAAAGTCCGCAGCCGATACCGCCGAGCGCAAACACGACGATGCCGAAATAGAGCGGCGGCTTGCGACCGACCATGTCGGACACCGGCCCGTAGACGATCTGGCATACGCCGAACGCGATGAAGAATATCATCAGCGTCATCTGCGTTGCCGCCGTGGACGCATGCAGATCGGCTGCAATGGTCGGAAGGGCCGGCAGATACATGTCGATGGCGAACGGCCCGATTGCGGACAATAGGCCGAGAACGAGGGCGTTGCGGATAAAGCTGGTTGTCATGGCGCGATATTTCCCGCTTATTCTTGGCGATTATGTGAAGGGGTATTGAGAATGGCTGGGGATGGAAAAGTCGCACTTGTGACGGGAGCAGCGCGCGGCATTGGGCTTGCTGCCGCGAAACGCTTTCTTGCCGACGGCTGGCGCGTTGCGCTGCTTGACATCGAAACTGAGACGCTGCGCGCGACGATGACCGCGCTGGGCAAACCGGAGACGACGCTGGCTTTGCATTGCGACGTTTCGGACGCACGAGCTGTCGCCGCCTCCATCGCCAAAGTCTCCGAACGGTTCGGACGGCTCGACGCGCTGGTCAACAATGCCGGCATCGCGATTTTCAAACCCCTGCTTGAGACGACGAAGGAGGACTGGGATCGCGTGCTCGCCGTCAATCTCAGCGGGCCGTTCATCTGCACGCAGGCCGCAGCACCGCTGATGCGCGAACATGGCGGCGGCGCCATCGTCAACATCACCTCGATCTCGGGGCTTCGTGCCTCGACGCTGCGAACCGCCTACGGCACCAGCAAGGCCGGTCTCGCGCATCTCACCAAGCAGTTTGCCGTCGAACTCGCGATGCTCGGCATTCGCGTCAACGCGGTCGCGCCGGGTCCGGTCGATACCGCGATGGCGAAAGCCGTCCATACGCCTGCGATCCGCGCCGACTATCATGACACCATCCCGCTCAATCGTTATGGCCTTGAGGAAGAACTCGCCGAAGCGATCTTCTTCCTGTGCAGCGACCGCGCGAGCTACATCACCGGACAGGTGCTGGCCGTCGATGGCGGCTTCGAGGCGACAGGCATCGGCCTGCCGACATTGCGCGGCGAAGGACGGAACGGCTAGCACTGCTTAATTTCCTTCAGCGACCCTCTTCATGTTCGCAAGACCTTCGGCGAACTGGTTGCCGACCATTTTGTCCATGTTGAAGATCACATGCATGATCTTGAACTTGTAGGGAATGGGGCCGCGCATCGTCCACGTCACGTTCGTCGCGTTGCCTTCGGGCTTCATGGTGAACTCGGCCTTGTTATGCGCCTCGAACGGACTCATGAAATCGAGCTTGATGTCGATGCGCGACGGCGAGGAGTCGAGAATTTCCATGCGCCCGCTGCCGATGTTCTTGTTGCCTTCCCACTCATAAATCGAGCCCACGCCGACTGGCGCACCGCTATACTTGCGCTTCATCGCGGGATCGATCTTTTCGTAAGGCGACCAAGAAGCCCAGTTCTTGTAGTCGTTGATGAGCCGATAGACGGTATCGCCCGGCGCGTCAATCAGCGTGGATCGCTGAACGACAAATGTATCCGGCTTCATCGCCGCAAGAATCAGAACAATGACAATCGCGATGGCGAGAATGGCACCCACGATTGTAAGAACGGTCATCATCAAACTTCTCCGTGGTAACGTCGATAGCGAGACAGGCATAGGTTATGCCTTTGCCAGAAATTCTTCGAGCTGATCCAGCGTGCCGCCGAAGCCCTGCGTCATCGAGCCGAACATGCTTTCGAACATCGCGCGTTCTTCGTCGCTCGGATTGACGGGGCCGCCGCTCAGATCGAGCGTGGTCTTGCCACCGCTCTCCGTCAGCGTCAGATTGTTGAGGATTTCGAGCGGCCAGGTCGCGCTGAAGGGAGCGCGCGTAACTCCGCCGTTTGCGTCCGAGAACGAATTCACGAACACGATGCGTTCGGGCTTGACGATCTCGCGATAGACGAAGCGGCCCCACCAGACATTTCCATCCGGCAGTTTCATGCCGTAGTGAAACATGCCACCGGGACGAAACTCGAATTTCGTCACGTCGAGCTTGCAGCCTTTCGGTCCCCACCATTGTCCGAACGCATCGCGCTCGGACCACGCTTTCCAGACCAGATCGCGCGGTGCGTTGACGGTGCGAGAAATCGTGAACTCTTTGCTCATCGGTGCGATCCTCGAACTACTTCGCCGGCAGCGGATGCGCGAAGCTCCACGCGTGACCGAACGGATCGGCGACCTGCGCATAGCGCGCGCCCCAGAATGCATCCCACGGCGGCATCGTGACGGTTGCGCCGGCATCAGCCGCACGCTTCACGGCCTCATCGCAGTTCTTGACTTCCAGATGCAAGACAACAGGCGTGCCGCCGATTTCCTTCGGCGGGAAAACCTTGATGCCGCCATGCTGGCCGCGATGCTCGGGGAAATCGTCCATCAGGAACACCGGCACACCATTGATGATGAGATGCGCGTGCATCAGCCGCTTGCCGTCCTCGGCCGGCATCCGCATCACTTCGATTGCGCCGAACGCTTTTTTGTAGAACTCGATCGCGTCGGCGGCACCGGCGACGCACAGATGAGGGATGAGCGGAGGAAGTTTGTCGGTCATGGCGATACTCCTTGGATACGATGGTTATTTCTTTGCGGGCGTTCGCTTCTTCGGCTTTGCGCGCGCGCCGCGTTTGGTCTTGTCTTTCGATTGAAGCCTGTCGAGATAGTCCTCAAGCCGGTCGAGACGCACTTCCCAGAAGCGCCGGTATCTCTCAAGCCAGTCGTCAACTTCCTTCAGCGCCGACGCCTCGATGCGGCACGGACGCCATTGCGCTTCGCGGCCGCGTGTAACGAGTCCCGCGCCTTCGAGAACTTTAAGATGCTTCGACACCGCCGGAAGACTCATATCGAACGGCTCCGCCAATTTCATGACGGATGCCTCGCCCGTCGCGAGCCGCGCCAGAATCGCGCGCCGCGTGGGGTCGGCCAGTGCCGCAAATTTGAGGCTGAGGGGATCGGCGTGCATTAAACCACTCGGTTAATTAACTTATCGGTTAAGTACCGGATGTGGCCGAAGCCGTCAATGGCTTTTTTGCAGATTTGGATTTTTCCGCGCGGGCCGAAAGCCGCTCAATAGTCCTTGAGCAGCCGCTCGATGTAATCGAGTTCGATCTGAGGACGCGACGGATCGGCCAGACGGCGGCGCAGTTCTTCGAGGATACGGCGCACGCGCTGCACGTCGATCTCGCCGGGGATTTTCACGGTGAGATCGTCACTCCACTCGCGGGCGCTCAACGGACGCCCCAGCGGATCGGTGCTGTTGGCGCTGTTTTGCTGGCGTCCCATTCTGTTGCCGGGGCCGCCCTCCTGTCCTTCGCCGGGTTGCATCGACTGCGCGAGATTCTGCGCGCCCTTGCGCAGGGCTTCGAGCGCGCGGCCTTGAGAGTCGACCGCGCTCTCGGCGTTGCCCTGACCGAGCTGACCGCCGGCGTCGCCCATCGCGGAATCCGCATCGGCCAGCGAATCGCCGCCGTCCTGTCCGTCGTCGCCCTGCCCCGGCTGACCCTTCTGTCCCGGCTGCATGCCGTTCTTTTTCAGATCGTCAAGCAGCTTGCCGAGCCGGTCGCGCAGCGCCTGCTGATCCTGCTTCAGGCCATTCATCGGGTTCTGATCGCCCGGCGCGCCGCGATTGCGGTCGAGCCGCGAATCCTGTCCCTGCTTGTAGGTCTTGTCGCGCAATTGCTGCTGCTTGCGGATCACGTCGCCGAGTTCGTTCAGCGCCTGTTCCATGTCGCCGTCGCCGCCCTGTCCGGGCTGCGCCATCTGTAGATTCTCAAGCATCTGCTGCATCTGGTCGAGCAGCGCGCGCGCCGCGTCCTTGTCGCCGGATTTCGACAGCCGCTCCATGCGGTCGAGCATGTTCTTGAAATCCTGCTGCCGCATCACCTTGGTATTCGGATCGAGCGGCCGCGCCAGCTGCTGCGGGTTGTTACGCAGCTGTTCTGCAAGCTGACGCATGTAATTGTCGAGCGCCGCGCGCAGATTGTCGGTAAGTTTCTTGATTTCCTCGTCGCTCGCGCCGCGCTCCAGCGCCTGCTTGAGCGCCTCCTGCGCCGCGCGCAGCGCCTTGTCCACGTCCGTGATATTTCCGTCTTCGATGGTGACGGCGAACGCCCACATGCTCTCCACGGTCTCGCGCATTGCATCCTTTGAATTGGCGCGGCCAAGTTGCGACGCGATGCTGCGCAGCCCGAGATATTGTCCCATTTCCGGCATGAAGGCTTCGGGTGCAATCAGAAGCGCCTCAAGCGCGATCATCACCAGCGGCTTCTGGTTGGCATCGAGTGCGAGAATGCGGCGCTGCTCGATCAGCGCGCGCGCCAGCGGCTTCGTGAACAGGCGCTCCGGCAATCGCATGTCGAACGGTTCGCTTCGTCCTTCGTTGCCGGCCTCGTCCTTGGCCGTGAGCGTGAGCGTCACGTCCGCGCCTGCGTAGGGATTTTCGCTCAAATCCTTGACAGTCTGCCCGACGCCGTTTCGCGTGCGCGCGTTCGGCAGTCCGAGCGCGAATTGCGGTGCGTCGAACAAGGGCTGCGCCGACGGATCGGCAGACCGCAGCGAGAACTGCGCATGCGCTTCGTTCACGCCGTAATCGTCTTCGAGCTTGTAGGACAGGAGCAGACCGCCCTTGGCCTGCCGCTCGGGATCTTTCGCCAGCGCAATCGACGGCGCACGATCCGGCACCGCCTTGAAAGTCCATTGCGGATTGCCGGATGGGGATCGGACGCGCGCGGTGCCGTCGCCGGTGATCGCGAAATGCTGCTCGGTCGTGCCTTGCGGCACTTTGTCGGTGACGGGCGTCTCGGCAACGCTGCCGCCGACATTAACATCGAGCGTGCCGCCGCTGGCGCGCACGATCAGCGTGCTGCTTGCGGGCACGGAAATTGGCCCGGCGTCCGCAGCAGTTGCGTTTTTATTGACGGACCCTGACAGAATGATCGGCGGACGGCCCGTGTAAGGCGGCGGCGTGACCCACGCATCGACGCGCACTGCCGCGCCGGAAAATGTGCCGCCCCAATCGAACGCCGCCATCACGCGCTCGAACCGGTCGCCTCCGGCGGCGATGAACGTCGCCACCATCAAAACGATCACCAGACCGCGCAGCGCCCACGGATCGTGGATCGCGAGACGCGGCGACGGCAGTCCGGCGCGAATTTTCTTGATCGACGCAAGCGTGCGCACGCGCTGCTCTTCCCACAGCGCGCGAGAGATCGGATCCTGCGATTTCAGAGTATCAGTCAACGCGGTAGCCGGGCGATGGGAAATGCCCGTGCCGCGATCGAGCCGCCGCAATCCGTCCTCGCGTGTCGGCCAGCGGAAACGGATCGCCGGCAACAGCGCGGCGACCGCAAGAACCACGAAGAATAAAAACAGTACGATCCGAAGCGCGAACGGCAGCGCGACCCAGGCTCCCGCCCACGATACAGCCAGAAACAATCCGGCAACCGTCAGAAGCCGCGCTAGATGCGGCCAAGCCCGCTCCCATGCGACCGCCAGCCGCGCCCGTTGCAGCGCCTGCGCAAGCTGCTGCGCGCGCGCGGTTTCCGGGTCGGTCGGACGCTCCGGGGCTTTGCGTTTCAGGCCGATCAAACAGGTCTCCGTATCTGCCGGACTCGATCCTATCACAGGGGCGGCAATGAGGCATGCCGCAAGGCATTCAACACACATGCAATTGCGGGGTTTCGTTCTCCCCGCGAGGCCTTAACCTGAGCAAAATTCAAACCCGGAAGGACGGCTCAATGGACAAGACAACTTTCGACAAAGGCGTGGAAGTGCGCACCGCCGTGCTCGGCAAGCAATATGTCGAGAACGCACTTAAAAACGTCGACGATTTCAACCGACCGTTTCAGGAACTCGTCACCGAATATTGCTGGGGTGCGGTGTGGGGCCGCGACGAGTTGCCGCGCAAGACCCGCAGCATGCTCAACCTCGCGATGATCGCAATTCTCAACCGCCCGCACGAATTGAAGCTGCACATCAAGGGCGCGCTCACCAACGGCGTGACCAAGGACGAGATCCGCGAGATTTTCATGCAGGTCGCGATCTATGCCGGCGTGCCCTGTGCGGTGGACAGCTTCCGCATCGCGCGCGAGGCATTCGCGGACGTCAAAGCGTAACGGGACGCATCACAGCCAAATCACAACCACGGCGCGGACTTGTCCATCGCAATCAGCGCGTCCGCATCGATGCGCGGACGCACGACCGCATACTTGTCGTCCTTGACCAGAACTTCCGGAACCAGCGCACGCGTGTTGTAGAATCCGGACTGAACCGCGCCATATGCACCCGCCGTCATGATGGCCAGCAGATCGCCCGGCTGCGGAGCGGGCATGGTGCGGTCGAGCGCGAGATAGTCGCCACTCTCGCACACCGGCCCAACTACATCGGCGACAATAGTCTTCGCCTCCTTCGCCTCGCGCACCGGCAGGATGTCGTGATGCGCTTCATAAAGCGTGGGACGAATGAGATCGTTCATCGCCGCGTCGATGATGACGAAGTTGCGCGCATCGCCGTGCTTCACGTAGATCACGCGCGCCACGAGAATACCGGCGTTGCCGACGATCATGCGTCCCGGCTCGAACAGCAGCTTGCAGCCGAGATTGTGGGTCACGCGCTTGACCATGTCGGCATAGGCAAGCGGCGCCGGCGGCGCTTCACGGTCGGCATGATAGGGAATACCGAGACCGCCGCCGAAATCGACGTGCGAAATGGTATGGCCGTCCGCACGCAGCGTCGTCACGAAATCGGCAAGCACGCGGAACGCGGCCTCGAGCGGCACGAGATCGGTGATCTGGCTGCCGATATGCATATCGACGCCGGTGATCTTGAGACCGGGGAGCTCTGCGGCGCGCGCATAGACATCGCGTGCATGCTTAATCGGTATGCCGAATTTATTCTCCGACTTGCCGGTCGAAATCTTCGCATGGCTGCCGGAGTCGATGTCGGGATTGACGCGAACCGAAATGCGCGCTGTCCGCCCCATCTCGACGGCCAGTTTCGACAGCAGATTGAGTTCGGGTTCGGACTCGACGTTGATGCAGAGAATGTCTTCCGACAAAGCATGACGAATTTCGGCCTCGGTCTTGCCGACGCCCGAAAACACGATCTTGTTTGCCGGAATCCCCGCCGCCCGCGCACGCTTGAGTTCGCCGCCGGAGACGACATCGGCACCCGCGCCGAGTTTTGCCAGGGTCTTCAGCACCGATTGATTGGAATTCGCCTTCATCGCGTAGCAGACGAGCGCGTCCACGCCGGTAAACGCTTCGGCGAATACGCGGTAGTGACGCTCCAGCGTCGCTGTCGAATAGCAATAGAACGGCGTGCCCACCGCATCGGCAAGCGCGATGAGGCTGACCGCCTCGGCGTGTAGTACGCCGTCACGATACTGGAAATGATTCATGGGAGATCAATCCAGAATCGGATCGAGGATGATGCGTTTCTTAGGGCCTTTGGGAGCGACGAGCGTTTTGTCGGCGTTTGAATCGGTCTGATAGACGTTGCCTTGGGAAGTCGCCGACTCGGGCGCAGCACTCGTGTCGTCGAGTACGCCGGGCGCAGCCTGATAGCTCGACGTGCTCGGCGGAAGATCGAGATTGCCCTTGCGGCCGCAACCGGCGAGCGCGCATGCGAGCGCGATCAGCGTCACCGCCGTGATTGCGGAAGAATTGCGAGAACGAAGTGCCAAATGACCGGTCCTTAATTGCGCGCCACCATACAAAGAAGGGGTGGCTCTGGCGAGGCCTGCGCGCGTTCAAAATTTTCAGCTTCAGCCCGAATTTTGCTCTTTTTCCAGCCGCTTGAGCCAGGCTTTCGCCTGCGCGCGCACGTTATCCGGTGCGGTGCCGCCATAGCTCTTGCGGCTCTCCACGGAGGCCTGAACCGAGAGCACGTCGAACACGCCGGCGGTGATTCGCGGCTCAATGGCCTGCATGTCGCCGAGCGGTAGTTTATGGAGCGCGATGCCGCCTTCCGACGCCTTCGCTACGATCCGGCCGGTAACGTGATGCGCATCGCGGAACGGCATTTTCAGTTCGCGCACCAGCCAGTCGGCGAGATCGGTGGCCGTTGCATAGCCCTCGCCCGCCGCGACCTTCATCCGCGCTTCTTCCGGCACGAGATCGAGCACCATGCCGGTCATCGCCTTCACGGCAAGCGACAGCGCGGCGAAGGCTTCCATCGCGCCCTGCTTGTCTTCCTGCATGTCTTTTTGATAGGCGAGCGGCAGACCCTTCATCACGATCAGCAACGCGGTGAGCGAGCCGATGATGCGGCCGGTCTTGGCGCGTACGAGTTCGGCGGCATCCGGATTACGCTTTTGCGGCATGATCGACGAACCGGTGGTGAACTTATCCGACAGGCGCACGAGGCCGACCAGCGGCGACGTCCAGATCACGATCTCTTCGGCAAAGCGCGACAAATGCACAGACGCAATCGATGCCGCCGACAATGTTTCGAGCACGAAGTCGCGATCCGAGACCGCATCGAGCGAGTTCGCCATCGGCCTGTCGAAGCCGAGCGCGCTCGCGGTCGCGTCGCGATCGATCGGAAATGAAGTACCCGCGAGCGCCGCCGCACCGAGCGGACTTTCGTTGAGCCGCTTGCGGGCGTCGGCAAAACGGCCGCGATCCCGCGACGCCATCTCGACATAGGCCATCAGATGATGACCGAACGTCACAGGCTGCGCCGTCTGCAAATGCGTGAAGCCCGGCATCACGGTATCGGCATGCTCGAGCGCGCGATCGACCAGCGCGCGCTGATACGCCACCAGCGCATGATCGATGTCGTCGATGGTGTCGCGGACGTAAAGCCGGAAATCGGTTGCGACCTGATCGTTGCGCGAACGCGCGGTGTGCAGCCGTCCCGCCGCCGGGCCGATCAGCTCGCCGAGCCGGCTCTCCACATTCATGTGAATGTCCTCAAGCGCGCGCTTGAACGTGAATGAACCCTTGCCGATCTCTGACAAAATCGTGTCTAGACCGGCCGCGATGTTTTTTGCATCGTTGGCCGTTATAATGCCTTGGGACGCGAGCATGGCGGCATGCGCCTTGGACGCTGCGATGTCCTGAGCGTACAAGTGCTGATCGACGTCGATTGAGACGTTGATCTCCTCCATAATGGCATCGGGGCTTTCGCCGAACCGGCCTCCCCACATCTTGTTGCTCATGACAGTCTCGAAATTCTTCTCAAATTCCAGTCTCAAACCAGCAAAGACAGGCCCGATGCCGGACATCGATCAGCAGACATCCGAACGTCCCAAGAACCGTCGTCGCACCACGATGATCGCCGCGGGCGCCACTATAGCGTTAATCGCGGGATTTGGGGGGATATACGGGATCGATGGGTTAACGCGCAATGCGCAGGCCCAGACAAGCTGTGCTGCGGCCGTCGATATCGCCAAAAAGATCGATCCGCTGGCCAAGGGCGAAGTTGCGGCGTTAACCATGGCGACCAAGCCGCGCCAGCTCCCCGACCTCGCCTTCGACGACGCCAACGGCAAGCCGCGAAAGCTCTCCGAATGGCGCGGCAAAACGGTGCTCGTCAATCTGTGGGCGACCTGGTGCGTGCCCTGCCGAAAAGAGATGCCGGCGCTCGATAAACTGCAAACGATGTTGGGCGGAAAGGATTTCGAGGTTGTCGCGATCAACATCGACACGCGCGACCCCGACAAGCGGAAGAATTTTCTGA
>JAFKKP010000217.1 GCA_017305515.1 Hyphomicrobiales bacterium
CGCCGAGGAAGGAGACGATTTCCTCTTCCTTGCGCGCGTCGAGCGAGCGGCCGTAAATCTCTCCGCCTTTCGCCTGAACTTCCTTGATGAGCGGTTCGAGCTTTTCTCCGTTGCGGCGTCCGGCGAAAACCGTGAAGCCCTCGGAGGCGAACTTCTTTGCGATCTCGCTGCCGATATAGTCGCCGGCACCGATCACCGCGACAGTTGCATTTCGTTTTGCCAAGGCTTTTCTCCCGCTCGTCCGCGTTGAATTCTATCAGTTCTATTTGCCGTCGTCGCTGATAAGTCCGCCCACCAGATCCCACGCCTTGCCGTTCCATCGCTGAAGATTGAGCTGCGTGTAGAGCTTGTTGTTGGTCGGGCCGGTGTTCGCGACGATTCCCGGCAGCGACATCGGCAACACCAGTCCCTCGATGCTGCGGGTCTGCTTGAGAATGTTTTCGCGCGACAGGTCTTTGCCGCATTGCTTGAGAATTGTTTCCAGCACCACACCCTGATGCACGCCGGTAAAATAATTGCTGTCGGCGAGATCGGCACCCGGCATGTATTTTTCCATGAACGCGCGGTACTGCCTTACGCCTGCATCGTTCGCCCATTTCGGATCGTCTGGATCTTTGCGGTAGGTCGCGGTCATCACGCCTGTCGAAATGTCGAGCCCCGCCGGCGCGAGGACAGCCGAGATCGAACTTGAAATCAGGTTTGTGATGAACAGCGGCTTCCAGCCTATCTCGTGCGTTTTCCTGATCGCCTGTGCCGCGAATTTCGGCGTGCCTGCAAACAGCATCACGGTCGCACCGGAACTGCGCAGCGACACGATCTGCGAGTCGATGGTCGGCTGGCTGACCTCGTAGTTCTGCATCACGACCTTCGTGTTGAAGGCTTCTTTCAGTTCAGCTTTCAGACCATCGACGAAATCCTTGCCGAGATCGTCGTTCTGATAGAGCAGCGCGATCTTGGCGTCCGGATACTCCTTCGCGATGTAGCGGGCGTATGCGCGCGACTCGGTGTCATAGCTCGGCAGGCCGGTCGTGATGAACGGATATTCCTCGAAATTGGTGAAGCGCGTGGCGCCGGTGACGATGAATGCCTGCGGCACTTTCTTGGCGGCAAGATATTTCGCGATGGCGAGATTGCTCGCGGTGCCGAGAGTCGAGAACATGAAAGCGACTTCATCGGATTCGACGAGCTTGCGCGCGTGCTCGACGGCCTTCGACGGGTTGTAAGCGTCGTCGAGCGCGATCAGATTGATCTTGCGTCCATTGACGCCGCCGTTGTCGTTGATAAACGTCACATAGGCGGTCAGCGATTTTCCGACCGCGCCGAGCGCGGACGCAGGACCGCTGAACGGGAAGATCGCGCCGACCTTGACCTCGGTTGCGGTGACGCCGGGGTTGTCTTCGGCGACCGCCGTGCCGGACGCACAGGCCAGAATCGCAGCCGCCAACAGGATTTTCCTCAGCATCGCGTCCTCCTGGCTGACGCACCACCCTGTTTTCATGGGCGCGCAGTTCAGGCAGCTTTAGAGTTCTAATATAGAACTGTCAATCGCGGGGAAACGGCTTCAAGAAGTGGCGGCCTATCTGAACGTCCGGCGATAATTGAACATGCCGAAGCCTCTCAATTCCAAAATGAGACGTACTTTCCGTAGCTTCCACGGCCCAGTCGGGCGGGCAGTCGAAGATGTCCGCGCGCTCCTTAAGTTGCGTGGCGGCGCTATGCGCGGCTCGACAGCCCGATGCATGACTGGCACCACTGACGGTCGGAGTTTAGTGCACGGGGCCGTCATGCTGACAGTTCATCATCTCAACAATTCGCGCTCGCAACGCGTGCTCTGGTTGCTCGAAGAACTGGGCGTGCCTTATGAAATCGTGCGCTACCAGCGGCTGCCGTCGATGCAGGCACCGAAGGAACTGCGCGCGATCCATCCGCTCGGCAAATCGCCGGTCATCACTGACAACGGCAACACTGTCGCGGAGTCCGGCGCGATCGTCGAATATATCGTCGAGACCTACGGCAACGGCCGGATGATCCCGCCGCCTAGGACGCCGGAGCGGCTGCGCTATACCTACTGGCTTCATTATGCCGAAGGTTCGGCGATGCCGCTGCTGTTGCAGAAATTGCTTTTCACACTCGCGCCGCGCCGCGCACCAGCGGTGCTGCGGCCGATGATGAAGATGGCATTCGCGCCGCTGCTTACGCGCGTCACCGATCCGCAACTGAAGCAGCATATGGCCTTCTGGGAAGGCGAATTGTCGAAGACCGAATGGTTCGCTGGCAACGAATTTACCGCCGCCGACATTCAGATGAGTTTTCCGCTCGAGGCGGCAAAATCCCGCGCCGGTCTCGACGCGCGCTATCCTAAGGCGACGGCGTGGCTGGATCGCATCCACGCACGTCCCGCGTACAAGCGCGCGCTTGAGAAGGGCGGTCCTTACGAGATCGGCCGCTGATTAGTGCTGTACCGATCCCAGTGACGGCAGCGCGCCGACCTTGACGCCAGGCGGCGGCACATCGTCGTCCGGCACGAAGAAATCCGGCAACAGATCGACCGATTTGTCGACACGGTAATGTTCGAAGTCCCGAACGCCGCTGTCGTAAAGAACCTTATCGTCGATACAGAAGTGTCCTGTGAACTCACGCGACGGCTTGCTGAAGATCACATGCGCCGCGTCGGCGAGAATCTCCGGCGTCCGGCTCGAGCGAATAACCATCTCGCCGCCGAGCAGATTACCTACAGCGGCAGTTGCAATCGGCGTGCGCGGCCATAACGCATTCACCGCGATGCCTGCGCGTTTTAGTTCGCCGGCAAGACCGAGCACGCACATGCTCATGCCGAACTTTGCCATCGTGTAAGCCGTCGAGTGCTCAAACCATTTGGTCTTCATGTCGAGCGGCGGCGACAGCATCATGATGTGCGGATTTTCCGACTTCTTCAGATGCGGAATGCAATATTTGGAAACCATGAACGTGCCGCGCGTGTTGATGCCTATCATCAGGTCGAAGCGTTTCATTTCGGTGCGCTGTGAGTCGGTCAGACTGATCGCGCTGGCGTTGTTCACGCAGATGTCGATGCCGCCGAATTCTTTGACAGTCTGATCGATGGCGGCGATCACCTGCGCTTCATCGCGGATGTCGCAAACGAGCGGCAGAGCCTTGCCGCCGGCGGCCCTGATGGCGTCTGCAGCCGTGTAGATCGTGCCTTCGAGCTTTGGCTGCGGCGTGGTTGTTTTCGCCGCGATCGCGATGTTCGCGCCGTCACGCGCCGCCCGCAAAGCAATCGCAAGACCGATGCCGCGGCTGCCGCCGGTGACGAACAGCGTCTTGCCCTTGAGTGTGGCCATGCGAATTGATCCTTCGGTCAGGCTGCGGGAAATCCGAACAGCCGGTGCGGGTTATCGACAAGAATGCGATTACGGAGTTTTTCGTCCGGCACCCAGTCGGCGAGCAGATCGAGCAGTTCCGAGACGCCCATCATCACGCCCCAATTGGCGACATGCGGCCAATCCGATCCCCAGACGCATCTCTCGGGCGATGCTTCGACGAGCTTGTGAGCGAACGGAATCGTGCTGCGATAGGGCGGACCTTCGTCGGTGAGACGATAAGCGCCCGACAATCGCACCCACGCACCATCGCGAACCAGCAACACCAGCGTCTTGAAGCCCTCGTTGCCGATTCCTTCGCTGGTCGGGAAATGTCCCATGTGGTCGATCAGGAAAGGCACGGGCAGTTTCGACAGGCGCGAGGCCAGCGCAGGCAATTGCCGTGCATCGACAAGAAATTGCAGATGCCAGCCCATGTCCTTGCACAGTGCCGCGTATTGCTCGACCCGCTCGAAGCCGATGCCGCCGCCGTAAAGCACGTTGATGCGCAGGCCGACGACGCCTGCATCTTTCAAGGCGACCTTTTCTTTTTCCGGGCAATCGAGTGGGATCACGGCGATGCCGCGCAGGCGGCTTTTGCTGGCTGAAAGTGTCTCGGTAAGCAGGCGATTGTCGGTGCCGTGCACGCTAACCTGTGTCAGCACGCCGTAGGTCATGCCGGTCGCGTCGAGCATCGCGAGATAGGATTTCGCCGTCGCTTCCGGCGGCGTGTAGCTGCGCTGAGGCATGAACGGATATTTCGGAGGCAGGCCGATCACATGGGCATGCGTATCGACCGCCCCGCGAGGAACATTGAAACGCGTCGGCAGCTTCTGAGATGATTGAGGCCCCGGACATGCCGGGGCCTCCTTCTGTGTCGAAGTCATACGATCAGCTGTCCGCGTGCAGGATTCGTCCGCGCGTTTCCGGCAGTGCGAAGGCTGCGAGGAAGAACACGACGTAAGCCAGCACCGCGAACACCGCGATGGCGTTGCCGAGTGTCGTCAGCGTGGACAGCCAGCCGACGAGGAACGGAAACAATGCACCGATGCCTCTGCCGAAATTGTAGCAGAAGCCCTGTCCCGAGCCGCGCAGGCGAGTTGGGAACAGTTCGGTCAGGAACGCGCCCATCCCCGAAAAATATCCGGAGGCAAAGAAGCCGAGCGGGAAGCCCAGCAGCCACAGAATATCGTTGGTGATCGGCAGTTGCGTGTAAGCGATGATGACGGCAATCGCGCCTACCGAGAAGGTCAGGAACAGATTGCGCCGCCCGATCTTGTCGGCCAGCCACGCGCCGACGAGATAGCCGATGAACGACCCGATGATGAGCATCGCCAGATACCCGGTCGAACCGACGATCGACAGCTTGCGTTCGGTGGTGAGGAAGCGCGGCACCCAGAAGGTGATCGCGTAATAGCCGCCCTGGCAGCCGGTCGCTGCAAGCGAAGCCAGGATTGTCGTCTTGGCGATGGGGCCTGAGAAGATTTCCCAGAGCGCCGGAGAGTCGCCCTTCTTGGCGAGCTTGGCGCGGGTCTCCGCGGCGATCTTCGGTTCCTCCACGTACTTGCGGAGATAGAACACCAGCAGCGCCGGTAACGCGCCGATGGCGAACATCCAGCGCCATGCTTCCTGCGCCGGCAGATATGAGAACAGCACCGCTTGCGAAAGCACTGCGAGACCCCAGCCGATAGCCCAGCCGGACTGGACCGAACCCACCGCGCGCCCGCGATATTGCGGCCGGATGGCTTCGCCCATCAGCACGGCACCCGCCGCCCACTCGCCGCCGAAGCCGAGACCGAGCAATGCGCGTGCGACCAGAAGCTGGTCGAAATTCTGCACGAAGGCGCAGACCAGCGAGAAGAATGAGAACCAGAGAATGGTGATCTGAAGTGTTCTGACGCGGCCGATACGGTCGGCGAGATAGCCCGCGCCCCAGCCGCCGATCGCGGATGCAAGCAGCGTGACGGTGCCGGCGAGACCCGCCGTGCCCGCATCGACTTTCCACATTGCGATGATGGTGCCGATGACGAGCGGATAGATCATGAAATCCATGCCGTCGAGCGCCCAGCCCGACGCGCAGGCCCAGAATGTCCGCCGCTCCGGCACGTTCATGTCGCGGTAGAATGCAAAAAGACTGCTGTCTTCAATCGGAGCGACTTTGATCGCTTCCGTTCCTGTTGTGCTCATGATTTGGAGTGCTCCCCGAAAATGCCCCGCGGCGAATGCTTTCAACTTCTGCGGCGGCCGCGCACCGCAGATCATTGCGCAAATCCTACGCCGATAAATAAAAGTGTCATCAGGCAAATGCGCCGCGACTTTGTGCAGCGCGGCTTGACGAATCTAGTAGCCTGCGGCTTCGGAGCCGCGTGAACGCGGGTCGGGCGCGCCGAACATTCCGTCTGGCGAAACGACGATGGAGTTGGCCGATGTCTGACCCAGCGGCTCGACGATCTCGTGTCCCTTTGCGCGCAGGGCTTCCAGCGTCTCGGCCGGGAAGCCCTTTTCTATTCTCACTTCATCCGGCAGCCACTGATGATGCAAACGCGGCGCGGCGACAGCGGCTGCGATATTCATATCGAAGTCCAGCGTGTTGACGATCACTTGCATCACCGTCGAGATAATGCGGCTGCCGCCCGGCGAACCGGTCACGAGAACCGGTGCACCGTTCTTGAGGACGATGGTCGGCGTCATCGATGACAATGGCCGCTTGCCGGCGCCGGGCAAGTTTGCCTCAAAACCAACGAGACCGTAGGCGTTCGATGCGCCGGGCGCGGCGGTGAAATCGTCAAGCTCATTGTTGAGAAGCACTCCTGTCCCTTCTGCGACAAGTCCCATGCCATAGCTGAAGTTCAGCGTGTAGGTATTGCTGACGGCGTTGCCGAATTGATCGGCGACCGAGAAATGCGTGGTGTTGCTGCCTTCGCGCGGCGGTGAAAGCGCGCGGTCGTTCCACGGTGTCGCCTTGTCCATGCTGATTGTGGCGCGCTGTTTGGCGGCGTAATCCTTCGCAATCAGGTCCGAGATCGGCGCGTTCACGAACGCCGGATCGCCGAGATAGCGGGCGCGGTCGGCGTAGGCGCGTTTCATCGATTCGATTTCAAGGTGAAGCGCACTCACCGATGCACGACCGATGTCGCGCAGATTGTAGCCTTCGAGAATGTTCAGGGTTTCGAGCAGCACGGTTCCGCCGGAAGATGGCTGCGGCATCGAGACAATGTCGTAGCCGCGATAACTGCCACGCACCGGCGCGCGGATGACAGCATGATAGTTCTTCAGATCGTCGGCCGTGATCGTTCCTCCGGCGCCCTGAATCCCCTTTGCCAGCTTTTCAGCGACCGGCCCCCGGTAAAATCCCTGCGTGCCTTGGCTGGCTACTGCTTCCAATGTCTCAGCCAGATCCGATTGAACGAGCGTATCACCCTCGCGCAATGACGAACCATCGGCTTTGAGAAAAATCTTCGCGCTGGCCGGCCATTTGGCGAGGCGGTCGCGATAGTCCGGTAAAGTGTCGGCGCTGTCGTCGGCAATGACAAAACCATCGCGCGCAAGTTCGATAGCGGGTGCAAGAAGTTCAGCGAGCTTGAATTTTCCGGAACCATATTTCTCCAGCGCCAGGGACAGCCCCGCGACGGTACCGGGAACGCCGATGCCCAATGCTGACTCGCGCGACTTCTTCGCATCGGGCTTTCCATCGGCGCCGAGAAACATGTCGCGCGTCGCGGCGGCAGGAGCCGTCTCGCGGTAGTCGATGGCGATGTCTTCCTTGGTCGCGGCGAGATGAATCATCATGAAGCCGCCGCCGCCGATATTTCCGGCGCGCGGATACGTGACTGCCAGCGCGAAACCGGTTGCCACCGCCGCATCTACCGCGTTGCCGCCTTTCGCCAGAACGTCGCGGCCGATGCCTGCCGCGATTTTTTCCTGCGCGACGACCATGCCGTGGCGGGCGACAACGGGCTTGATCGTCTCGATGGCCGGCGGCGAATAGAAGCCATGCCGGGAATCTTGCGCGAGCGACGGCGCGGAAAGAACAGTAATTCCGACTGCCAGTGTGCGCCATTTGGTGAATATCTTCATAAGGCACTCCGGCAAATTGCACACGGCGAAAAACCGGATAGCAATTGCAGCGCCGCACTATATGGTTTTCGCGCGTGAAGCAAAAATGCATTCGGTGATTCGGCGGGAGCATTGCGCATGACTCAGACGATTTCGGCGCATGACAGTCATGCGGGGGTAAAAAGAAAATATCCGCCGCGATCTGCGGTCCTGAGCTGGGTGTTTTTCGACTGGGCGGCGCAGCCTTATTACACGCTGATCACGACCTTCGTGTTCGCGCCTTATTTCGCCACCCATGTCGCGGCAACGCCCGCAGAAGGCCAGGCGTCATGGGGATTCGCAACTGCCGCCGCCGGACTGATGATCGCGCTTCTGTCGCCGATTCTCGGCGCGATTGCCGATGCAGGCGGACGGCGTAAACCGTGGATCGCGGCGTTCGGCGCGCTGCTCGTGATCGGCTCGGCGTTGATGTGGGTCGGACGGCCAGGCGATCCGCAGGTCATCATGCCCGTTTTGATCGCCTATATCATCGCGACGCTTGGTGCGGAATTCGCAACCGTCTTCAACAACGCGATGATGCCGACACTGGTGCCGCCCGAGCGGATCGGAAGACTGTCCGGCGCGGGATGGGCGACAGGCTACATCGGTGGAATCATCTGCCTCATCATCGTGCTTGGATTTCTGGCGGCGAATCCCGATACCGGCAAGACGCTGTTCGGCGTGAAGCCGTGGTTCGGCCTCGATCCGAAAATGCATGAAGGCGATCGCATCGTAGGCCCATTCACCGGGCTGTGGTTCATCATCTTCGTGCTGCCGTTATTTTTCTTCACGCCGGATCTCGCGAAGAAAACACCGGCGCTTGGCGCGGTGCGCGAGGGCTTGCGCGAACTGCGCGAGACTCTCTCGACGCTGCCGCAGCGTCCGGCGCTGCTGACGTTCCTGATCGCCAATATGGTCTATACAGATGCGCTGGTTGCGCTGTTCGCATTCGGCGGAATTTACGCCGCCGGCACATTCGGCTGGCAGACAGTTCAAATCGGCTCGTTCGGTATTCTGCTTGCGATCTCCGGCACCATCGGCGCCTGGCTCGGCGGAAAACTTGATGACAAATTCGGGCCTAAGCGCGTGATCGCGTGCAGCATGTTGCTGTTGCTGCTTTCCATTGCCGCGATTTTATCGATCGATCGCGATCGCCTGTTCTTCATGTTCCCGGTCACGCCGCCGGTGCCGGGCGGCAAACTATTCGGCGCGCCAGCCGAGCAAGCCTATATGGTGCTGGGCTTTTTGATCGGCGTTGCAGCGGGCCCGTTGCAGGCGGCGTCGCGCACGCTGCTCATTCGGCTGGCTCCCGAAGAGCGCATCACGCAGTTTTTCGGATTGTTCGCGCTGTCGGGAAAAGTGACGTCGTTCATGGCGCCGCTTGCCGTGAGCATTGTCACCGCGATGACATCGAGCCAGAAGTCCGGCATGGCCGTGCTGGTCGTGTTCTTCACAGCCGGATTTATTTTGCTGATGCGCGTCGAGGATCGACGCGCCCCGCGCTGATCAGTGCCGGAAATGCCGCGTGCCGGTGAAGACCATGGCGATCCCGTGGTCGTCCGCCGCCTTGATGACTTCATCGTCGCGCATCGATCCGCCCGGCTGAATGACGGCCGTCGCACCGGCTTCAATGGCGACGAGGAGGCCATCTGCGAACGGGAAGAACGCATCCGACGCGACGACCGAGCCTTTGGTCATCGGCGCTGCGAGTTTCAATTCCTTGGCGGCATCTTCGGCTTTTCGTGCAGCGATACGCGCGGAGTCCACGCGGCTCATCTGTCCCGCGCCGATGCCGACGGTCGCCAGATCCTTCGCATAGACAATCGTGTTGGACTTGACGTGCTTGGCGACGCGGAACGCAAATTTCAGATCGCGCATTTCGGCGTCGGTCGGCGCGCGCTTGGTCGCGACCTTGAGCGTCATGTCATCGACCACTGCATTGTCGCGCGACTGAACGAGCAACCCGCCCGCGACAGTTTTTGCGGTCAGGCCGATTGCGCGAGGATCGGGCAAGCCGCCGGCAAGCAATAGCCGCAGGTTTTTTCGCTTGCCAATGATCGCGATGGCTTCGACGGTCGCATCGGGCGCGATGATGACTTCGGTGAAAATTCCAGCAACCGCATTCGCCGCCTCCGCATCGAGCGTGCGGTTGAACGCGATGATGCCGCCATAGGCCGACGTCGAGTCGCAGGCCAGCGCCTTCTTGTATGCGCTGGCGAGGTCGTTGCCTTCGGCGACGCCGCAGGGATTGGCGTGCTTGACGATGACACAGGCGGCCGTGCGCTTGGCGTCGAATTCACCAATGCATTCGTAGGCGGCATCGGTGTCGTTGATGTTGTTGTAGGACAGTTCCTTGCCCTGAAGCTGTCGCGCCGTAGCAACGCCGGGACGCTTCTCGGGCGTCTTATAGAACGCGGCGTTCTGATGCGGGTTCTCGCCGTAACGCAGCGCCTGAATGAGCTTGCCGCCGACGGCGCGGAAATCCGGTGCGTCGATTTTCAGTTTCGATGCAAACCAGTTCGAGATCGCAGCGTCGTAAGCTGCCGTGCGTGCATAGGCTTTCGCGGCAAGACGCTTGCGAAGCGTGAGGGTTGTTGCGCCCTGATTGGTGTTCAGTTCATCCAGCACCGCCTGATAGTCGGACGGCTCGACCACGACCGCGACATCGTCGTGGTTCTTCGCGGCGGCGCGAATCATCGCCGGCCCGCCGATGTCGATATTCTCGATGCAGTCTTCCTCCGAAGCGCCTTTATCGACAGTCGCCTCGAACGGATAAAGATTGACCACCAGAAGATCGATCGGCGCGATGCCGTGATCCTTCATCGATTTCGCATGCTCGGCATTGTCGCGGATCGCGAGCAGTCCGCCGTGGACGTTCGGATGCAGCGTCTTGACGCGTCCATCCATCATTTCCGGAAAGCCGGTCAGTTCGGAGACATCCATCACCTTCAATCCGGCGGCGGCAATCGCCTTGGCCGTGCCGCCGGTGGACACCAATGCGACGCCATGTTTGGACAACGCCGTCGCGAACTCGATCAGGCCGGACTTGTCGGAAACGGAAAGCAAAGCGCGCGTCACGCGACGCGGATGGTCGGTCATGTCGGTGTTCCCAGAATTATGCCGTCGCGTAGCACGGTTCGTGGCTGGAAAAAACCCGCCCCTCGATACTGTTGTTTACAACGGCAATTCCGGTTCGCGCTTGGCGTCCCGCCGCGCATTGGTGACGGACGCCGAAGCCGAGGATCGGACGAAACTCCAGCGGATACTGGCCGCGCTTTTGAGATGCTGGCGGATGACAAGCTGTGAGGTGCGCCGCGGGCCGTCGGCGCCAGCGAGAAAAACGCTGTCCTCCAGGTCGACCTTGTCGTCCATTGCCTCGAAGGTCCACACGTCGCGGTTGGGCAGAACCAGCATCGCACCGCGCCCGTCGCGCAGCCGGCTGGCCTTGACCGAGGGATGAAGATGAAATCGCAGCACATAGTCGTCGTCGCGGCCTCGCGGCGATGAGCCTGGCGCATTGATGAGTTCGTCCTCGCCGTCCAGCCGCGAGCCGTCATTCGACAGCATGATGACCCGCTGATGCGCGACACCGAACGTTCGCGCATATCCGTCATGGGTCGCGGTGAGAAGTACGCCGCGATTGGCGGCTTCGCGAAATGCGCTGACTTTCGACGGCCCGCTGACAATCGGCGCGCCTTGCAGCATGCGCTTCATCGCGGTCAGTTCGACAAACTGGCACGACGAGGTCTCGTGATAGGTCAGGGTCGAGTGCGCGGGCGTGCTGCGCGCAAAACTTCGCCAGTTGTCGCGGCCCGTAGAAGGTATTCCGCAATTGACAACGATGCGGCATGCACCCGATGACAACTCGAACGACAAGCAACCCGCGTGCGCGTCGCGGCTCAGAGCAGGCGGCGGCGGTGCGCCGCTGTCCATGATGACGGCAGTGTTTCCGGCATCGAGGCGCTGAAAGCCGCTATGCGGCATGCTCGCCATCGGGATGCCGTGCGTATCGTCGTAAGCCAACAGCGTCGCAAGCAGGCCGGGTGGCGCGCTGCTCATGCCGTTGAACAATGCAAAGCTGCCGTCGCCGTGACGGAAAAATCGCAGCATCGGCATCATGCGATCGATCGCATTCAGCAGCGCCGTAGGCGGCGCGATATTTCTCGCTGCGAACGTCTGACGCAGAGGCAACAGGTCCGGCAGCAATTCGATCAGCGCGCCGGGATTGCGCGAGATGTGGCCGCCGTCGGGAAGAATCTGGCGCTGCAATTCTTCCGACAATTTCCGCGTCGCCGTGCGGATATGCTTGACCTGATTGGCGAGACAAAGCGATGCGTAGGACAGCGCGATCAGAACCTGAAGCCGAGGGACGCCGTCGGGAATATCCACGATCGTGTAGCGCAGATAGCGAATCTCGCGCGTCAGCACGCGCAGATAGCGACGATAGAATTTTCCATCGGCATCGTTCAGCACCAGCGGCGCTTGCGACAGCAGCGAGATGATGCGGCGCGCCAGCACGTCGGCGCGCCAGCCATTTCCGCTCTTGCGCACCGGCTTCGACATCCACTCATCGATCAGCGAGCGTGCGTTGGCGCGGGTGATCGCCGAATCGGCCGCGCGCAGATGGCGCAGCCAGCCGAAACCGAGAAGGGCTGCTTCCCAATCGTCCGACGGCGGGTCGAAATCGAAAATCGACCGGCCGTGCGAGGTGACGATCTTGCCGGCGAACACGAATCGTCCCGCGTAGATTTCAGTCGCGCGCGTGGCGTCGAGGGTGCGCAGCTCGTTCGGCGCAATCAGCAGGCGGTCGGTGCGGCCGGGCCAGAAGCGTGACAGCGCAACAGTCTGCCCGCTGGCGCGCGCGAGCACTTTGCGGGCGGCGCGGCCGAGCAGCAGGGACGAGATTCGTGTTCGTTGAGCGATTGCCAATTCGCCTTTGCCCCGAGAAGATTTCCGGCCATCCTTTTAGTCCGGAAACGGCGGCAAGACACCCCATTGACGCGCGCGAGACTGCGAGCCTTTTGCCGATTTGCGGAGAATTTATGCGTCAACCCGGCGATTTACAGGATCAGGATTTGACGAGTCGCGCCGCGTAGAAGCCGTCGAGACCGCCGAGACGCGGGTCGTCATGAGGCAGATGACACGGCAAGGTACGCACGTCGCCCTCTCGCGTCACGATCTCGCTCAATCCTGCGACTTCGCCGGCGG
>JAFKKP010000218.1 GCA_017305515.1 Hyphomicrobiales bacterium
CAGTTTCTGCAATGTAAGATTTTGATTTTGGTTTGGCTCTCCGAGCGTCCCCTTTGAAAACTTTTGGCTGACCGCGTATCGTTTGAACAAGTGAGCTGTTCGCTCTGATATTTTCTTCGACGAGAAAGTCCGTGATCTGTTTGTTGTAAAATTCTTGACTGTCTAAAGAAAGTCGTCGTCGGACGATGTATTTCGGAACTAAGAGAATAGCGTCTTGCTCGATGTAAGGGAGCATCAATTCGCGTGAGACCCAGTTTCGTCGCGTCAAATCCCACATCGGCGGCCCGATGTATCTCTGCGTGGGAATATCAAAAATATCGCATTGTTGCCGAGTGTATTCGGCCAGCAAGGCTCTTATAATGTTTGTGGTGAGGTCAGAAATTTTGTCCTTATCTATTCGCTCCACGTAGAGCGCCATTTCGGACAAGTCCGACAAAAGACCCGAACTGTACGCCTTGCTCTGGCGGATTCTGGCGATGAGTTGGGCTGCCTGTTCTCTTCCGACTCCACGACCTCTTGGTTCGCCCGTGGATACACCCAAGAAAGTCTCTTTGGGTTCCTTCAAATTCGACATTAAACCGACAGCGCGAGCCGTATTGTGATCACGTAGTGCGTCTAACACTTCTTTGAAAAAACTTCGTATGTGCTCGGAAGCCTGAGCTGCCCAAATATCGTCCCGGATTTCGATTGCGTAGGGATCGACATAGACGGGTGTGTCGTACTCGTTGCTCACATCGACAAAATCGAGTTCGTGCTGAGACAATCCGAGCGAAAAATATTCTGAGAACCTCGGCATACTATTCCCTTGAAGGACGGGTACGGAGATTCCCGCTTAATCGAGATTCGCTAACACAACGCTCCAACAGTTGAGGTATCCACCTTATTCACAGCTTTCCATTGGTTGTCCCCACATTTGCGCTCTTGACCGAATATGAAAAAGGACTATATTCCTACCCATCCCGTCCCACTTTGAGGGGCGTTGCGCAACGTCACACGACGCGGGGCGGGATGCGGTGGGGCGCGGCAGCGTCAGGCCGGAGCGATGAGACGCAGGGCGCAAGCCCGGTGCGCGGCGCGTTCCTTGTACAAAGGGCGCGTTCAGACACCGGAGGCGCGTGAGCACTCATCATCCGGCAGGCGGCGGTGTTGCGCGTCCGGGCCAAGTCGTGTGGTCCTGCGAAATCCGGCACCTCTCTCCTTCGTCCAACCGGACAGGGCGAGACGCCGGAGACGACGGGGACGAGGGCTACGGCTCACCCCCGGGGAGAGCACGGAGCAACCCGACAAAACCACCGCGTGCGGAACGCCGGACAACCGGCGCTTTCGTGGTGACTATGCTCGTGTGCTTTTTCACTTTTGCACGCGAGGCTGCGGATGCGTCTGGCATCCGGCGTTCCGCGCGCCCTCATGATGAGGGCGCGATAATTGCGCGAATGGGGCAAGCCCCAAGCGCGCATGGAAGGCGAACTTGCTACGGCGTACTCCGCGCCGCAAAAAACAGGAGGGCTGGCGCACATCTGTTTGAAACGCGTCATTGCGAGGCGCGGCAGCGACGAAGCAATCCATCTGCTAATCGAGGCGAAATGACTGGATGGCTTCGCTTTGCTCGCAATGACGAGGAGAGACAAGCCCGGCCATGACGATTATGATGAACAGCCTCAACCGGGACACGCCATGCACGACACCACCAGGCCGAACAGCAATCAGCCGCAAGCGCGGGAGCATGTCGACGTGCTGATCGTCGGCGCGGGATTGAGTGGCATCGGCGCGGCCTATCATCTGCAAACCAAATGTCCGCAGAAATCCTTCGCCATCGTCGAGGCGCGCGACAATCTCGGCGGCACCTGGGATCTGTTTCGCTATCCGGGCATCCGCTCCGATTCCGACATGTACACGCTCGGCTATTCGTTCCGGCCGTGGGTGGAGGAGAAATCCATCGCCGCCGGCCCGCGCATCCTGAACTATCTGCGTGAGACCGCCGCCGAACATTCAATCGACAAGAAGATCAGGTTCAACACGCGCGTGGTGAAGGCGTCGTGGTCCTCAGGCGACTCGCAATGGACCGTGGAGATGGAGCAGGGCGGCGCGCGTGCCACGATCACCTGCTGCTTTCTCTTTATGTGCAGCGGCTATTACCGCTACGACGAGGGCTATCTTCCGCAATTTCCCGGCGTCGAAAAATTTTCAGGCCAGGTGATTCATCCGCAGAAGTGGCCCGACGCGCTCGATTACAAAAACAAGCGCGTGGTGGTGATCGGCTCGGGCGCGACGGCGGTGACGCTGGTGCCGGAAATGGCGAAGGACGCGGCACACGTCACCATGCTGCAACGCTCGCCGACTTATGTGGTGTCGCGGCCCGGCGACGATCCGTTCGCAAGATTTTTGCGGGGCATTTCGCCGAAGCTCGCATGGCACATGACGCGCTGGCGCAACGTGCTTTTGAGCATGTATTTTTACAAGCTGTGCCGCCGCAATCCCGAACGCGCCAAGAAAATGATTCTCGGCGCCGCGCGAAAAGAGTTGCCGGAGGGTTACGTCGAGACGCATTTCACGCCGCGCTACAATCCGTGGGAGCAGCGGCTGTGTCTCATTCCCGACGGCGACATGTTCAAGGCGATCAATGCGGGCAAGGCGGAAGTCGTCACCAGCGCGATCGACACGTTCACGCGCGATGGCATTCGTCTTGCCGACGGGCGCGAGCTGCCGGCGGACATTATCGTCACCGCGACGGGATTGAATCTGCAGGTGCTCGGCGGCATGGCGATTGTCGTCGATGGCAAGCCGATCGATATGGCGAAAACTCTGAATTATAAAGGCATGATGTTTTCGGGCATCCCGAACATGGCGTCGATCTTCGGCTACATCAACGCGTCGTGGACGCTGCGCAGCGATCTCACCAGCGAATATGTCTGCCGTTTGCTGAACTACATGGACGCGCATCGTTTCACGCAATGCACGCCGGTCGCGGATGCGAGTGTAAGCGCGCAGCCCTGGGTGGATTTTTCGTCGGGATACCTCACGCGCTCCGAGGCGATGATGCCGAAGCAAGGCACGAAGGATCCGTGGACGCTGACGCAGAATTACGCGCGCGATATTGTTTCCCTGCGTTACGGCAAGGTCGATGACGGCGTGATGGCGTATCGCTAGTGCTTTTTGAATTTGACGGGGATTTTCAGATACTGCACCCCGTTGTCCTCAGCCGCCGGAAACGACCCCGCGCGGATGTTCACCTGAATGGACGGCAGCAGCAGCGTCGGTGTCGACAGCGTCGCATCGCGGGCTTTTCTCATCGCGACGAATTCATCCTCGGTGCGGCCATTCGCGAGATGCACATTGCGGTCGCGCTGTTCCTGTACGGTAGTTTCCCACTTATAGGTGGTGCGGCCCGGCGCCTTGTAGTCGTGACACATGAACAGGCGCGTTGAGGGCGGCAGCGACAGGACTTTATTGATTGAACGATAAAGCTGATGTGCATCGCCGCCGGGAAAATCCGCCCGCGCGGTTCCATAGTCCGGCATGAACAGCGTGTCGCCGACGAACATGGCATCGCCGACTTTATAGGAAATATCTGCGGGCGTGTGGCCGGGCGTATACATCACTTCGACATCGAGATTTCCGATTTTGAAAATCTCGCCGTCCCTGAACAGGTGATCGAAATCGCTGCCGTCGGTTTTCAGATCGCTGATATTGAACAGCGGCCGGAAGATTCGCTGCACGTCCTTGATGTGTTCTCCGATTCCGATTTTCGCAGCCGTCATGGCCTTGATGTAGGGCGCGCCGGACAGATGATCGGCATGCGCATGCGTCTCCAGCGCCCAGATGATTTTCAGGCCGGCTGCATCGGCTTCAGCGAGAATTTTCTCGACCGAGCGCGTGTCGATCTCGCCGGAATGATGATCGTAATCCAGCACCGGATCGATCACTGCGGACCGCTTTGTGACGGGGTCCGACACCAGATAGCTGATCGTGTTGGTGGGCTCGTCGAAATAGGCCCGAATGTCAGGTACGGCGGTCATTTCTGTCTCCCAACGGTCAAAACGAATTCGTCTTGACAAATATATTAGAAGAGGCTAAATTAGCAACATCTAATATGAAAGCCGAACCCGATGACCGCCGTTAAATTTAGCACAAGGCAATTCGAATCACAGGCGAAAGAAGTCGCAGGCCTGCTCGGCACGCTCGCCAACGAGAAGCGGCTGATGATTCTTTGCAAGCTCGTTGAGTTCGGAGAGGCAACTGTTTCGGCGCTGGCCGCAGATGTCGGCCTGGCGCAGTCCGCATTGTCGCAGCATCTTGCCCGCATGCGCGCCGAAGGCATCGTGACCTTCCGCCGCGAAGCCCAGATGGTCTGGTACCGGATTGCCGACGAGCGTGTCGAAAAACTTTTCGGGACGATGCATGCGCTTTTTTGCGCGCCGCCTAAGCGCAGGCGCCGTTCGTAAACCGCCGGGAGACGAGAATGACATTAGCTGCGATTACAGCCGCCAAGGCACGCGAGTTGATCGAACGGGGCGCAGTCCTGGTCGATATAAGAGAGACCGGCGAGCGCGCGCGTGAGCGCATCCAAGATTCATCCCACGTTCCGCTGTCGGGCATCGGCAACGCCGATCCGCTGGCGATAGGAAACGGCCCCATCCTTTTTCATTGCAAGTCTGGCGCGCGCACCGCAGCCAATGTCGGGCAACTGAAGACGTATGCGAATTCGTGCGAGGCCTATATTGTCGAAGGCGGAATGGACGCGTTGCGCGAGCAGGGGCTGGCGGTGATCGTCGACAAGAGCCAGCCGATCGAGATGCAGCGGCAGGTTCAGATCGTGGCTGGAAGCGCGGGTCTCCTTGGAACGGCGTTGGGATTTTTCCTATCTCCGGTATTTTATATCGTTCCTGCATTCGTCGGCGCGGGTTTGTTGTTTGCGGGCATCACCGGTTTTTGTGGAATGGCGCGAATCCTGATGCGTGCGCCGTGGAATCGTGTTGCAGCGAGCTAGTTTTGCAAGTTCACGTCAGCACACGGAAAGTGAACATGCCGAGCAGCCGCGCCCCATGATGCAGATCGCATTGAATATGGCGGCAGGTTCAGTCGTCGGATTTTCGCTGGGGTTGATCGGCGGCGGCGGATCGATTCTCGCGGTGCCGCTGATTCTCTATCTTGTCGGCGTCGGTGATCCGCATGTTGCGATCGGCACGGCAGCGGTGGCGGTTGCCGCCAGCGCGGCGTTCAATCTCGCCAACCACGCGCGGCAGGGGATGGTGCGGTGGCATTGCGCACTGGTGTTCGCGGCGGCCGGTGTTGTGGGCGCATTCGGCGGATCGAGCCTCGGCAAAATCGTCGATGGGCAAAGACTGATCTTCCTGTTTGCGCTGCTGATGATCGTGATCGGCGTGCTGATGCTTCGTCCGCGCGCGGAAGCCGGCAATGCAACGGTGACGCTCACGCGCAGCAATACGCCGGCGCTGATCGTGCTCGGATTTATCTCCGGCGCGCTGGCGGGGTTCTTCGGCATCGGCGGCGGATTTCTGATTGTGCCGGGGCTGATGCTGGCGACCGGCATGCCGATCTCGAATGCGATCTGTTCCTCGCTCGTGGCGGTCACGGCCTTCGGCCTGACGACGGCTGCGAATTACGCAATCTCGAATCTGGTGGACTGGCGGATCGCGATCCTGTTTCTGGCGGGCGCGGTGTTCGGCGGGCTGGCCGGTGCCGAATTGTCGAAGCATCTCTCGGTCAGGCGCGGCGCGCTCAACAAGGTGTTCGCTGCTCTCGTATTTGCGGCTGCCGCTTACGTGATCTACCGGACGCAAACGGCGTCTTAAGCCGGGGCCGGCGTATTTTGCTGCGGACGCACAGGCAACTTTGGGTCTAGCATCGGCATTGAATTGCTGCTGCACCGAGGAGTGCGGTCGATGCCGAATGACAATCGCAGTCCCGACGATCGCTGGCGGCGCAAGCGAGTGCTGGACATTCTATCGGCCGTTGCGGTGCTTGCGCTGATCCTGACGGGCTATCATCTGCTGGAACGCACCGCCGCTCCGGCCAGGACATCGTTCATTGTCCCGAGCCAGAGCGTGCACTGGTGACGCCGAGTTACTTGATCGACACCTTCAGCGTGCCGATGCCGTCGATGCCGCATTCGATTCTGTCGCCGGGCTTGAGAGCGGCCACGCCGGCGGGTGTGCCGGTGAGAATGATGTCGCCTGCGCCGAGCGTCACTTGTAACGAAAGTTTGGCGATGATCTCGGAGACGTTCCAGATCAACTCCGTGAGATCGCCCTTCTGCTTCTCGACGCCGTTGACGTTGAGCCAGATCTTGCCTTTCGCCGGATGACCGATCTCGGAGGCCGGGCGCAGCGCGCCGCAGGGTGCCGAGAAATCGAACGACTTGCCGATCTCCCACGGCTGCTCCTTCTTGCGTGATGCCATCTGCAAATCGCGTCGGGTCAGGTCGATGCCGACGCCGTAGCCGTAGACGTGATCGAGCGCGTTCTTCGGATCGATATTTGCGCCGCCGGACTTCAGCGCCACGACCATCTCGACCTCATGCTGGAAATCCTTGGTCAGCGACGGATAGGGAATTTCCGCGCCTTCGCCTACAATCATGTCGGCATGCTTGGCGAAGAAGAACGGCGGCTGGCGCTCGTCATTGCCCATCTCGCGGATGTGCTCGAGATAGTTGCGCCCCACGCACCAGATACGGCGCACGGGAAAGGATTTCGATTCTCCGGCGACGGGAAGCGAGGGCATAGTGTGGGCGGGAATGACGTAGGACATGATGGTTCCGGATGCTGGAGTTATGCGCCGACGGCGATGGATGGGGTTTGCGTCTCGCGATGCTGAAGACGGAAGAAGGATGCGTAGCGGCCGTTCTTCCGCAGCAGGTCGTCATGACGGCCCTGTTCGACGATCTGGCCGCCTTCGACGACGAGGATGTTGTCGGAATGCATGATGGTATGCAGGCGATGCGCGATGACGATGGTGGTGCGGCCCTGACACAGATGTTCGATGGCTTCCTGAACCAGCTTCTCGGATTCGGAATCGAGCGCAGCTGTCGCCTCGTCGAGCAGAATGATCGGAGCATTCTTGATGAGCGCACGGGCAATCGCGATGCGCTGACGCTGACCGCCCGACAATTGCGTGCCGTGCTCGCCGACCGGCGTATCGTAGCCGAGCGGAAAGCCCATGATGAAGTCGTGCGCGCAAGCTGCCTTCGCGGCTTCGACGATTTCCGCCTCCGTCGCGCCGACTTTGCCGAACGCGATATTCTCGCGGACGGTGTCGCGGAACAGATACACATCCTGCCCGACATAAGCCGACTGCGCGCGCAGCGACTGGCGCGAGACATCGGAGATGATCTGCTGGTCGATGACGATGGCGCCGAGCTTCACTTCATAAAAACGAAGCAGCAGCGCCAGCACGGTGGACTTGCCGCCGCCCGACGGCCCGACCAGCGCCGTGACCTTGCCGGGCTCCGCGACGAAGCTCATGCGATTGAGGACAGTCTCGTTGTCGCGGTAGGCAAACGTCACGTCACGGAATTCGACGCGGGCGTCGGTGAGTTTCAGCTCGGGCTTGTAGCCATCGTCCGGCTCGCTGGCAGGGCTGTCGACGATTTCAAGCAGCTTGCGTGCGCCGATCAGATAGGAATTCAGTTCGATGTTGAGGCGCGCAAGACGCTTGGCCGGTTCATAGGCCAGAAGAAACGCGGTGATGAACGAGAAGAACTGCCCCGGCGTTGCGCCGGTCGCGATCACGCGGTAGCCGCCATACATCAGCGTGCCGGCGATGGCGAAACCGCCGAGCGTTTCCATCAAAGGGCTGGATCGGCTCTGCACGCGCGCCATCTTGTTGGCGTTGGCTTCCACCATGCCGATGCTCTTGTCGATACGCGTCTGCATCGACTGTTCGAGCGTGAACGCCTTGACGGTGCGGATGCCTTGCAGCGATTCCTGCATCGTTTCCAGAATGTCGGCGGTGCCGGTGAACTGATCGTGAGCGAGGCCGCGAATGCGGCGCACGAGCTTTCGGATAAAGAAGAGCGCAGGCGGCGCGATCAGCAATCCGAACAGCGACATCCACGGATCCTGAATTACCATCACGGCGGCGAGGCCGACGAGCGACAGGAAATCGCGGCCGACGGCGGTGATGAGAAGATTCAGAACCTGCGTGACGGATTGCGCGCCGGCGGTGAGCCGCGCGAGAAATTCAGACGAATGACGTTCCGCGAAGAAGCCGACATTCTCGCGCATTAGCTTCGCGAACAGGCGGCGCTGGTTGCTGGCGAGAATGGCGTTGCTGATCCTGGAGAGGATCACCGTATGACCGTAAGTCGCCGCACCCTTCGCGGCGAACAGCACGACGATGACGAGCGACAGCAGCACGATGCCGCGCACGCTGCGATCGACATAGGTCTGGTTGATGACCTCGCCGAGCAGCCAGGCCGAAGCGGCGGTAGCACCAGCCGACACCGCCATCAGCGTGAACGCGACCGCGTAGTGCCGCCAATAAGCGACGCCCTGCTCAGTGACGAGCCTGCGGATCAGCGCCCATGCGCCATAGGGGTCGTCAGTGATCTTGCGTGGAAGTTCGGTCATCCGCGTTCCATCGAGGGGCGCAATACGCGGCTCCCTCGCGATTGATGCGAGATGTCCGTTTGCCCGCTATAGGGCAAATTTTCAAGTCAAATCAGGGCTATTAACGATTATGCGGGGACGGCTGCGAGCGCCTGATCGGGTCGCTGCGACAGCAGTTTTTCTTCCCATGCAAGCGCATGGCGCGCGATGGTGTCGAGACTGTCGTATTGCGGCGTCCAGTCGAGCGTTGACCTGATACGAGTGGTATCCGCGATCATGGTCATGATGTCGCCGGGGCGCCGATCCGCGTAGGCGACCGCGAAATTTCGGCCCGACGCGCGGCGCACCGCTTCGATGGTTTCCAGTACGGAATAGCCGCGTCCGTATCCGCAGTTCAGCGTCGCGGAATGTCCGCCCCGATCGAGATATTTCAGCGCGGCGACATGCGCCTGCGCGAGATCCGTGACGTGAATGAAATCGCGGATGCAGCTTCCGTCGGCGGTCGGATAGTCGGTGCCGAACACGTCGATCTTCGCGCGCTGTCCGGTGGCGGCTTCGACGGCAATCTTCAAAAGATGCGTCGCGCCGACGGTTGCGAGACCGATGCGCGCCTGCGGATCGGCACCCGCGACGTTGAAATAGCGCAGCACGACGTAGTTCATGCCGTGTGCGGTCGCGACATCGTGCAGCATGATCTCGGTCATCAGCTTCGACGAGCCGTAGGGCGACATCGGCCGCGTCGGCGCTTCCTCGGAAACTGGCGTGCGATCCGGATTGCCGTAGACAGCGGCGGTGGACGAGAAGATGAAACGGCTGACGTTGCATTTGACGGCGGCGTTGAGCAGGTTGCGCGTCGTCATCGTGTTGTTGCGATAGTAAGCGAGCGGATCGCGCATCGATTCCGGCACGACGACCGATCCGGCGAAATGGATGATCGCGCGGACATTATGTTGCGCGATGACATTGCTGACGAGGCTTTCATCCGCGGCGTCGCCGATGAACAGCGGCACGCCTTCGGGCAGGAATTGCGAAAAGCCGGTCGACAGATTGTCGATCACGACGACGCTCATGCCGGCGTCCACCAGTGCGCGCACCGTGTGACTGCCGATATAGCCCGCTCCGCCTGTGACCAGGACCGTCATTCCAACGCCTCGAATTCGGACGGCACATGAATTTAATCATGGCCGGATGCGTGCATTTGAAGCGTGGAATTGGGTATAAAACCGAAACGCGCTCTCTCATTTCATCGCTTTTGCAGCCGGAAACTGCTTTATGGTTTCCAAATCGTAACGCGGATATTCGAGTTTCACGCCTGTCTCGCCGATGCCCGGTATATTGATAATAAAGACATCGTCGCTCGGCGACGTGGTGCATCAGATGCCGGCGATGACCGACGCGCGGCGGCATTTTCCGGATGCGCGCATCACATGGATTGTGGAGGAGGCGTTCGTACCGTTGGCACAACTTCATCCTGCGATTGACGATGTGATCGCCGTCTCAACCCGGCGCTGGCGTAAGCAAATTCTTCGCGCTTCGACATGGCCAGATATTTCGCAATTTCGCGCGCGCGTGAAAGCCATCGATGCGGACAAGGTGATCGACACGCAGGGGCTGGTTCGCTCGGCGCTGATTGCAAAAATCGCCAGCGGCGAGCGTCACGGCTATGATGCCTCAAGCATCCGCGAGCCGGTCGCGGCCTTGCTCTATGACGTCAGGCACAAGGTTGCGAAGGGTCAGCATGCGGTGACACGCAACCGGCTGCTGACTGGGTTGAGCCTCGGCTATTCGCCGAACGCACAGATCGACTATGGACTCGTCAAGCCTGCGAAGGCGAATGGAACGCCTTATGCGGTGCTGCTTCACGGCACGTCACGCGCGGCGAAAGAATGGCGCGAGGCCGACTGGATCGGCACCGGCAAATGGCTGCGCGGGCAGGGGATGGATGTGCTGATCCCGTGGGGGACGGATGCCGAGCGTGTTCGCAGCGAACGGATCGCCGCTGCAATTCCCGGCGCACGCGTGCTGGAACGGCGACCCTTGGATGACGTCGCGAAAATCATTGCGAGCGCCTCGCTCGTCGTCGGCGTCGATACCGGGCTGCTACATCTGGCTGCTGCGTACAGCGTTCCGTTGATTGCGATATTTCTTGCGACTGATCCGGGACTGACCGGCCCCGTCGGCAATGGACCGATCACGGTGTTGGGCGGGAAGGGCGCGTATCCGTCGTTCGAGCGCGCGATCGAAACCGCGAAGACGATGAAGCTGGCTTAATCGCTATTTGCGCTGCGCTAGAATGTTGTCCACGAATGTCGCAAAGTTGCTTTCCTTGAACAGATAGCCGTCAATTCCAAGGGCCGCACCTGCATCGAGATCGCGCTGCCGATCACCGATGACGAAGCTGCGGTCTTTGTCGACCGGCCAGTGCGTCATCAGATCGCGCAGCATGCCGGGCGCAGGCTTGCGCCAATCGCATTCCTTGTCGTATCCCGCAACGACGCCGTCGGGATGATGCGGACAAAATCTAAAATCATCGATCTGCGCGCCGTCGCGCATCAGCTCGCTGCGCATCCAGTCATGCAGGCCGCGGACATCGTCCTCGCCGAACATGCCGCGCGCCACGCCTGACTGGTTGGTGAATACAAAAACGTAATAGCCCGCGTCGTTGAGCTTTTTTATGCCGGAGGCGGCACCCGGCATCCAGCGGATGCGATCCTTTGTGCCGATATAGTCGTCGTCGATATTGATGACGCCGTCGCGGTCGAGGAATGCTGCGGGCTTACGAGATTTCTCGCTCACGACCTTGTGCCGATCAGCGACTGTTCGACCTCATCGCAGATCGCGTGCATCGCCGTCATGTGAATCTGCTGGATCACCGGGGTATCGTCGCTCGGCGAAACGAACAGATGATCGCACGCCGCGCGCAGGCTTTCGCCCTTGGTGCCGGTGAATCCGACTGTCGTGATGCCGAGTTCGCGCGCCAGCTTCAATGCGGCAAGGATGTTCGGCGAGCGCCCCGACGTCGTCAGCGCAAACAGAACATCGCCCTTCTGGCCAAGTCCCTGTAACTGACGCGCGAAAATCTGATCGAAGCCGTAATCGTTGGCGATGGCGGTCAGCGCGGATGTATCGGTTGTCAGCGCAATCGCAGGCCACGCCTTGCGCTCCTGCTTGTAGCGTCCGACGATTTCGGCGGCGATGTGTTGGGCGTCGGCGGCGCTGCCGCCATTGCCGATCAGCAGCAGCTTCTTGCCGGAGCGCAGCGCATCTGCCGTGGCCTTTGCGATAGCGTGCGTCACAGCCAGCAGTTCGCGGTCCTGCGCGGCCCTGGTCAGGCCGGACAGCGAACTCTGGAAATGCGCCGCGATACGATCCGTACTCAAGAGTCACCGCGTTGGTTGTGTCGGTCTTCAGTGGTAGTCACGCTGCGTCCATCGCGCAAGCGAACGTCTCGATTGATCTTAACGTGCCGCCTGCGTTTCCGCCTTCGCCATCACCCGATGCGCGGCATTGACGACTTCCGACGCCGGAATATCGCGCATGCAGTGATGGTCGTTATGGTGGCAGACCGGCTTGTGGCAGGGTTGGCACGGCAGGTCGGTCGCCCGCTTGATCGTCGAGTCCAATCCGTTCAGCGGCGCCCAGTGATAGGGGCTTGTGGGTCCGAAAATGCCGATGGTCGGCGTGCCGATGCCCGCGGCGATATGCATCAGGCCCGAGTCGTTGGAGA
>JAFKKP010000219.1 GCA_017305515.1 Hyphomicrobiales bacterium
GACCTCGGGTTCGCGCTTGAGGAAATTCGAGCACTGCTGGCCTTAGGAGGGCCAGAACACGCGTCTTGCGCCGACGTGCATAAGATAGCGAGTGCACATCTAGAGAGCGTTCGTAGTAAGCTCTCCGACCTCATCAACCTCGAAACTATTTTGGCGGAAACGGTCGCTCGATGCTCTGAGGGCGCGACCCCCGACTGCCCGGTGCTCGATATTCTGGATGCTGGTCGGCAATTGATCGTAACCCGCGCATGATAGTCATGGGCACGAAACAGACACGTGATGCCAACCGTTAATGTCAGCCTTTGACTCAGAAAGGACTTCTGAACCTAGTTCAATTTGTTACTGCCGTCACCGCTGCTAACCCAAAGCCATTTGCCAACAATCACCGCCGCCACCATTCCGGCAAGTTGGGCGACAATAAATCCTGTTACCCCAGAATCCGCTTTGGGGTCAGCTTTTGATCCTTTCAGATTGAGATCGCCGCTACGTTGTAACATCGACTCCATGTTGTAACATCAACTCCATGATTTTCGATGTGCCATGCACCCAATGGTTCAAAGAGCGAATTAAGTAAATCAGCAGCCAAATCTAGCTATTTGCAGAACGGCGGCTTCCGCGACCGAATTTCATGGTATGGCGTCGTGAAGTTTGATAATCCTAGTCTTATGAGAGAAATAGAAGCCCGTCGGCGAGTTTTTCGGACATCGGCTTTTCGCCGTGTGCTAACGGCTTCGCTTCTCGCCGCTTATGTTATCGTTGGATTTGGTGGCGAGGTTTCGTGCGCGGGAAAATCGTTTTCGGATGACGCTTCGCATGACATAGCCGTCTGGGCGGAGAGGCCGAACGAAGGTTCAAAGAAGCCGCCGGTACTCGTTGAGCATTGTTACACCTGTGTCCCGCTCGTTATGCCCACACCGGTGTTTATTGCCGAGCCCCTGGCCGAACCCGCCAAGTTGTCGTTCGACGCACCAACATTGATGCTCGAAGACCATCGCAAGCTTGATACGCCGCCCCCCAAACATCTGACTTGAAAATCGTCGCTGCGAGCGGCTACGCCGCGTCGCTGTCTTTCCGTTTTCGGGTTTGATCTGATGAATTTGCCGAGAATGGCTTTGCGCCTCACGTGCGCATGGCTTGTCATTACACTTCCAGCCGAAGCTGCTGAGAGGGTGCCACGATCAATTTCGTTGCCCCAGGCGCTAAAAAGCGCTTTGGCCGCGAATCCGCGCCTAACCGCTGCGGAGCGGGATATCGGCATTGCAGCAGGCTTCAAGGTCCAGGCAGGGGCTCTTCCGAATCCAGATATTTCCTTCGAACTCGATAATGCGCTTGGGTCTGGTTCTTACAAAGGGGTCCGATCGGCTGAAACAACCCTCCAACTTAGTCAGCTTGTCGAACTGGGTGGCAAGCGCGAGGCGCGCCTGGCGGTCGGAGAAGCGGGTATCGGCACAGCGGTTTGGCAGCGACGGGCAACCCGGTTGGAGGTGCTGTCAGAGACCGCCGTTGCTTTCATTATGGTGGTCAGTGCTCAGCGCCGCATCGAAATCTTCGATGAGCAAATCTCTACGCTAGATCATCTCATTCCGTTGCTGCAAAAACGTGTTCAGGAGGGCGCTTCCTCTCCGGCAGAAACGGCGCGCGCGCAAGTGGCGGCCGACTTGTTCCGCGTTGATCGCTAGCGCGCCAAGACGCAACTGGCGACGGCGCGGCGCGACCTTGCAATTCTGATGGGCGAAAGCAGCCCCCGGTTTGGTGAAGCGGTAGGGCGTCTCGCCAGTATCGGGCAGCCGCCCTCGTTTCATCTGGTTGTTCAGGCGATAGAGGCTAACCCGCAGCTGATGCGATGGACCGCCGTGACGGCGCAGCGCAATGCCGAACTCATTCTCGCGCGCCTTAAACCCATTCCCGACGTTCGTCTCTCCGCAGGATGGCGGCACTTTCAGGACACCAACGATAATGCGGTACGGCTGGGCGTATCGATACCCCTACCGGTCTTCGATCAGAACACCGGTAACGTCATGGCGGCCCAGGAAGCGCTCGCAAAGACCGGTGCCGAGCGCGCGATCAGCAAGCTCGTCTTGATCAGCATCGCGGGCCGCGCCTATGACGCCTTGAACGGCGCGCTCGCCGAACTCAAGCTGCTGCGAACATCCGTGATCCCTAATGCACGCAGCGCGGGGGAAACCATTCAGAGCGGTTACCTGCAGGGCCGCTTCACGCTGCTTGAGTTGCTTGACGTACGAGGTTCTGTCTTGCAGGCGCTGCTCCGCGAGCAGGAAGCCCTGCAGAATTTCCACATTGCCATCGCAACCATCGAAGGCCTCGTTGGCAATCCGTTTTCGCTCACCCGCGAGAGTTCAAGATGAATTACGGACTAATCCGATATTTGCTCTTAGCTTTGGTTGGCACGGTGCTGCTGTATGGCGGTTACCGAATGCTGACGCCAGCGGCCGTCAAAACAAGCGCAACAGAGAAGGCTGAAAAGGAAGAGCGTTCAGATAGCGTGGTACTGAGCGACGCCAAGATCACTGCTGCCGGGATCGAGCTTGCGAAAGCATCGCCCGGAATTTTGCGCGATAGCATTTTGCTAAACGGGACTGTCCAGCCTAACCAGGAAGCATTGGTCCAAGTCACCCCCCGCTTTCCCGGCATCGTGCGTGACGTCCGCAAGCGGATTGGCGATAGCGTGCAAAAAGGCGACATCCTCGCCATCGTCGAAAGCAATCAAAGTCTGACGCCCTACGAGTTGAAAGCCGCGCTCGCAGGCACTGTTATTGACCGTCAAACGACACTGGGGGAGTACGTGTCGGAACAAAAGCCAGCGTTCGTCGTCGCCGATCTGTCAACCGTGTGGGTGGATTTCACGGTCTATCGGCGTGACCTCGGGCGTGTCAGCGTCGGCGACTTAATCTTGATCAATCCAGCCGACGGCAAACCACCGGTCGAGGCAAGGATTTCGTATGTGTCGCCGGTTGGAAGCAGCGACACGCAAAGCGCGCTCGCGCGGGCAGTTGTGTCGAACGCTGACCAGCGGTTACGACCCGGCCTGTTTGCAAGCGGCCGCCTAATTTTATCGGAGAGACAGGTAGCAGTCGGGGTAAAGTCATCGGCATTACAGATTATCGAAAACCGTACCGTCGTATTCGTCCGCAACGGCGAGAAGTTCGAAGTCCGTGACGTCGAGATTGGCGACAGGGATTCGGAGTTGGTAGAGATTACCTTCGGCGTTCTCGAAGGCGACACCTATGCAGCTCGGAACAGTTTCATTGTGAAGGCCGAACTTGCGAAGGGAGCGCCCGATAATGATTGACGCTGTCCTATCCTTTTCCATTCGCCAGCGTTGGCTGATGATGATCGGCATTTTTGCCTTGGCCGCCCTCGGTGCATGGAACTTTACACGCTTGCCGATCGACGCCGTTCCCGACATCACCAACATTCAGGTCCAGATCAACAGCCGCGCGCCCGGGTATTCACCTCTCGAAGTCGAACAACGCATCACGTTTCCAGTCGAGACCGCGATGGCAGGGCTGCCACGGCTCGAAAGCACACGTTCGCAAACCCGTTACGGCCTCAGCCAGGTCACGGTCATCTTTAAGGATGGTACCGATATTTATTTTGCTCGGCAGTTGGTCAACGAGCGCATCCAACAAGCGCGGGACCAGCTACCTGCCGGTATTGAGACGGCGATGGGTCCGGTCTCCACCGGGTTGGGCGAAATCTATATGTTCACGGTAGAGGCTGCTGGGGAGGCACGAAAGGCCAGCGGGGAAGCTTATTCCGAAAGCGACTTGCGTACCATTCAGGATTGGATCATCCGGCCTAGGTTGAAGACCGTGTCCGGTCTCAGCGAGATCAACACGGTCGGCGGCTTCGAAAAGCAATTTCACGTGCTGCCTGATCCGGCGCTACTGATGGCATACAAGTTGAGCTTTCGCGACATAATGGGGGCGTTGGCCGCCAACAATGCAAATGTCGGCGCAGGCTACATCGAGCGCAACGGTGAGCAATACCTTGTCCGCACGCCAGGACAGGTCAGTAATATCGAGGATATCAAGCAAATCGTGATCGGCGCGAAAAATGGCGTGCCTGTGCGGATCGCTGACGTAGCTGACGTTCGGGTGGGCAAGGATTTGCGGACGGGCGCAGCGACGCTAAATGGAAAGGAAGTTGTACTTGGCACCGCGATGCTGTTGATCGGCGAAAACAGCCGCACTGTAGCGCAGCGCGTTGCCGCCAGACTCAAAGAAATCAACGGCTCTTTGCCCGAAGGTGTTACGGCTCATACTGTTTATGACCGGACACACCTGGTCGAAGCGACGATTGCGACCGTTGAAAAAAATCTTTTCGAAGGCGCCCTTCTCGTCATCGCCGTCCTCTTCATGACGCTCGGTAACATGCGAGCGGCAATAGCGACCGCATGCGTCATTCCGCTGTCCATGCTGTTCGCGATCACCGGCATGGTTGAGAATAAGGTCAGCGCCAACCTGATGAGCCTTGGCGCAATTGACTTCGGAATCATCATCGACGGCGCTGTTATCATTGTCGAGAATTGCCTGCGCCTGCTGGCGAAAGAGCAACATCGGATCGGCCGCGTTCTTAACCGGCAAGAGCGTTTTGATACAATTCTAGCCGGGTCGCGCGAAGTGATCCGGCCGAGTTTGTTCGGAACCCTCATTATTGCCGTCGTCTACCTTCCGATCCTTACCCTCACCGGAATTGAAGGAAAGATGTTTACCCCGATGGCCTTGACGGTGCTGATGGTGCTTACCGGGGCGGCCATTCTGTCGATGACTTTCGTGCCTGCCGCAGTGGCTCTTCTTGTAACTGGGCCTGTATCCGAACAGGAAAATCTCTTCATGCGCAGCGCACGCGGCGCCTATGCGCCGCTGCTCGCTGCGTCGATCCGCAACAAGCGCAGGGTCGCGCTCATTGCGGTCTTGTTGGTTGTTGTTTGCGGCATCGCGGCCACTCGGATGGGGGGTGAGTTTATCCCCGGTCTCGACGAAGGCGACACCTCAATGGAGATCGTCCGCATTCCGGGCACGAGCCTGACGCAATCAGTTGAGATGCAGATTATGCTCGAAAAAAGACTACTCAAGGTGCCTGAAGTTCGCGAGGTATTCGCACGAACAGGAACAGCGGAAGTTGCGACCGATCTGATGCCGCCCTCGGCTTCGGATGGCTATGTCATGCTGAAATCGAGGAACGATTGGCCGGAACCGAAAAAATCCAAGGCCGCCGTTGTGGCTGATATTCAACAGGCAGCCGAAGAGGTGCCCGGAAGCGTCTACGGGATTTCACAACCGATCCAGCAACGCATGAATGAATTGGTCTCGGGTGTTCGTAGTGATGTCGGCGTCAAGATATTCGGGGATGATCTGGACGAACTCATACAATCGGCGGCACGGGTCGAGGCAATATTGAAGAATGTAAAAGGTGCCGCAGATGTCAAATCCGAGCAGGTTTCGGGATTGCCAGTGCTAACGATCAAATTGAATCGCCAGGCATTGTCGCGTCATGGGATCAGCGTCAGCGATGTCCAAAGCCTTGTGGAGATCGCGGTCGGCGGCAAAAGCGCGGGCCGCGTGTTTGAAGGCGACCGCCATTTTGAAATAATGGTTAGGCTTCCTGAGAACTTACGTTCTGATATTGAGGCGGTGCGGTCATTACCGATCCCGCTGCCCCCAGTCGAGACCCAAAATAAAGTCACCTCGGCTTTGTGGGGCAACTCACCACTGAGTCAAATTCGCTTTGTACCGCTGTCAGAACTCGCCCAGATCGATGCCGCGCCCGGTCCGAATCTCATCAGCCGCGAGGACGGCAAGCGGCGGATCGTGGTGACCGCGAATGTAAGAGGCCGCGACCTTGCTTCGTTCGTCGCTGACGCGCAGCAGCAGGTTGTTGGCAAGGTTAAGCTGCCACCCGGCTATTGGATCGGTTGGGGCGGACAATTCGAACAGCTTGTTTCGGCAACGAAGCGGCTTGCCGTTGTTGTGCCAATTGCCTTGTTCCTAATTCTGCTGCTGCTTTACATCAGCTTAGGGTCGGTGCCTGACGCGCTACTCGTTTTTAGCGGTGTGCCGCTGGCGTTAACTGGCGGCATTATTGCGCTTTTGCTCAGGGGCATTCCGCTCTCCATCAGCGCCGGCATCGGCTTTATCGCGCTATCCGGTGTTGCCGTGCTCAATGGTCTTGTCATCATCACGTTTATCGAAAAGCTGCGGAAGGAGGGTCACGCGCTCGTCGACGCAGTGCACGAAGGTGCTCTGACCAGGCTGCGGCCGGTGTTGATGACCGCGCTCGTTGCGTCGCTCGGCTTCGTGCCGATGGCAATCGCTACTGGCGCTGGCGCCGAAGTGCAGCGGCCGCTCGCGACCGTGGTCATTGGGGGGATCATCTCCTCCACCATCCTCACATTGCTGGTTTTGCCAGCCCTCTACGTGCTGTTCAGGCGCGAGGGTTCACCTAACGTTAATGATGTCGATATCAACCAAGGAGAACGATCATGAGATTTGTGCTGGCGATCTTCGCGGCTCTTTCGATGGCTTCACCGGTTCTCGCCGAGGATTACGAGAAAGGGCCGAATGGTGGACAGATGCTCGATGTTGCCGGAATCGACGCCGAGCTTCTTACGTCCGGTAACACCGTCACCATCAACGTCTTTGAACCGTTCAAGGCGAAACCGGTTTCAACCAAAGGTTACGTCGGGGCAGTCCTGATCGTCGGCGGTTCGGGGCGTGAAACCGTGACCCTTGCACCCCAGGGCGACAACTCACTCAAGGGTGATGCGAAGAGTCCAATCCCCTCCGGTGCCACGATCACTCTTACGATCAAAACCGCCGAGGGAAAGTCGGGCCAAGCCAAATTCAAAAAGTAGGATTCGGATTCGGCCGATCGATCAGCCTCAATTCCTTGGGAGCTTCAAAAAATGAGGCCGTTGTTCTCAAGTGCCAACAAATCGACGCACAAGCGCCTGCGCTTCGAAGGAAGCGCGCAAAAGGATGGACGAAATGATGAACGTCGCTATTGATGAACCAGTACGCTATCGCGTCACAGGCATGGACTGCCCGTCCTGCGCAGCGAAAATCGAAGGAGCGGCGCGTTCGGTCGAGGGAGTGAGGGACGCCAAGGTATCGATTGCTTCGCAGGAAATGACGCTTCGGACCAATGAAGGGGCGACGCCCTTGGCCGAGGTGGAACGCAAAGTATCCGGTCTCGGCTATAGGCTTGCGCGCGTTGATGTAGAAGATGGTGACGACAGAATTCCCGACCTCTCGCATGTTACGCCTGCATATAAGCGTGCCCTGTGGATCGTGGTGCTGCTTAACGGGGGATACGGTCTCATCGAGATCGTCGGTGGCTTCATTGCTGCCTCGCAGTCCGTGAAGGCCGATGCACTCGACTTCATTGGCGACGGAGTGATTTCGTTTCTGGGTCTGATTGCAGTCGGATGGGGATTGGCAGCCCGTGCCAAGGCAGCGTTACTGCAGGGTATCTTTCTAGGCTTCTTGGGAGTGGGGGTTCTTATCGCAACGGCCTATCGCATGCTGGTTCTCCATCAGCCGGAAGCTCAACTGATGGGCATCCTCGCTCTGATCGGGCTTGTAGTGAACGTCTTGGCGGCGATGGCGCTTCTTCCGCACCGGCACGGCGATGCCAACATGCGCGCGGTATGGCTGTTCAGCCGCAACGACGCGATTGGCAACGTCGCGGTCGTGATCGCGGCTCTCCTCGTCGCCTGGACGCAAACGCCCTGGCCGGACCTGATTGTCGCCTTCATCATTGCCGGTATTTTTCTGCAGTCCGCCTTCTCTATCATCAAGGATGCGCGTACCGATTTGCGCTTCGCCGCGAAACCTTGACACGTAAACCAGCGTTTATATTTCTGAGATCGGCGATCATGTGCTTGCCAAACACGGCCTGAAATGAAAAGGCCGCCAAAAGAGGCGGCCTCTCCGTATTTAGTCCTTCGATTTATGGGCAGAGCGGGCAAGCGGCAGCGATCGTTGTGCCGAAAGCTACAAAGGCGAAAACTGCCGTCATTAAGCGAATCATCATTTGTTTTTTCTCCTGAATTGAGCCACTAGGTTTCGACTCGGAAACACCCTAAAAGCTGTAGCCACTACAGATGCAAGGGGCTTCAGAGAGATGAGCAAAAAGACTGCCGCCCCATTGTTGATAGGCCAACTCGCCAATGGAACCGGAATCAACATCGAGACGATCCGCTATTATGAACGTGAGGGGCTAATCTCTGCTCCGCTCCGTACCAGCGGCGGCCACCGTGCCTATGAAGGTCAGCATGTACAGCGGCTCGCGTTCATCCGGCGAAGTCGGGAACTTGGCTTTTCCCTGAACGATGTCCGGAAGCTTTTGCAATTAGCCGACAATGGCGCGATGTGCACGACGGCTGCAAAAGAATTGACCGCTCGACATTTAGAAGATGTGCGAGGGAAAATTAAGAGTCTCAAAAAATTGGAAAAGGCCTTAGCGACGATCGCGACCGCTTGTGCGCCCGGCGAGTCATTTCCGTGTCCGATCCTAGAAGCGCTGTCCACGTCAGCGCCCGGTTCTAAACTTATCGACCATCATACGAAAAATCAGACTTAGTAAAATGATCGAAAATCCATCTCCGCACGACGGCCTAGGATTATTTGTTCGGCTTCGCCTTTGGGTATCAGAACTTATTTATAGTTTCACGTTTGTAACTTTGACCCGCGATGGAAGTTGGAGAAATGAATTGTTTGTTGCGCTTGCGCCTAAGTCGGGTGATCGCGTTCTGAGCTTAGGTAAGAGTGGTTTGTCATCCGTTATCTCACTTGAGCGTCTGTATCCTGAGGTGCATTTCACTGGAGTGGATCAAAGTCCAAAAGCCGTTAAGGAGATATCGTGGCCTCTTTCTGACAAGAAGCCTGGGAATGCCATCGTTACCAATGCGCCCCTGCGCGGAAGCCTTCCGTTTGAGGCAAGTTCATTTGACATCGTGATTTGCATGCTTGCACTTCATGAAGTCTTGCCGGACGACAAACTTGGTTTTGTCAGCGAACTGGCCAGGCTTTTACGTCATGGTGGCACTCTTCACATGGCGGAGTTCGATTCTCCGGAAAATCCAGGTGAAGGCAGAATTCTTGCTTTTGCCAGCCGCATCTTTGGTCCTGATGCAATCGCTCCGCACCGCGACGGAAGCTGGATGAAGGTGCTAGTGAAAGGTGGATTTACAACAGTTAAGTTACAGTCGTCTCACTCCGTCGGGATTGGGCGGATATCGTTTCTGAAAGCCCGTAAACGCTAAAGGATTGCAAAGACCGCAAGTTAACTATTTGATTCTTTAACTATTTGGCTGACTTAACGGTCCGCTATGGTCCGCTGGCGAATTCGTGATGTGTTCTGGCTTTCCAAGCCGCTTTTCATATGTGATGGTTTAGTATGCATTTTCGTATGTACATCGTTCGATTCTTGGCGATTTTTGTAATCGCTGGGCTTGTTGCTGGACCGTTGGCCGGTCCCGCAGCGGCGAAATCGTTTTGCGTAACATGCGCAATGGACATGTCAGTTGCATCGGTCGGTTTGCCATGCTGCCCTGACGAGCAGAGCAACGATTGCCAAGATTGTCCTCTTGTCGCCTTGTGCATGGCGTCGGCCACCCAGGCTGAACCCACTTCCGTAGCGGGCATTGTGGTGCGGCTATCAGTACGACACTTGTTTTCGTCTTTCGACGATTTGATCGCTGATAGCCTCGGCGGCTCTCCTCCCGACCATCCTCCTCGAACTTTGGTCTGATCGGCGTCTCAACGCCGTTTGCCGCCGCGCGACTTAATCGCGTGGATCAATGCATGTCGCCATGCGGTTGACCAAGCTTTTCGAGGATTCTCAGATGAAGAAGTTTCATTTGTCGCATGCCCTTTGCTTGGCATCGCTCGGCATTCCAGAGACATTGCCGTGAGCTGCGCACCTAACGTTAAGAGATCGCAAACCATCGCGGCAATTGCGATGCTGTTTTGGGCGAACGCTGGAAGCGCTGCCGAACGCTCGCTCCCCGGCGCAACCGTCGAAAGTGTCGTGACGATGGCGCGGGCAATCAATCCGACGGTTGCGGCTGTAACGCTCGATTTCGATGCAGCAGTTCACAAGATCGGTGCCGCTGGCGTGCTTGCCGATCCGACACTGATACTCGAAGCGTGGGACGTGAACCGGATAGGTGTGGGGCAACGTCGCTTCGGCATTGAACAGGACTTCAAGCTCGGCGGCAAATACGATCTGGAGCGCGGCGTCGCGCGCGCCGATGCGGATGCCGCAAAATTTCAGGGTCGGGCCACCGTCGTAGAGCTTATCGCGCGCGTTATTGCAGCCCACGGCGAATACAATGCCGCCTTCGAAGCCGTGGGTATTTCGCAGGACATCAAACGGCGGTTCGATGAAATTCGCGACTTGCTACAGACAAGATATGGTCCGGCCTCGGTCGATCGGCAGGACGTCATCAAGGCGGAAATTGAATCTGCAACCGCCGAGGGCGACGTCGTGCGCCGGCAGGGAGAATTGAAGTCTGCCGCCGCACGCCTGAACTCGTTGATCGGTCGGCCGCCTCTGGCCCCGCTTGCTTTGCCAACAGGATTTCGGGTGATCAAGGCAGTCACTCTTGCGCAGGTCCAGGCGCAAGCGCGGTCAGCTAACCCCGTACTGGCGCTTGCAGGCGCCCAAACAGATTCAGCAGCGCGCACCAAATCCCTGACTGATCTGAATTTTGTTCCGGATCTGACGCTGGGTGCCAAATACGTCCAGCGACCGCGCGACTTGGATACTGGCGAGTTCATGGTTGGGATCAAGTTGCCGCTGCAGTATGAGGCGAAGAATGCTGAACAGCGCGCTGCGGGCGCAAAACTCAGCGCCGCACAAGCGCGTATTGAAGCAACGCGCCTTCGGGTCGATGGCGATATTGCAGATGCATGGTTCGGCTTCGATGCCCTTCGAAAAGTTATCCAGATTTATGTAGCGCGCCAGTTGCCGCCTTCGCGTTCGTCGGTCGATAACGCCCGCAACGGCTTTCAGGCAGGATCGTCTGATTTAGCGACGGTCTTTGAGTCCGAGCGGCGACTTCGCACGGTTCAATTGGAGCTGTTGAAACTCAAGGTCGAACTTCAGACAAAATACGCCGAGATGGAACGTCTGGCGGGGGGATCACTATGAATCGAACGATAAGCACGCGTGCATTGGTCATTGTGATCGGGATCGCCGGGGTGATTGGCGTAATTGCAGGTCGATCTGGTTTATTTGGCTCTTCTGCGCCTTCGACCGCGATGTCGAATAGTGCAAGTGCCAGCATGGCTTCCGATGAAAAATCGGACAGTGCGATGTCCAAGGGCGGCGACGCCAAGCGGATCAAATATTATCGCAATCCGATGGGGCTTCCCGATACATCGCCGATGCCGAAAAAAGACAATATGGGAATGGACTACCTTCCGGTCTACGACGGGGAAGATACTGATGACGCTTCGGTAAAATTCAGTTCCGGTAAAATTCAGAAAACTGGCGCGCGTTCGGAAGCCGTCGAGATGCGGACTTTAAGTGTCCCTGTGCGTGCACCGGGCACCGTTCAGGAGGACGAACGCCGCAGATCGGTTGTTGCATTGCGTTTTGAGGGATTCATCGACGCAGTGGACAACGTGACGACCGGCAAGCACGTCAAGAAGGGCGAACCGCTGATGAGCGTCTATGGTCCTAGCCTATCGAGTGCCGCAGCGGAATATCTGTCGGCATTCAACGCGCGCGGTGACGGTTCGATGACGTCGCAGGCGCTGAAAGGCGCGCGCCGTCGTCTTGACAACCTTGGCGCACCCGAATCCTTGATTGCCACGATCGAACGAACGCGCGAGGTACCAGCTTTGGTAACTTGGCCCGCCCCGCAGGATGGCGAGATCGTTGAGCGCAACGCTACAAACGGTATGCGTGCCGGTGCAGGCGATGTGCTGTTTCGGATCGCCGATCATGATGTTGTGTGGGTGATGGTCGATGTTGCCGAGCGCGACCTTTCATTGATCGCGGTCGGACAAAAGGCCAGCGTTCGGTTGCGGGCCTATCCTGATCGGGTTTTCAACGGGGAAGTGACCCTGATTTACCCGCATTTGATGGCCGAAACGCGGACTGCGCGTCTGCGGATCGAATTGCCCAACCCTGACGATGTCTTGCGCCCGGACATGTATGCCG
>JAFKKP010000220.1 GCA_017305515.1 Hyphomicrobiales bacterium
GACTGGGTACGAGCGGCTAAGTCCAAATTTGCCCTCGAATCGGCTGGTGAATGGCTGAAGAGCATCTTGCCGGACGACCCCGAGAACACCATCTTGAGAAGGTTGAAGAAAAAGGGCGACGAGGAGCAGACTGACGCTTCTCCGGAGCTGCGCACCACCGGGTCAATCGGTGGCAATGAGGGCGGATACCCCAAGGCTTCGCGCGATGGGCTCAAACAACTGATCGAGAGCAGAGCGGCGGGACGCTGATCCCGTGAGCAATAGAGGCGTGGTGGACCACATGAAACCTTCTGTTGATCCCAGCCATTTACCGCCCGACTCCGGCTACGATCTGGATCATAATCTCGACCTCGACATGAACGGTGACACGCTGCGCGAAGAGTGCGGCGTGTTCGGCATTTTTGGCCATCCCGACGCCGCCGCCATTACGGCCCTTGGCCTTCATGCGCTTCAGCATCGCGGCCAGGAAGCCGCCGGCATCGTCTCTTTCGACGGCCACCGTTTTCACTCCGAGCGCCGCCTCGGCCTCGTCGGCGACACGTTCTCGCGTGCTGACGTGATCGGCCGCCTCCCTGGCAATTCCGCTGTCGGCCATGTCCGCTATTCCACCACCGGCGAAACAATCCTGCGCAACGTGCAGCCGCTGTTCGCCGAGCTGAACGCCGGCGGTTTCGCCGTCGGTCATAACGGCAACCTTACCAATGGACTGACGCTGCGCCGCGCGCTCGTTCACGAGGGCGCGATGATGCAGTCGACCACCGACACCGAGGTCATTCTGCATCTGGTCGCACGATCCAAGCGCGGCCGATTCATCGAACGCTATATCGAGGCGTTGCGCGCGCTCGAAGGCGCCTATGCACTTGTATCTCTCACCAACAAAAAGCTCATCGGCGCGCGCGACCCGCTCGGCATTCGTCCCTTGGTTTACGGCGAACTCGATGGCTGTCCGATCCTTGCATCCGAAACCTGTGCGCTCGACATCATCGGCGCGAAATACATCCGCGACATCGAACCCGGCGAAGTCATCGTGTTCGATTACAAAGGCGCTGTGATCGAAACTGAAATTCACAAGCCGTTTCCGCCGCAGCCGCCGCGCCCCTGCATCTTTGAATACATATATTTCGCGCGCCCCGATTCCATCGTCGGCGGCCGCTCGGTGTATGAAGTGCGAAAGGCTTTCGGTGCGCAGCTCGCCCGTGAAAGCCATGCCGACGTCGATGTCGTCGTGCCGGTGCCGGATTCCGGCGTGCCAGCTGCCGTCGGCTACAGCCAGTTCTCCGGCGTGCCATTTGAACTCGGCATCATCCGCAACCATTATGTCGGTCGCACCTTCATTCAACCGACGCAAAGCGTGCGCGAACTTGGCGTGCGCATGAAGCACGCGCCGAACCGCGCTGCCATCGAAGGCAAGCGCATTATCCTGATCGACGACTCGCTGGTGCGCGGCACCACGTCGAAAAAAATCGTCCGCATGATGCGCGACGCGGGTGCCAAGGAAGTTCACTTCCGCCTCGCCTCGCCGCCGATCATCAATCCCGACTATTACGGCATCGACCTGCCGGACCGCGGCGGCCTTCTCGCCGCAACCCATTCCATCGAGGAGATGCGCGACATCATCGGCGCGGACTCGCTGGCGTTTCTGTCGATCGACGGCATGTATCGCGCGATGGGCGAGCCGGGCCGCGATCCCGCCCATCCGAAATTCGCCGATCATTGCTTCACCGGCGCCTATCCGACCAACCTCACCGACCACAATCAGGTCGAGCCGCAGCCCCGGCAGTTGTCGCTGCTGGCGGAGGCGAGCTAAATCCTTCGACGTTAGCTTTGTCATGGCCGGGCTTGTCCCGGCCATCCCGATTGGCTAGGCACGGGCGCCAATTATCGGGATCGCCGGGACAAGCCCGGCGATGACAATCGTAAAGTCGGTGCATGACCAAACCCCTCCACTCCCGCATCGCCCTCGTCACCGGCGCGTCGCGCGGCATCGGCTACGCAACCGCGCTCGCGCTTGCAAAAGCCGGCGCGCATGTCATCGCGGTCGCGCGCACCCAGGGCGGGCTTGAAGAACTCGACGACGCAATCCGCGCCGAGGGCGGCAGCGCGACCCTGGTGCCGCTCGATCTCACCGACTTGGACGGCGTCGCACGTCTTGGCGCTGCGCTGAACGAACGTCACGGCAAGCTCGATATTCTCGTCGGCAATGCCGGGATGGCGGGCACGTCCTCGCCGCTCGGCCACACCGATCCGAAGTTCTGGGACAGCGTGATGGCGATCAACGTCAACGCCAATTTCCAGCTCATCCGCTGCATGGAACCGCTGCTGCTAAAATCCGACGCCGGACGCGCGGTGTTCATCACGTCGGGAATCGCGAGCAAGGCCACCGCCTATATGGGCCCCTACGCAGCATCGAAGGCCGCGCTCGATGCGCTCGTGCGCGTCTGGGCGCACGAGACTCAGAACACCCCGATCCGCGTCAATCTGTTCAGCCCCGGTCCGATCCGCACGCGCATGCGGGCGATCGTGATGCCGGGCGAAGATCCGATGACGCTCGACACGCCGGAGAACGCCGCCGAATACATTGTTCCACTGTGCGATCCGCTTTGGACCGAGACCGGCAAACTCTACGATTATCGGACAAAATCGCTGATGAGCTTTCGTCCGCCCTCGGCGTAAGAGCTGCGGCGCAGCGTCGCGCGGACAATCCGCAGCGCGCATTGACTTCGCTCCAAGGGCACGTTCCAATTTGCGCAAGCGGACACAAACGATGCCGCACATCCGGGAGCCTTCTTATGACATCGAAGATTTTGTTCACGATTGCCGCAGCTGGAATGGCATTCGCCGCAACATCAGCACTCGCCGCCGACGCGACCGGCGTGTGGCTGCGCGATACCGGCGCCTCGAAAGTGAAATTCGCGCCCTGCGGCGGCGGTGCGCTTTGCGGGACGATTGTCTGGCTCAAGCCCGACGTCGAAACCAAAAGCAAGGTCGGCCAGCGCGTGTTCTTCGATATGAAGCCGGATGGCGCCGATGCCTGGAAAGGCTCTGCCTTCAACCCCGAGGATGGAAACAATTATTCCGGCAAAATGTCGCTGTCGGGCGGAACGCTCACCACCCAGGGCTGCGCCATGGGCGGCATGATCTGCAAATCGACGACCTGGACGCGGTCGAACTAGTCAGGACGGCCGCTTGCGCTTGTGCGCTTCCGGATTGCGTTTGTGCCTGAAGGGATTTTCCTTTTCGCGCAGCGTGATCCGGATCGGCGTGCCGGGCAGATCGAAATAGTTACGAATGCTGTTGGTGAGATAGCGCAGATAGGATTCCGGCACCGAGCCCGCGCGCGTGCAGAACATCACGAAGCTCGGCGGACGCGCCTTCACCTGCGTCGCATAGTTCAGTTTCATCCGCGCGCCGGATTTCGCCGGCGGCGGGTTCGCCGTCACCGCCTGCTCGAACCAGCGATTGAGCTGGCTGGTCGAGACCCGGCGATTCCAAACCGCGTAGGCGTCCTGAATCGCGGTCATCAATCGGTCGATGCCCTCGCCCATCAGGCCGGAGACAGCCACCACCGGCGCACCTTTGACCTGCGGCAACAGATGATCGGCCTCCTCGCGTAATTTGCCGATCTGGCTCGGCGCGCGGTCCATCAAATCCCATTTGTTGACGGCAATCACAATGGCGCGGCCTTCGCGCTCGACCAGATCCGCCAGGCGCAGATCCTGCTCCTCGAATTTCGTCTGCGCATCCATCATCAGCACGACAACTTCGGCGAAGCGAACGGCACGCAACGCGTCGGACACCGACAATTTTTCGAGCTTGTCCTCGATCCGCGAGCGGCGGCGCAATCCGGCCGTATCGAACAGGCGAAAGCTGCGGCCTTTCCACGTCACGTCCACCGCGATGGAATCGCGCGTCGTACCGGCCTCGGGGCTGGTCAGCAGCCGATCCTCGCCGAGCAGAAAATTTATCAGCGTGGATTTACCGGCGTTGGGACGGCCGAGAACCGCAACGCGGATAGGCCGCTTCGAGAGTTCTACGTCCGTCAGTCCGACGTCATCGAATTCGCCATTTTCCTCATCGCTGTCGAAATCGTCATGCGCAACCGGCTCCGGCATCAACGCGCGCAACGCGTCGTAGAGATCGCTCAGGCCTTCGCCGTGTTCGGCCGAAATCGGGATCGGCTGACCCAGTCCCAGGGCGTAGGATTCCATCGCGCCGTCCTCGCCGTATTTCCCTTCGCTCTTGTTGGCGATGAGCACCACCGGCTTGTTGGCGCGGCGGGCAAAATCGGCGAACTCACGATCCGACGGCGTCAATCCAGCGCGCGCGTCGAATACGAACATCAGCGCATCGGCGGCAGCGATTGCGACTTCTGTTTGTTCCTGCATGCGCGCCGTCAGCGAACCGCGCTCGCCCTTGTCGAGGCCCGCCGTGTCGATCAGCGTGAATTCAAGGTCGCCGAGTTTTCCGTTGCCCTCGCGGCGGTCGCGCGTGACGCCCGGCTGATCGTCGACGAGCGCGAGCTTCTGCCCGACGAGGCGGTTGAACAGCGTCGATTTTCCAACGTTTGGACGGCCGATGATGGCGATGGTGAAGGGCATGATCGATCCGTTCGCCCTTTAAAGGGATCAAGTTAAGAACAGGGAAATGACTTTGTACGAAAGCGCGGGTGCGCGTCGCTTAACGCTGGAATCCGCCGCTCGGCAACGGCGCCGGGAATGGATTGGCCGATTGCTGTTGAGGCACGGGCTGCGCTGAAGATTTGGACTGCGTCTGCTGAGGAGGTTGCGTGTCCGCATCGGGCGCGGTGATGCTGCGGCGCTTCTGCTTCTTCATTGGCGGCGCGGGAGGTGCTGCCGCGACATTGTCGTCGGTTGCGGGACCGCTGTCCTGCTCCGCTTCGGGCGCAGCCGTCGGCTGCTCAGGCGACGGCGCGACAGACGGGCGGACATGCGCGGCCTTCGCACCTTTCTTCGATTTTAGCTCCGGTGCAGGTGCGGCCTCTACGACCGGCGGCTGATCCTGCTGCTGTTGCTGCGCGCCCTTGTAAAGTTCTTTCGGCACGCCCTGCTCGACGCCGGGAACGCCGTTGGGAAACACCGGCTTGCGCTCGCCGGGGAGTTTCTTCTTCGTGTCGATCATATCAAGCACGTCGGTCGGATCGAAACTGCCATTGGTGCCGCAAGCCGCAAGCGCGCATGACAGCGCGGCGAGCACGGTTGCAGCAATCAATCGTTGGCCAATTCGCATCTATCCCGATCCGGAATTCAAATCAGCTTTTCGCCGCCGGCGGCAGCAGCGCCTGCAACGCTTCCGCGCGGCTTCGCATGCTCGACGGTGTCAGCGGATCGTTGCCGATCATGTCGAGCCACTGGCGCGCGGCGACCGCATCGTTCGCACGCCACGCAGAGAGCGCAAGCAATTCGCGTGCGGTGTGACGATAAGCGCGGTCGGGACCGGTCGCGGTTTCAAGCCGCTGGCGCATCGCATCGTAAGGGGCGGTTTCCATCGACAGGCCCGCAGCACGGATGCGCGCGAGATCCTGTTCGGGCGCGGCGACGCTGCCATCGGCTGCAATCGCGTCGTAAAGTTTCACGGCTTCCTTCGGATCGCGCTTGGCGGCTTCACCCGCAGCACGCAGACGCGCCAGCGAGCGGTAGCCCGCGCTGCCGTCGATCGCGAGCTTGTTGAAAGCGGCTTCGGCCTCGGCGCTCTTGTTATCGTCAGAAAGCGCAGCTGCGGCCTGGAATGCAGACCCCGCTTCCGCCGCCTTCTTGGCTTCCAGATACTGGTAGCCGCGCCATCCGCCGACGCCTGCGATGATGACCAAGGCAACACCGATGATAAGAAAGCGGTAGCGCGCCCAAATCTTCGAGACCTGCTCGCGGCGCAATTCCTCGTCAACTTCGTCAAATATTTCAGACACTTAAGTCAGTCCCCGCCGAATATCGGAAAATCCGCCGACCCGGCGCGCGTGGCGCGTCCCCGGTCTGGCGCGGCGGTACCCTATCGGTATGGCGCGCGCAAGGCAAAGCCAGCCGAAACAAAGGGTTACTGAATTTGGGGGATTTGGCAGCACGCAAAATCCCACGGGCTATTCCGCCGGGCGGTTAGGTCTTCTTCATACCGTAAACATGCTCCGGTCCAGGAAATGCGCGCGAGCGGACTTCTTTCGCGTAGTCCTGAATGGCGGCTTCAATGCCCGGTCCGAGATTGCCGTAACGTTTGACGAATTTCGGTGCCCACGGCGACAGACCGAGCATGTCTTCGAGCACGAGGACCTGCCCATCGCAAGCCGCACTCGCGCCGATGCCGATGGTCGGCGCTTTCACGATTTCGGTGATGCGCTTGCCGAGCGGCTCGGCCACGGCCTCGACAACCATCGAGAACGCGCCGGCCTGATCGACCGCGCGCGCGTCGTTCTCGATCGGTCCCCAATCGGCTTCGGTGCGGCCCTGCGCCTTGAACGAGCCGAGCGTGTTGATCGACTGCGGCGTGAGGCCGACATGTCCCATCACCGGAATGCCGCGCGTGGTGAGAAACTCGATGGTCTCCGCCATGCGCGCGCCGCCTTCCATCTTCACAGCGCCGCACAGCGTTTCCTTCATGATGCGGGCTGCGGAATGAAACGCCTGCTCTTTCGAGGCTTCGTAAGAGCCGAACGGCATGTCCACGACGACGAGCGACTGCTGCGAGCCGCGCATCACGGCGTGCCCTTGCAGGATCATCATCTCCATCGTCACCGGCACCGTCGTCTCGAAGCCGTGCATGACGTTGCCGAGCGAGTCACCGACCAGAATGATGTCGCAATATTTGTCGACCAGCCGCGCCGTGTGCGCGTGATAGGAGGTCAGCATCACGACGGGATCGCCGCCCTTGCGCGCGAGAATATCCGGCGCCGTCTTGCGCTTGATCGCGGATTGAACCGACATTTAGGAAACTCCAACGATGGGAACGCCGATGACCAGCGGATGGAAGGCAAATACCAGCGCGACATAGACCACGACGCCGACGCCGACCGCAATCAGATCATTGGTCATGCCACCGACCGGAATCGGCGGACTGCCCGGATCGCTGCGGCGCTTGAGCGAAATGCGATCGTACACCGCCCAGGCCAGAATCGAACCGAACAGGATGATGGAGCCGAGATCGCCGTTAGCGATCAAATGCAGAAACGCCCACAGCTTCACGCCGGCCAGCATCGGATGTTTGAGCTTGATGAAAATGCGTCCCCGGATATAGGACGCGACGACCAGAATGACCGCGGGCAGCATTAGACCCAGCGCGATATGACGCGTCCAAATCGGCGGATGCCAGACGTTGGTCCATTCATACTGACGATAATGGCTGAAACCCCACGCGATCAGCGCAATGCCCGCAATCGAAATCACCGTGTAGAGAATTTTGTAACCGCCCTCGCCGAGCCGCGCGATGGCGCGCGCACGCGTGTCGCGCATTGTCGTGAGGGTGTGGATGCCGAGAAACAGCACCAGCCCGGCAATCATGATGAGCAAACCCATGCGCTCCTCCCGCTTTCGTAGCCCCGCGGTCCCGGCTAGGATCGAAGCATGACTGCCCCGGTATCATTTTTATGATACCGCAGGCAATGCCGCCATCATCCCTTCTCTCCAGAAGAAGCCGCCGGATCGCATGAAAATCGCCGTTCTCACCTCGCTTGCGTTGTCTGCAAGCCTGATCTTCCCAACCCATGCCCAGACCCCGAACTGGCCGCCGAAGATCGTCAAAATCGTCGTGCCCTATGCAGCCGGTTCGACGCCCGATCTGGTGGGACGGATCGTCGCCGACGAGTTGCAGGAACGTCATCCCGGATCGCGTTTCGTTGTCGAGAACAAGCCGGGCGCAGGCGGCAATATCGGCACCGATGCTGTGACGAAAGCATTACCCGACGGCGCAACGCTCGGCATCAGCCTTGGCGGGCCGCTTGCGATCAACACGCTGCTGTTCTCGAAGCTGCCATATAATCCCGCAACCGATATTGCACCCGTTTCGCTGCTCACCTCGCTGCCGAGCGTGCTGGTCGTTCCTACCTCGCTCGGCGTCAATTCGGTTGCGGACTTCATAACCCTTGCCAAGAGCGATCCGAACAAAATCGCGTTCGGCTCGATCGGCGCGGGATCGCTGTCGCATCTGACGATGGAGGCGATTGCGATCAAGGCCGGCGTGAAGCTGACGCACATTCCTTATGGCGGTTCGCCCGCCGCGATCACCGCGGTCATTCGCGGCGACGTGCAGGCGGCATGCCTGCCCGCGATTGCCGTGACGCCTCAATTGTCCGAAGACAAACTGAAAATCCTCGCGGTCGCGACCGCAAATCGTTCGCGCTTTCTGCCCGATGTGCCGACCCTGAAAGAGAGCGGCGTCGATGTGGAGTCCGACGCGTGGAATGCGCTGATCGCTCCGGGCGGCACGCCGCAACCGATCGTCGCCCAGATCAACGATGAAGTCCGCGATGCACTGACGAAACCCAGCGTGCGTGCGCGGCTGGAAACGCAATTGATGGAGCCGACGCCGTCCTCGCCCGAGGCGCTGCGCGCGCGGATGAACGCCGAGATCAGGCTCTGGTCCGACGTCATCGCCAAGAGCGACATCAGGATCAACTAGCAGCGATTTATTTCTTCGGCTTCTCGTAAAGCGGCGCGTCGAACCACGCCCGAATCCGACCGAAGAATTGACCGATTGTCCTGAACAGCGAACCGCTCTCCGGCTTTCCGTAGATCGCGCCAGCGCAGAGTTGCTCGAAATGATCGAGAAAGGCGAGATCGTTGACCTTGGTGACGGTGAACGATTCCCCGTCGATGAAAACCGTATAGTTGTAACCGTCGCCGCCGGGCCGCACGAAGAACGGCAATGAGGTGAACTGCGGCCGGTCCTTGGAAATCACATAAACGGAGGGATCGAGGCCCTGTGCTTCCATTACCTTCTCGAACTTCCGCAATGCCTTCACGAAGCTCGCATCGAAATCGCCAACGGTCGATTGAAGTCTGATGTGCATGATACGACCCCGCCATCGCAGTCTCGCAACGCCGCGAGATTTTGCAAGCGGGTTCAGGCGCGCTTTTTCACGTCCTTGACGTTGGAGAACACAATGCCTTCGGCGCGTTCCCTGGTGTAACCAAGATAAAATTCGTTCTTGGCCAGAAACACCGGATCGCCATCGACGTCATCGGCGACGCCGGAACCGTTGGCAGCGATGAAAGCGTCGAGCGTTTTCGGATTGTCAGACGAAATCCAGCGCGCAAGCTGGAATTCGCTGACCTCGAAATCGACCGGCAACTGATACTCAGCATCAAGGCGGGCTTTCAGCACGTCCAGCTGCAGCGATCCGACCACCCCGACGAGCGCGGGAGCTCCGTCACGGGGGCGAAACACCTGCACCACGCCCTCTTCCGACATCTGCTGCAAGGCTTCTTTCAACTTCTTCGCCTTCATCGCGTCGGTCAGCCGCACGCGGCGCAGAATTTCCGGCGCGAACGACGGCACACCGACAAAGGTGATGTCTTCGCCTTCGGTCAGGGTATCGCCGATGCGCAGCGTGCCGTGATTGGGAATGCCGACGACGTCGCCTGCGAAAGCCTCGTCCGCGATGGCACGATCCTGCGCGAAGAAGAACTGCGGCGACGACAGGCTCATGTTCTTGCCGGTACGCACAAGTTTCGCCTTCATGCCGCGGTCGAGCTTGCCCGAACATAGCCGCGCGAACGCTATGCGGTCGCGGTGGTTCGGGTCCATGTTCGCCTGAATCTTGAAGACGAACGCGCTCATCTTCGGCTCGTCCGCCTCGACCTTGCGCTTGTCGGATTCCTGCGCACGCGGCGGCGGCGCATATTTCCCGAGACCTTCCAGAAGATCGCCGACGCCGAAATTGCGCAGCGCCGATCCGAAGAACACAGGCGTGAGATGCCCTTCGCGGAAGGCGCCCAGCTCGAACGGCTTGCAGGCCTCCGACACCAGCGCGAGTTCTTCCTCGATCGCCGCTGCATCGAGACTGGCATTGCGCGAGGCCAAATCTGTAATTGCAATCTGTTCGGCCTGCCCCGTTTTCGCGCCGCCGCCTTCCAGCAGCCGCACGCCGCCGGTTGCGATGTCGTAGGTGCCGAGAAAATCGCGGCCGCGTCCAACCGGCCACGTCATCGGCGTGGTGTCCAGCGCCAGCGTCTTTTCAATCTCGTCCAGAAGATCGAACGGATCGCGGCTCTCGCGATCCATTTTGTTGATGAAGGTGATGATCGGAATATCGCGCAGCCGGCACACCTCGAACAATTTGCGCGTGCGCGCCTCGATGCCTTTTGCCGCGTCGATCACCATCACGGCGGAATCCACAGCCGTGAGCGTGCGATAGGTGTCCTCGGAGAAATCTTCGTGGCCCGGCGTATCGAGCAGGTTGAAAACGAGATTCTCGAACTCGAACGTCATGACGGACGTGACGACTGAGATGCCGCGCTCACGCTCGATCTTCATCCAGTCCGAGCGCGTGTTGCGGCGTTCGCCCTTGGCCTTCACCTGGCCCGCAAGATTGATCGCGCCGCCGAACAGCAGCAACTTTTCGGTCAGCGTCGTCTTGCCGGCGTCGGGGTGGGAAATGATCGCAAAAGTTCTGCGCCGCGCGACCTCATTGGCCAGCGGCGAACGCTGCGACTCAAGGGATATTGCGGTGTCGGACATGGCCGAGCCTGTGACAGCAAAACGCGGCTGGATCAAGAGTTGCTTGCGCCTCCCGGCCCTTGAATTTCATCCCGGCGCGGTCCAACTGGCTTTCGCGAGGACGGCCTCGCTTCATCCATCAAAATCAGGGACGGCCCTGTTGTCGAGGTACGCTATGGCGTGGGCAATTTTGTTCGTTGCGGGACTGACGGAAATCGGCTGGGCCGTCGGACTCAAATATACTGAAGGATTTACGCGCATCTTCCCCTCGATTCTGACGCTGACATGCATGACGATCAGCATCGTCCTGCTTGGCGTTGCGCTCAAGACGTTGCCGATGGGGACGGCCTATGCGGTGTGGACTGGCATCGGAACTGTCGGCACCGCAATCCTCGGAATCGTACTGTTCGGCGATCCTGCAACTGCCGTTCGACTCGGATGCATCGGGTTGATCGTCGCCGGGATCGTTGGACTGAAAGTCGTGACCTGATTTATCGCGTGAAAAACGACACCGCGAAATAGGTGATCGACGCCACCGCCGCCGACGCCGGGATCGTGAAAATCCACGCCACAACAATGGAGCTTGCCACGTTCCAGCGCACCGCCGAAACGCGCCGCGCCGCGCCGACACCCACAATGGCGCCCGTGATCGTGTGCGTCGTCGACACCGGCACGCCGAGATATGTCGCCATGAACAGCGTTGCCGCGCCGCCCGTCTCCGCGCAAAAACCCTGCATCGGCGTCAGCTTGGTGATGCGCAGGCCCATCGTGCGGACAATGCGCCAGCCGCCGAGCAACGTGCCCAGCGCCATCGCCGCCTGACACGCCAGCACGACCCAGAACGGCACGCTGAATTCCGGCCCCAGATGCCCTTGCGAAAATAGCAGCACCGCGATGATGCCCATCGTCTTCTGTGCGTCGTTGCCGCCGTGGCCCAGCGAATACAGCGACGCCGATGCGAACTGCAAAATACGGAATGCGCGGTCGACGGCGAAGGGCGTCGAGCGCACGGCGGCCCACGACACGATGGCCATGAGCATCAGCGCAAGCACAAAGCCGACAAACGGCGACAGCACGATTGCGAGGAGTGTTTTCGACAGGCCGCTCCACACCATGACGTGGAATCCCGCCTTTGAGACACCCGCGCCAAGCAAGCCGCCGATCAGTGCATGCGAACTGCTCGAGGGCATGCCGAGCGCCCATGTAATCAGATTCCAGACAATCGTGCCGATAAGAGCTGCGAAAATCACCTGCTCGTCGATCACGCCCGGATCGATGAGGCCGGTGCCGATGGTTTGCGCG
>JAFKKP010000221.1 GCA_017305515.1 Hyphomicrobiales bacterium
AGTTTCGTCCAGCCGCTCAGCATGAAGACATACCCAACGACAAGCCGGGCGATCAGTGGTCCAGCCCAGGAAAAATACGAAGCAATCAGCGCGGGAAGCGAAATGAGCAGATTTACAAGGAATTTCATGATTGCCCCTCGGGTTCTTCAAATCGGCTTCAGTGATTTACGCGGCCGAGCGCAGGCTTGTTACGCCCAATCAGCCAAAATTTTGCAGCGCGGGAAACGTATCGAGAAGCCAGATACTGATGGCGGAGATGCCACCTGTCAGGAAGCCAATTCCGGTTACCACCATCAGCACGCCCATGGTCCGCTCTACGGTGCCAAGATGTCGTTTCAATCGCGATAGGATAGATGATGACTGCTCGATCATAAATGCGGCTAGCAGAAAAGGAATGCCAAGACCAACTGAATACACCGTAAGCAGCGCCGCACCCTTCGCAACCGTCGCCTCCGCAGCAGCCATTGAAAGGATCGCCGCCAATATCGGTCCGATACACGGCGTCCAGCCAAACGCGAAAGCGAGACCCATGACATAAGCGCCGGAGAGCCCGACTGGCTTCGGAATATCGAGCCTTCCCTCGCGCATAAGAAATCCAATGCGAGTGATGCCGAGGAAGTGAAGACCCATCAGGATTATCGCGATCCCGGCTACGATGGACAATTGCTCCGACCATGCGCGCACAAAGCCGCCAATGAAGCTGGCGCTGGCTCCTAACGCGACGAATACCGTGGAAAAGCCCAACACAAACATCACCGCCGAAAGCATTATTGCTCTCTTCGACGAGGCTGACGTTTCCTTGTTGGCCACTTGTTCGACGGTCGCCCCGGTCAGATAGACCAGATAAGGCGGGACTAACGGAAGAACACATGGCGAGAGAAAGCTTATCGTGCCGGCAGAAAGCGCAGCGATAGTCGAAACGTCGGTTGCCATGTTGCGCCGCCTTCTAAACGTTCGAATAAACCGTCGGTCGAAGTACGTCGCGCTTGGCTAAGAGGTTTCACGAACAATCCCGTCGATAGATAATGCATTGAGGAATATAACTGACGCCGCGCCTCATTTGCTCTCGGCGACTGCCGTACCCTGCCAATCCTCAGGCGGCGGCGATGCAATAAAATCATGGCATCTCCGAATCATGATTTCGGACGGCGGGTCGAGCTTCCGCATCGACAGAACTCGTTCGAAGCATTCGATCGCGACCTTGAAGTTGCGCGCACGGTAGTAAGCGAGGCCCTCGGCATATGCGATCAACCACGTTGGCGCATGCTCCTCACCAACCAAGCCAACGAGTTCGTAGACTTTGATACTGCCAGCGCGGCCATAGACCGCAAGAATGTCGAGCTCGCGCGCATGGATCTGCGCCGACGCCAATCGATAGGTTTCTTCGCCGATGATGATCTCGGTGTTGTACGATTTGTTTGCGCCTTCGAGCCGGCTTGCAATGTTTACCGCGTCGCCGATGACCGTGTAATTTAGTCGTACCGCCGAGCCGATATTGCCAACCAGCATGTCTCCGGAATTGATGCCGATGCGAATCCGCAGAGGTTGGCCGTTGTCATCGACAATGCTGCTCATTTTCATGGCGCGTTGAGATGCCAAGGCTGCACGGCAGGCTTCTGCGGCATGGTCGGGATTGGATGCGGGTGCACCCCAGAACGCCATGACTGCGTCACCAATGAACTTGTCGATGGTTCCGTGATGCAGGCTTATCTCGGCCGACATCACATCAAGATAGCGCGATAGCAACGGGATTATTTTATCACCGAGACGCTCGGACAATCCCGTGAAACCAGCTACATCTGCGAAAAGGGCCGTCATCGGCCGAATGCTGCCGCCCGGTTTGGCATCTACGCCTTCTTTTGCAAGCGTGCGGACCAAATCTGCCGGAATGTACTTTCTGAAGGCCGAAAGGCCACCGGCCATATCCGCGATTGCTCCCGATAGATTATCCAGTTCAGCCAGCCGCGAGCGATGACGTTTGACCTCATCGAGTTCAAAACGCTCGACGTGCTTGACTTCGCTCACGACCTTGATGAGCGGCGCAGCAATCGTCCGCTGGGCAAGCCAAGCCGATAAGAGACCAGCGACAGCGATTAGCATTGCCAGACCGACAACTAGCTCTTGAATGGTTTTTCTGACGGGGCCGAGAAACTCCGACTCCGGGACAACGGTCGCGAGTGACCATCCGGGCAACGACAGCGGATTCAGGACCACTTCGTATGCGTCCTTCCCCTGCTCGATCCGCGACCGAAAAGGTCGTCCGCCGTCCGCATCGTATTTCCCACTTGAATTTCGGAGCGCAGAAACGGCGATCGGAAGCAGCGCATGATTTGAATTGACTTCGGTTACCTCATCGGCATTCGCGTCCGGGGCGGCAACGACTCGACCGTCACGGTCCAAGATGAACGCGCCGGCAGATTTGCCCGTTGTCAGTTGAGACAGATATCGCGAAACGCGCGATAGCTCGATCATGATCGCAAGAACGCCGTGTCGTTTGCCATCGACATCGATCGGACCCGCTAACACCGCAGCAAGCCGCTCATCGCCCGGACGGGTTGTGACGCTGAATTGCGGCCCCTCCGACTCGATGGCATCGCGGAACCATTCGCGATCTTTCACAAGATCGGCCCCGTCGCGCATGATCTTATCTTTGAACTGAAAATCGCCATCGATCGCTTCATAGCGTTCGATCGATTGCTTCGTTTGCCCTGCGGTAACTCCGATTATTTCGATTGCCGAGTCGCCAAGCTTGTGTGCACCCAGAAACGCGCCATCCGGGCGTCCCAAGACAACCCATGAAATTGTCGGCTGCGATTGCAATTGCGATAGGAAGACGAACTCGAGTTTGTTCGATTCACGGATATCGAGAACGTGACGAACCAAAAGCGTCCGGACGGCGGTGAACGCGGATTTTGCCTCCGTCGTGATCGATTGCAGCTCGTCGCCGACCGATGACACGATTTGTTCGTCGATCGTGGAAGCGAGGGTTTGACTACTTGCTTCCGCCGTTCGCCACCAAAGAAAATGCACGCCTGCCGCGCTGACGATGATGAAAGTCAACACCAGTATCGATACGGCGAGTCGAATTCCGATGCGCATGATGCCCGATTCCTAGACGGCGGACTCTTGGCAAGCCTGCCACAGTTCTGGGTCGCATTGAAAAACTATTCGGGATCTTGTGTATTTATCCGTGTCCGGAAACTATTGTTTCGCATGCGGATGATCGCCAGATGAATACGCAAGGCTAACCCTAGGACCTCAACTCCAAGCCCTTTAGAGGCATTGTCGAACCCGAAATAGCCGTTGCCTTAACTGAAGCAAAGACCGCCGGGATTACCACCAGAGTTAGAATCGTGGACGACAGCATTCCGCCGATCATCGGCACCGCAATGCGTTGCATGATTTCGGAACCGGTTCCGCTACTCCACATGATGGGCAGCAATCCGACCATGATCGCCACCACCGTCATCATCTTGGGTCGCACGCGCTCGACGGCACCGAGCATGATTGCCTGATAAAGATCATCCCGCGTAAAGGCTTCGCCTTTCGCTTCGCGCGCTGCTTTCAGTTCGGCATATGCGTGGTTGAGATAGATCAACATGACTACACCGGTTTCGGCGGCAACGCCGGCAAGCGCGATAAAGCCGACTACAACCGCGACGGACAGGTTGAAGCTCATGGCCCACATCAGCCAGAGACCGCCGACTAGCGCGAAAGGCAACGAGAGCATGACAATCATTGTATCGGCGATCGAACGGAAATTGAGATAGAGCAACAAGAATATGATCAGCAGCGTAAACGGAACCACGATCTTCAACCGCGCGGTCGCACGTTCGAGGTATTCATACTGTCCGCTCCAGGCAACGTAAGACCCTGGAGGAAATACAACGTTGGCTTTCACCGCCGTTTGTGCATCAGCAACATAACTGCCGATATCTCGGTCGCGGACATCAACATAAATATAGACCGCGAGTTGACCGTTTTCGGTACGAATCGAAGATGGACCGCGGGTGAGATTGATTTTCGCAATCTCACCAAGCGGAATCGCTCCGCCCTTGGACATCGGCACAAGAACATCACGGGCGATCGATTGTGGATCGCTGCGCAGATCCCGAGGATAGCGGAGGTTTACGCCGAAGCGCTGCCTTCCTTCGACAGTCGTTGTAACCGTCTGCCCGCCGAGAGCCATGCCAATCGTATCTTGCACGTCCTGAATCATGATCCCGTAGCGAGCCATCGCGGCGCGGTCGGGAACGATATCGAGATAGTAGCCGCCGACAACACGTTCGGCGTATGCCGACGACGTGCCGGGCACAGCCTTGATTACGGCCTCAACCTGACGAGACGACCTCTCGAGTTCATTGAGATCGGCGCCGATGACCTTGACGCCGACGGGTGTGCGGATGCCCGTCGACAGCATGTCGATGCGGGCTTTGATCGGCATGGTCCAGGCATTCGATACTCCCGGAAACTGCAACGCTTTATCCATTTCTGCGGTCAAGCTGTCGATGGTGACACCGGGCCTCCATTCGCTTTTCGGTTTAAGATTGATGAGCGTTTCGTACATTTCAGATGGCGCAGGGTCTGTGGCGGTCGCTGCACGTCCGGCCTTACCGAACACTGAGACGACTTCTGGAAATGTTCGGATGATACGGTCCTGAATTTGCAGCAGTTCCGCGCTCTTTGTCACCGAAATGCCGGGCAATGTAGTCGGCATATAAAGCAAAGTGCCTTCATTGAGATTCGGCATGAACTCCGAACCCAACTGCCGTGCCGGCCAGATTGTTACGGCTAAGGCTACTAGAGCCAGAACAATCACCAGAGCTTTCGCCTCCATCACGGCTTTAATGACAGGCCTGTAGAGCCAGATCAGTGCGCTGTTGATTGGATTCTTACGCTCGGGAATGATTTTACCGCGAACAAAAATGATCATCAGCGCCGGAACAAGTGTGATCGACAACAGTGCTGCCGCCGCCATTGAAAACGTCTTGGTAAATGCAAGCGGACTGAATAGCCGCCCCTCTTGCGATTCCAGCGTGAAGATCGGCATGAAAGAGACGGTTATAATCAGCAGACTGAAAAACAGCGGCGGTCCGACTTCCGACGCAGCGGCAATGATAACGTCGACGCGGCTGCTGCCGGGGGGCGCACGTTCCAGATGCTTGTGCGCGTTCTCGATCATCACGATAGCTGCATCGACCATAGCTCCGATGGCGATCGCGATGCCGCCGAGACTCATAATGTTGGAGCCGAGGCCCAGCAGCTTCATCGTGCCGAAAGCCATTAGGACACCAACTGGCAGCATCAGAATCGCAACCAACGCGCTTCGGACATGAAGCAGAAAGACAATGCACACCAATGCCACGACGACGCTCTCTTCGAAGAGTGTACTCTTGAGCGTTTCAATCGCAGCATTGATCAATTCGGAACGGTCATAGACCGGCAATACCTTGACAGATGGCGGCAAGCTCGCAGCGATTTCAGCAAAGCGCTTTTTGACGTTGTCGATAACATCCAAAGCGTTGCTGCCGAAGCGCTGCAGCACAATTCCGCTCGCCGTTTCGCCTTCGCCGTTTAACTCCGCGATGCCGCGCCGTTCGTCCGGCCCCAGTTCCACGCGCGCCACGTCACGAACGAGCACGGGCGTGCCGCCGTCGGTCTTCAGAACGATATCGCCGATATCGCCGATGTTTTTGAGATAGCCGCGGCCGCGAATGACGTATTCGAACTCGGAAAGCTCTACCGTGCGTCCACCCACATCAGCGTTGCTTGCTCGAATCGCGTCTCGCACCCTTGACATGGTGAGCCCAAGGTCGCGTAGCCGCTGCGGATCGAGAATGACATTGTACTGGCGCACAAACCCGCCTACGGCAGCGACTTCGGCGACGCCCTCCGCTTTCGCCAACCCGAAGCGAAGATTCCAGTCCTGCAACGTTCGCGTCTCGGCAAGACTCAGGTCCTTCGACTGGAGAGCATATTGATAGACCCAGCCGACACCTGTCGCATCCGGCCCAAGTGTCGGCGTCACGCCCGCCGGCAATCTGGTAGCAGCGCTATTGAGGAATTCGAGAGCGCGCGACCGCGCCCAGTAAATGTCGGTCCCGTCCTCGAAGATGATGTAGACGAACGATACCCCGAAAAACGAAAATCCACGCACGACTTTCGATTTCGGAACAGTAAGCATCGCCGTCGTAAGCGGGTAGGTGACTTGGTCTTCGACGACTTGCGGTGCTTGACCCGGGTATTCAGTATAGACAATGACCTGTGTATCGGACAGATCAGGAATGGCATCCAGCGGCAGGTGCTTCAAAGCATAGAGGCCGCCTGCGACAACGAATACCACACCGATCATCACCAGCATCAGGTTGCGAGACGACCACGAGATGAGACGAGCGATCATTGTCCCGCTCCCGAGTCGGCGAAGCCTTTGAACGCAGCACTCAGATTGCTTTCGGCATCGATCAGGAAGTTCGCCGAAACGACGACGCGATCGCCGTCGGTCAGGCCGCCACGAATTTCGACGTAACCTTCGCCTCGACTCCCGGTAAGGACTTCCTTCGGTTCAAGTCGGCCTTCGCCGCGGTCGATGAAGACGGTTTGCTTACTACCGTTGTCAATCACCGCGGATTCCGGAACCGCAAGAACGGCGTCCTGGCTGCCGGCATCGATGGCTGCATCGACATACATATCGGGAAGCAGCGTGAAGTCTGGATTTGCAAGCTCGATTCTCAAGCGAATCGTCCTGCTTTCCTTGTTCACTTGCGGGTAGATGATTGAAACCGTGCCATGGAATCTTTTTCCTGGAAATCCACGCGCTGTAATCGATACTGTTTGGCCAACGGCTATGCGGGCGATGTCACGTTCGGCTATGTCGATAAGAGTCCACACAACAGATGTGTCGGCCAAGCGAAACAAGGTATCCCCGGGTCCCACCCTCATTCCTTCGACTGCATTGCGCTCGAGGACCACGCCGTCTCGCGGCGCCGTCCAAACGATAGCAAGCGGCGCGTTGCGGCTTTTTTCCATGGCGACGATTGCCGATTCTGGCACGTTTAGATTCAGCAATCTCTGCTTCGCTCCATTGCCAAGATTGCCGCCGCTTGCTGCGTCAGCTGCTAAACCGCGCACCGAAACGTATTCAGCCGCCGCTGATGAAATCGCAGGGCTATAAACTTGCATAAGGGGGTCGCCCTTGTGAACGCGGCTGCCCGTCGTCACGTCCTCGACTTTCTGGACCCAGCTTTCACTGCGCATCGATACGACGGACACGCGCCGCTCGTCGAGCTGAATGGTACCAGGAGCGCGGATAGTACTCGCGACGACACGCATTGCCGCAGGTTCGGACTTCACTCCAGTTCTTTGAATTTTCCCGGGACTGACTTTGACCGACCCATCGTCGGACTGTTCTCCTTCGTAAACGGGAATGTAGTCCATTCCCATCGAGTCCTTCTTCGGCACAGGTGAAGTATCCGCCAGACCCATTGGATTTCGATAGAATTTGATTTTGCGATCTGCTGGCTTAGTGGCTGGCGCCCCGCTCTGATCGTCCGCATCGGCGAACTGAAACGAGAGGCGCTCCTCGCTCGCGAAAACAGGCCGGAAATCAATCCCTTCCGCCGTCCGCTTGGGGGTCGCCGAATAGACAGGCCGCCCGTTGGGATCCTGAAAGTAAATTGGGTCGCCGGACACAGCGAGAGCCCCTATCACGGATGTGGTGCTTATAGGCGCATTCGTGTTAGGCTTTACAAGCCAAAGCCCGGCCAGTCCTGCCGCCGAAACGGCAGCAAGACCAGCGATCATCAGCGACGGCCGGTTCACTTGTCGGCCCGAATGATTAATTTGCTTTCTACTGTGCCCGACTCGCCTTGTACCTTTGCACCGAGCGAAAGCTGCCAACGTCCGGCCATGCTGACGTTTGTCTTGAACTTGTAGATGCCGGGTTCGGTGCTGGGAATTGCCGTGATCTTCGGAGTCATGTCCGCCATCCCGTCAGGTGCCATATCGATGCGGGTTGCGAAAATCACGACATCGGCGACCGGCTTGCCCGTGGTTTTATTGATCAGCCGCACGGAAATCTCGGCCTGCGGATCGACTTTCACCGATGGTTGCAGGAGTTGAAATTCGTAGTCGTTGATGTCGGCGGCGGTAGCGGCGACGCCCGCTAAAACGGCAGCGCCAATCACTGCTGCGCGCGCAGCCAGCTTGTTTGTCGGTTGCATTGTCTTTTCCTCGAAATTTGGTCATCCGCAGCCACGCGGACAGAATGCTGCAAGCCAAAGGCTACGCGGCAGCGCAGAAGTAGCTGCTAGACCATGCTTCGAGGGGGACGTTTGGGTGGCGCGCCGATAAGGCCCTCGGCAAATCGGTCGTCGTGCACCGAAATAACAGCCAGTAGCACCAAACGAGAATTCATAAGCTCCGCCGTTTCAGCGGCCTGCAGGATCGTGCCATTGCAAAGGGCCATCAGTGGGCAACCGTCGCACCCACCCCGCTGCGGCATCTTTCGGTCGATGGTGTCGGGGCAACACGGCATATCGCCGGACATTTCAGACGACGACTGTGCAACAGCCGATTTGGACGAAACCGGCAGACTGAATGGTCCCATCGTCAAACCAATGGTGACAAAAACCGCCAGAATGAAACGCCCGAATGACCGCTGCATGTCTTCAATATCGCATAGCTTAAAAGTCTTAGGAAGAGCGCTTTTTCCCGGCGGCGCGACGCCTCTAAGACGCGAGGTGCATCGGCGTCAACGCTTGGCGGGTGAATGCAAGGTCGGCGCGAACGCTTAATGAGAGCGATTTGAACTCTAGCGAAATTTAAGACGCCAATCCTCGACTCTAGTCGTTTGTTGACCCGCCAGAACGAATTGAGATGCGGTCGAGATCGATCGCATCCAAACCACGTTTAGCGTCCGGCAAACTTCGGGGGTCGCTTGGCGTTGAAGGCTTCGACGCCCTCTTTAAAGTCTTCTGACTGACGCAGGCGGCTATAGCAATGCCCCTCAAGCTCGATAGCAATAGCAAGCGTCGAATCTTCGGTATCGTTTAGTAGTTTCTTTGCTGTGCGCTGCGCGAGAGGTGAGAAGGTTCGCAATTCATCGACCAGTTTATCGACGGCCTTCTCAAGATCCGCATCCGGCACGCATTCAGTTGCAATTCCCCAAGCTTCAGCCTGCTTTCCGCTGATACGCTTGGATCGCATGACGATGTCTTTTGTCCGTGTGATACCGACCATCTTCTGCAATCTCGCCGACCCGCCCGAACCGGGAATCTGGCCGAGTTTCTGCTCAGGCAAAGCGTAAAGTGTTGTCTCTGAGCAAATTCGAAAATCGCAAGCCAACGACAACTCGAAGCCAACACCAAAGCAATAACCTCGATTGGCAACGATAACTGGCTTTGCGCAGCGGGCTGGTGCCGCAATATTCCAGGCCAATTTGGAAACGTGCTCGGGAGAGGCTTCCATAAAGCCCCCGATGTTGCCGCCGCTGGAAAAATGTTCGCCGATTGAGCGGACAACGATAATGCGAACGCTCACGTCTTCATCGAGTGTTTCAAAAACGAGACGGAGTTGATCTCGCTGCGGCATCGCTACCACGTTGTACGGCGGCCTATTCAGAATAATGTCCGCACGCTCATGGGCTTGGTCGAACTCAACCGAAAAGCCGTCGAGCTTTGCGAGCCGCGTATCTTTAAAGTTATACGATGAAGCCATTTTGTTTTCCTTCTGTGATCTGAGTGAACGTCAGGCAGCGCCCGAGGGTGGCGCCTGCTCGGGAACGAATTCGCCAGCGACGAGAAGTCGGCGCAGGAGTTTTCCAACCGGAGATTTCGGGATTGCGTCGACGAATACGATGCGGCGTGGACGCTTGAAGTTAGCAATACCTGACGTCTGACAGAACTGCTCTAATTCTTTCTCCGTCACAGTCGATCTGCGCTTGACGAAGGCGGCGACGATTTTGCCCCATCGCTCATCTGGAAGGCCAACAACCGCAACTTCCGCAACAGCCGGATGAAGAGATAGGCAGCTCTCAATTTCTACCGGTGAAACATTTTCACCGCCCGTGATGATCATGTCGTCGACACGGCCGGTGACGAAGAGATCGCCATCCTCGTCAATGAAGCCCGTATCGCCAGTGAAGTACCATCCATCACGCAAGGCCTTTGCATCTGCATCCGGCCGACGCCAATAACCTTCAAATGCCTCGTCACTGATCAGAGCAGCTGCGATTTCACCTTCTTCTTGCACCTCAGCCAAATCAGCCGGCGATTTCGCGTTCAGCTTAAGCACCCGGATATTTTGGTTGATTCCTGCTTTCCCGGCAGACCCAGGCTTCGCCGTCGGGTTCTGGTCGATCGTGAATGTGTAAATCTCTGAACTTCCATAATGGTTGACGAAGAGTTCAGGTCGAAACACATCATTCAACTTTTTAAGAAGCGCGTCAGTCATCGACGCGCCTGCAAATCCAATTTTACGAACGCTGGAAATGTCAGTTTCTGAGAACGACTGGCTGTAGACGAGATCGTGATATAGCGTTGGCACGAGGTAGAGATTGTCGATTTTCTCGTGCTGAATGAGCATCAGTGCCTGTTGTGTGTCGTACCGCGGTAAGCACACAAACGTCCCGCCAATCAGAGACATGGCAATCAACGACCGCACGCCCATCGTGTGGTAAAGCGGCATAACACCAAGTGTTCGCTCTTGCCGGCGATAGAGGTTTTGCGCCACATGCGCGACTCCGCCGGCTCGCTCCGCGCGATGGCGCCTTGGAACGCCTTTTGGCTTTGACGTTGTTCCAGATGTATAGAGCATCACTGACCACGCGCTTGCATCAGCACGCGGCGTCACATCCGGTACTCGTTTGATGATCAAATTCGAGAAGGACTCCACGTTCGGAGCGCTGCTTTTTTCGTCGTCTAATGCAATGCGTATAATCGAGTTGGCACGATGGGATTGCTTGATTGCATCAAGCGAAACATCTTGGAAAACGATGGCTTTGGCCTCGGAATTCTCGATGTAAAAATCAAGCTCATCGCCTTTTGCGCGCCAATTTACAGGCGTAATAATGAGACCCGCGAACTGACAGGCCCAATGCAAGGTCGCTGCTTCCCATCGGTTCTGCAGAACTGTAATGATGTGATCACCGCTTTTCAGACCCAATGCGTCGAGGCCAGCAACGACGGACGAAATCTTTTCGTACCATTCGCAATAGGTCAGACGAACATCACCATCGATCACGGCGATTGCATGCGGATCCCGCGCGGCGCTGGCGACGAAGCTATTTCCTAGATCAAGCATCTGTTTTCTCGTCCGTGGATTGCGCTAGTTCCTGCGCAGCCTCCATCGCGGCGCGAACGATGGGCGTATAGCCGGTGCAGCGGCAAAGATGGCCACTCAACAGATCGCGGATGTCGGCCTCTGTTGGCGATGTGTTACGACTTAGATAGTGATCGAGCGACATGAGAATGCCGGCGGTACAAAAACCGCATTGCAGCGCGTGATTGCGTTTAAAAGCGGTTTGCAACACTCCGAGTAGTTCGGTCCGCGGCGACAATCCTTCGACTGTCCGCACGTTACATCCTTCGATCTGAGCAGCGAGCGTGAGGCATGATCGCGTCAGCGCGCCATCTACTGTCACGGTGCATGCGCCACAGACACCATGCTCACAGCCGACATGTGTGC
>JAFKKP010000301.1 GCA_017305515.1 Hyphomicrobiales bacterium
ACGGTGACATTATTCAGCGCGCGCACCGTTCCGACGCCGTCGAGATAGACCGGCACGTCGTCGATGCGCGGCGACGCCGCCAGCACCGGGACCGGAAATCCGCTTTGCTGGCGATTGGTGGATGACGGCTGATTGAAGATCGACCAGACGATGTAAGCGGCACCGACGACAATCAGAGCCGCAATCGCAATCGACACGGTCCGCCGGCGCGCCGACGATGCCAGACGCGCGAAGCTCTCGCTCGCGGCTTTCGCCTTCTCGTTCAGATCGGGCCTAAAGAGCATTCACCTGTCCCACTGTCGTTGGCGACCAGCCGCCGCCGAGCGCCTGATACAGGCTGACGATCGCCTGAATCCGGGCCAATTGCGCCTGCGCCAGCGAATCTTCAGCCTGAAATAATGTCAGTTGCGTGTTTAGCACAGTCACGATGTCCGCGGTGCCTGCCCGAAGCTGCCTCTCGGAAAGTTCAAATGCGCGGCGCGAGGATGTCACGACGTTGCGCTGGAGCCGCAGTTTCTCGGTGGTCTGCCTGATCGCATAAAGCGCCGTATCCACGTCGGAAAATGCTTGGATGACAGTCTTGCGATAGGTTTGCAGCAGTTCGTCCTGTTTGGCCTTGTTGTAGTCGAAGTTCGCCTGAATTTTTCCGGCGTCGAAAATCGGCTGCGTCAGGCCGGCCGCCATGTTGAAGAATGCCGATTGCGGCACGAACAGCGCCATGAGTGCCGCACTTTGATAGCCGCCGCTGCCGGTAAGCTGGATGCTCGGGAAGAATTGCGCGCGCGCGCTGCCGACATTTGCTGTTGCCGACGCCAATTGGTTTTCCTGACGGCGAATGTCCGGGCGCTGGATCAGCAGTTCGGATGGCAACCCCGGCGTCACGCGCGGGATTGCCATTCGCCCAAGCGACGACCCCGTCAGCCGCACGCGCTCCGGCGGGCGCGCAACAAGCACGGCAAGAACATTCGCGTTCTGATCGAGCGTCTGTTTCAGCGGCGGCACCAGCGCCTTCTGGTTGTTCAGCACGCTTTCCTGCTGGGCCAGATCGAGATCGGAATTGGTGCCGGCATCGACGCGCGACTTGATCGCGTCGTAAATGCGCTGCGCGCTGGCGATGTTGTTGGTCGCAATCCGCAGGCGGTCCTGCGATGCGACAACCGTAAAATAAGCGTTGGCGACGCTGGCCAATGTCGTCAGCGCGACGACATCGCGGTCGAAGCGGTTGGAGTTTGCGGTCTCTTCCGCCGCCAGCAGCGCGTCGCGATTCTTGCCCCAGAAATCGATCTCATAGCTCGCGTTCAACTGCGCGACATGATTGGTGACTTCCGTGCGGCCGCCGACCGAGCTGCCGGTGGTGACTACGCCTGTATTCTTGGAGGACCGCGACCGCGATCCGGAAAATCCGCCGGTGACGCTCGGCAGCAACGCCGTTCCCGCTTCATGCGCAAGCGCGTCGGCCTGAACGATCCGCGCGGTTGCCGCGGCGATGTCGAGATTGACCCGCTGGGCTTCCTCCATCAGCACTGTCAGTTCCTGCGAACGGAAACCTCGCCACCAGTCGAGCGAGGGCGGTGTGTCATCGGGCTCCAGTGTTGCCGACTTGTAGGTGTCGGGCACGTCGAGCGCGGCATTTGGAACGTCAGCCGTGACGATGCACCCGCCTGCGCTGGCCGCGACCGCCAGCGCAAGTGCAATACCCGCCAGACGCCGTGGACCGGGCGCGGTCGGAAACTCGAACTGAACGCAGGACGACGGCACCGGAGGCTACTCTTCTGGAAAATCGACGCATCCTACCGGGGCGGACGGACGGCGCACAGTCATCCCAAGCCTCGGCGATCCGCACAAGCGCGATAGCGGCAAATACGCCACTGTGATCGTGGCGATTGTCCGTTGGATAGCGGTTTTCCGCGTATTGACCGCATCTGGAAAGACTACAATCCTTACAAAGATTTCATTTGCGGTTTCGCGACTGACGAGGATTGCAAGCTGCGTTCAGGTGTCCCCGGCCCGCTCGTTACCCGTCTGAAACTTCAACAGGAATTTCCCGTATTTCGGGTGCCGGTTGAGAACGGGGGCTGGGAATGCGCGTCGCAATTGTTGGAACGGGAATCGCAGGCAATTCGGCCGCGTGGGCATTGTCGCAGCGATACCCGGTCACGGTTTACGATCGCGAATTGCGGATCGGCGGACACAGCCACACTGTCACCATCGACTACGACGGAACGGAGATCGCAGTCGACATCGGCTTCATTGTCTACAACGAACTGAATTATCCCGGCCTCACAAGACTGTTCAGCCATCTCGGCGTGGAAAGCGTAGCGAGCGACATGACGTTCGCCGTCACCGCCGACAACGGCGCGTTCGAGTGGAAGGGTGGCGGCAATACGTGGTGGAACACGGCCAAGGGACTGTTCGCGCAGAAGCGCAATCTGTTGTCGCCGACATTCCTGTGGATGCTGCGCGATATTCTGAAATTCAACGATACGAGCATCGAGGATCACGCCGACGGACGGCTCGAAGGGCTTTCGCTCGGCGATTATTTCAAGCTGCGCGGTTTCGCGCCCCGGCTTTTGACCGACTATCTCGCGCCGATGGGCGCTGCGATCTGGTCGGCACCGGCCAATGACATTCTGTCGTTCCCGGCCGAAAACTTCGTCGCCTTCTTCAGTAATCACCGCCTGCTGCAATACGACCGTCCGGTCTGGCGCACGGTGAAAGGCGGCAGCCGCGCCTATGTCGAGAAACTGACCGCGCCGTTCCGCGACCGCATCAAGACCGGCTGCGCGGTGACGTCGATCGAACGCAACGATCACGGCGTCATCGTCACCGACAGTCTTGGCCACAGAGAGACCTACGATCATGTCGTCATCGCCTCGCACAGCGATCAGGCGCTCGAAATGCTGTCGGACGCGAGCAAAGACGAGCAGCAGATTCTCGGCGATATCCCCTATGCGCCCAACATCGTCTATCTGCATCGCGATCCGCGCCTGATGCCGAAGCGCAAGCGCGCTTGGGCGTCGTGGAACTTTCTGCGCTGGAAACGCAAGGGCACCGCCGTCAACGATGTCGCGGTCACCTACTGGATGAACGCACTGCAAGGCATCGACGCCGACAAGCCGCTGTTCGTCAGTCTCAACCCCCCCTTCGATCCCGATCCCGCGCTGACCTTCGGCCGTTATCTGTGCGATCATCCGCAATATGATCGCGCGGCTTTCGCTGCGCAAAAGCGGCTCGGCGAAATTCAGGGCCGGAACCGGACATGGTTTTGCGGCGCATGGACGGGATACGGTTTCCACGAGGACGGCCTGCGCTCAGGTCTGGCCGTCGCCGAGGCACTCGGCGCATCGGTGCCGTGGAAGTCGCCCGCACCCGAACTTGCGGAAGCTGCGGAGTGAAGCATGGAATGGCACGACGCCGGTGAGCATTCGCAGACGCTGAAGGACACGGCTCCCGCCGCGCTCTATTTCGGCGATGTGATGCATGCCCGGCTTAAGCCGATGGGGCATCGCTTCACCTATCGCGTGTTCAGTCTCCTGATCGACCTCGACCGGCTCGATGAAGCCGACCGAATGTCGCCGCTGTTCGGCGTCAACCGGGCCGCGCTCTACAGCTTTCGCGAAAGCGACCACGGCAACCGCGACGGCTCATCGTTGTGCGCTTACGTCCATCGCGTCGCATCGGAGAAAGGCATCGATCTGCGCGGCGGGCAGGTTCAATTGCTGTGTTACCCGCGCCTGTTCGGCTACACCTTCAATCCGCTGTCGGTTTATTTTTGCCGCGATGCAAACGGAAAGCTCGCGCTGCTGATCTATGAAGTGCGTAACACGTTCGGCGAAATCCATTCCTACGCCCTTCCGGTCCGGCCTGACGAATTGTCGCAGGCAGGCGTTCGGCAGGAACAGAACAAGCTGTTCTACGTTTCGCCCTTCGTTGAGATGGCGATGCGCTATTATTTCCGCGTCTCGCCGCCGGAAGACAGCGTCAAGCTGCGTATTTTGGAGACCGACGCAGACGGCCCGCTTCTCTCCGCCACCTTCCACGGCAGCCGCAAGCCGCTGACGACCGCCTCGCTGCTTCTGGCTTTCGTCGACCTGCCGCTCGTGACCTTCAAAATCATGGCTGCGATTCATTGGGAGGCCTTGCGTCTGTGGATCAAAGGCGCAAAACTTGTCGCACGACCGAAGAAATTGAGTCCGGGCGAACGCCCGGCGCAACAGGGGCCAAAATTACAAGGACTCGGACCGCAAGGACTCAAGCCGCAACAACTCGGACACTGAGCCATTTCTCCTCGATGGATTTGCGCGATGTCTGACTTCATCAGGATCACCCCCGACAACGTTGCAGCGACGTTGCCCGATGTGCCGCGGCTGGTGCGGCTGGCTCTGGATTTCGCTTCGCGGCTGCGGCGCGGCACGCTCGACATCACCCTTCCCGACGGACGCACCATACGATGCGGCGGCGACGAGCCCGGCCCCGCCGCGCAGATGAAAATCTACAATTACGATTTCGCCTGGCGTCTGGCACGCGGCGGCGACATCGGAATTGCCGAAGCCTATCTGCGGCGCGAATGGGACACGCCGGACCTCACGCAGTTTCTCTATATCTTCTGCGTCAACCACGACCTCATCCAGTCGATGCTCGGCGACAGGCCGATAGCGCGCATGGTGCAGATCGTCCGCCACTGGTTCAACCGCAACACCAGGCGGCAGGCCAGGCGCAACATCTACGCCCATTACGACATCGGCAATAAATTCTATTCGGCGTGGCTCGACCCGAGCATGACCTATTCGTCGGCGTTGTTCGAGGACGGCACCAACGATCTGACCGCAGCCCAGCACAACAAATATCGGCGGCTGGCCGAAGCGATCAATCTTCAGCCGGGGCAAAAGGTGCTTGAGATCGGCTGCGGCTGGGGCGGCTTTGCAGAATATGTCGCAAAAAACTACGACGCCAAGGTTGTCGGGCTGACGATCAGCAGCGAGCAGCGCGATTTCGCGCAAAAGCGGATTCAGGCGGCGGGCCTCAACGACAAGGTCGAGATCCGTTTTCAGGATTACCGCGACGAGGCCGGGCAATACGATCGCATCGCATCCATCGAGATGATCGAAGCCGTCGGCGAACAGTTCTGGCCGCGATATTTTTCGCAATTGCGCGACCGGCTCAAGCCGGGCGGCTTTGCCGGAATTCAGGCGATCACAATTCAGGACCGTTTCTTCAACGCCTATCGCCGCGAAGTGGATTTCATCCAGCGTTATGTGTTTCCGGGCGGCATGCTGCCCTCGCCGCAGGTCCTCAAATCGCTCGGCGAGAAATTCGGCGTCCCTGTGATCCGCGAGCGCATTTTCGGCGAAGACTATGCCAAGACGCTGGCGACGTGGCGCGACAATTTCCGCGCCGCATGGCCGAACCTGATCCCGCTCGGTTTCGACGAGCGTTTCCGCCGCCTGTGGGAATACTACCTCGCCTACTGCGAAGCAGGATTCCTCTCCGGCAATATCGATGTGCGGCAGGTTGTATTCGCCAAATCCGTATAAGCTGCGATTTCATTCTCGCGCGCTGTGACGCCGGTCTCGTCTGCACCCGCCGCACTTGCTCCGCTCCCATGCGGCCACTAGGTTTGAGGGATCAGTCCCCGCCTTGCAGATTCCGGTCCCATGCAGATTCGCAAAGACGTTATCGACGCCATCGGCCACACGCCGCTCATCAAGCTGAAGGCTGCCTCGAAGGCGACCGGTTGCGAGATTTTCGGCAAGGCCGAATTCATGAATCCGGGCGGGTCGGTAAAAGACCGCGCCGGCAAGCAGATGATCCTGGAAGCGGAGAAGCGCGGCGAGTTGAAGCCGGGCGGTCTCGTTGTCGAAAGCACGGCGGGCAATACCGGTATCGGCCTTGCGGTCGTCGCGTCTGCGCGCGGCTATCGCACCATCATCGTCATTCCCGAAACGCAGAGTCAGGAAAAGAAGGACGTGCTGCGTCTGATGGGCGCCGAACTTGTCGAAGTGCCCGCGCTACCGTTCTCCAATCCGAACAATTATCAGCATGTCGGCCGCCGTCTCGCGGATGAACTGCGCAAGACCGAGAAGAACGGCGTGCTGTTTGCCGACCAGTGGAACAATCTCGACAACCGCAAGGCACATTACGTCTCCACCGGCCCCGAAATCTGGGAGCAGACAGGCGGCAAGATCAACGGCTTCATCTGCTCGGTCGGCAGCGGCGGCACGCTGGCCGGCACATCGACATTCCTGCGCGAGAAGAACAAGGACATCAAAATCGGAGTCGCCGATCCGCGCGGGGCTGCGATGTATAATTATTTCGACCACGGCGAGATGAAATCGACCGACGGCGGCTCAGTGACAGAAGGCATCGGTCTCGGCCGCATGACGCCGATCATCGAAGGCATTCACGTCGACAAGGCCTATCTGATCGAAGACTCAGAGGCCGTGCCGATCGTGTTCGATCTTCTGGAACATGAAGGCATCTGCGTCGGCGGCTCGTCGGGCATCAATGTTGCGGGTGCCATTCATCTGGCGAAGGATCTCGGCCCCGGCCACACCATTGTGACGATGCTGTGCGACTACGGCACGCGTTATCAGTCAAAGCTGTTCAACCCGGAATTTCTGCGCTCGAAAAATCTGCCGGTACCGGAATGGCTGGAGCGCAAGAGCGACATCAGGCCGCCGTTTGTGAAGACGTAAGGCGCTGTCCCCTCATCCTGAGGAGCACGCGCTTGCGTGCGTCCCGAGGGATGAGGCAACGTCATCTCATGGTTCGAGACGCAACGCTTCGCGTTGCTCCTCACCATGAGGCGCAGCCCTCACCGCAAAATCTGGCTGAGGAACAGCTTCGTCCGCGCGTGCTGCGGATGTGAGAAAAATTCCTCCGGCTTGTTCGCCTCCACGATCTGCCCGCCGTCCATGAAGACAACGCGGTCGGCAACCTCGCGCGCGAAACCCATCTCATGCGTGACGACCAGCATCGTCATGCCTTCCTTCGCGAGATCGACCATCGTGTCGAGCACTTCCTTGACCATTTCCGGATCGAGCGCCGACGTCGGCTCGTCGAACAGCATCACTTTCGGATTCATCGTCAGCGCACGCGCAATCGCCACGCGCTGCTGCTGGCCGCCGGAAATCTGCGCCGGATATTTGTCGGCCTTGTCAGGAATGCGGACGCGTTCGAGATATTTCATCGCCATCGCTTCCGCCTGCTTCTTCGGGATGTGACGGACCCAGATCGGCGCCAGCGTGCAGTTTTCCAGCACCGTCAGATGCGGAAACAGGTTGAAACTCTGAAACACCATGCCGACCTCGCGCCGCACGTCATCGACGCGACGACGCAGATTGGGGCCAAGATCGATGCCGTCGACCACGATGCGACCTTCCTGAAATTCCTCCAGCGCATTGATGCAGCGGATCAGCGTCGACTTGCCCGAACCCGACGGGCCGCAGATCACGATGCGCTCGCCCTTCGCGACAGACAGATCGATGTCGCGCAGGACATGAAAATCGCCGAACCATTTGTTGAGGCCAGAAATGCTGACGATGGGATCGCTCATGCTGAAATCTCAAACATTCCTGTGGGCGTTCAGACGATTTTCGACGAACAGCGAATAGCGCGACATGCCAAAGCAGAACACGAAATAGATCATGCCGGTGAAAGCGAAGCCGGTGAACAGCGTCGTCGGCGTCGCCCAGTTCGGATCGGCGAACGACGCACGCAACTGTCCGAGCAGATCGAAGATCGCGACGATCAGCACCAGCGTCGTGTCCTTGAACAGCGCGATGAAACTGTTGACGAGGCCCGGAATAACGTGACGCAGCGCCTGCGGCATCACGATCAGGCCCGTCGTTCGCCAGCAGGACAGCCCGAGCGCGCTTGCGGCCTCCGCCTGCCCGCGTGGCACGGCCTGAAGACCGCCGCGAATGACTTCGGCGTTGTAGGCACCCGCAAACAGCGCGATGCCGATCAGCACCCGCACGAGGCCGTCGATGGTGAAATTGCCCGGCAAGAACAGCGGCAGCATATAAGTCGCGAAAAACAGTACGGTAATCAGTGGCACGCCGCGCCAGAATTCGATGAACACAATCGAGAAAATTCGGATCAGCGGAATCGTCGAGCGCCGTCCAAGCGCAAGCGCAATGCCGACCGGCATCGAGGTGACGATGCCGGTGATCGACACGACCAGCGTGACGAGAAGTCCGCCCCACTTTCGCGTATCGACAATCGGCAATCCGCCGCGGTCGAGTCCCATCGCGAGGACGATTGCGGCTGCGAACGCAAACACAAGCACGCTTGCGATGAACGTTCGCCAGCCGGTGCGGACATGACCGTTCAACGCAAACAGCGCAAGCGAAACGACCGCCGCCGTCGCGACGAAATCGTTCCAGAACGGATTGGGGCTTTGCGCGATGAAGTCCCTCAGCCAGATCAGCGGCGAGATGAGATAGGTCAGCGCAAAGCCGAGCCAGATGATCGCGGTCGCCGCGACATTGATGGCGGGCGCGAGCGGACCCGTTGCCTGCCCTGCACGCGCGAGCACGAAGCCCGCCTCGCCGACAAGACTGACCGCAGCCGACAGGAATTTCGCCGTCCAGCTGATTCCGAAGCCGTGCAATCCGCCGCCGCGCAGCAGAAAAAACGCGACGATTGGAAACGCCAGGAAAAACAGACCGGAGTTCAACGCCTTTGCCGGCACGCGCGGAACGAGCAATGGCAGTAGCAAAAGCGCGCCGATGGCAAATGTCAGGTTGACGCGCCAGCGTTCACCGTCCGGATAGAAACCGTAGATGAACTGATCGAACTTGGCCTGAATGAACGGCCAGCACGCGCCGACGACATGACCCGCGTTTTCCTTCAGGCAAGCGGTGCGATCCGTCCCGGTCCAGACCGCATCGACGAACAGAAACCGCACGACGGGCGGAATGACAAGTCCCAGCAGCAACACGCTTATAATCGTGAGCATGATGTTGAACGGCGAGCCGAACAGGCGCTCGCGTGCGAAGGCGACGGCACCCGTCGTCTTCACCGGCGCGCGGCGCGGCGCGATGATGTCGGTTCGCACGAACGACACAGACTCGGTCATGTGCCGAGACTCCGGTTCAGCCGCCAGCCGTAGAGCGACATGATCGCACTCGTGAACAGAGAGCTCAGAAGATACACGCCCATCGTCATCGCGATGATCTCGACCGCCTGCCCGGTCTGGCTCAGAGCCGTGCCTGCAAACACCGAGACGAGATCGGGATAACCGATGGCAACCGCCAGCGACGAGTTCTTCGTGAGATTGAGATACTGGTTGGTGAGCGGCGGCAGGATCACGCGCAGCGCCTGTGGAATGATGACCAGCCGCAACGCGTCCCCGCGCGTGAGGCCAAGCGATGCGCCCGCCTCCATCTGTCCCTTCGGGATGGCCTGAATTCCGGCGCGGACGATTTCTGCGATGAACGCGCCTGTGTAGGTGGACAGCGCAAGCAGCAGCGCGACGAATTCCGGCACGATGCGCGAGCCGCCGGAGAAATTGAAGCCTTTCAGTTCCGGCATCTCGAATGCGAAGGGCGCGCCGAACAGAATCGCGACTGCCAGTGGCAAGCCGATGAGCAGCCCCGCGACATATGGCCAGATCGCCAGATTCTCGCCGTGTTTGAACAGCCGATGCCGCGCGTAAGCGCGCATGCACAGCGATGCGACGATGGCGATTGCAATCGCAACCACGAGGGGGCCGAAACTGCCCTGCGGGATCGGCTTCGGCATGACGAATCCGCGGTTGCTGATGAACACGCTGTTGAAGATCGAAATGCTCTGACGCGGCCCCGGCAATGTCGCGAGCACAGCGAGATACCAGAACAGGATCTGAAACAGCAGCGGCAGATTACGGATCAGTTCGACATAGCCCGTCGAGAGTTTCGACAGCAGCCAGTTTGGCGACAATCGTCCCAGCGCGACCGCAAGCCCGATGATGCTCGCGAACACAATTCCGATAACGGACACGACCAGCGTATTCATCAGCCCGACGAGGAACACGCGCAGATAACTGTCGCTCTCCGAATACGGGATCAGCGATTGGCTGACGCCGAATCCTGCGGTGTTGGAGAGAAAGCCGAAGCCGGAGGCGATGCGTTGCGCCTGCAAATTCGCGCGCGCGTTCGCAAAGATTTCGTAGCCGATACCGACGAGAAGAACGAGAAGCACGATCTGGACAAGAACGCCGCTCCAACCGGCCTGTCCGCCGAGCGCGCGCCGCAGCCGCGCGATAGGACGCAGCGGGGGGTTGCGCGCTTCGGCGTCCATGCGACGCCTAGCGGATCGGCGGCGCGTATTGAATGCCGCCCTGATTCCAGAGCTTGTTCAATCCTCGCGCAATTCCAAGTTTCGATCCCGCGCCGACATTGCGGTCGAAGGATTCGCCGTAATTGCCGACGGCCTTGACGATGCGCTTCACCCAATCCTTGGTAAGGCCGAGCTGTTCGCCGAGATTTCCGTCGCTGCCGAACATGCGCTTCAATTCCGGCTTCGGCGACTGCGACATTTCATCGACGTTCTTTTGCGTGACCGCATATTCCTCGGCATTTATCATCGCAAACAGCGTCCACTTCACGATGTCGAACCACTGATCGTCGCCGTGGCGGACTACGGGTCCAAGCGGCTCCTTCGAGATCACTTCCGGCAGCACGGCGTGGTCGTCGGGCGCGGCGAGCTTGAGGCGCTCGGCGTAAAGCTGCGACACATCGGATGTGAAAACATCGCAACGTCCCGACTCGTAAGCCTTTACGGTTTCGTCGGCCGTTCCGAACGCGATCACCTCATACTTCATATTGTTGCCTTTGAAATAGTCCGCAACATTCTGCTCATTGGTGGTGCCCTGCTGCACGCAGATCGAGGCGCTGTTGAGTTCAAGCGCCGAATTCACCTTGAGCGACTTGCGCACGAGGAAGCCTTGTCCGTCGTAATAATTGACGCCGGTGTAATTCAGGCCGAGCGAGGTGTCGCGCGACAGCGTCCACGTCGAATTGCGCGACAGCACATCGATCTCGCCGGACTGAAGCGCGGTGAAGCGATCCTTCGCCGACAGCGGCACAAATTTCACCTTCGACGGGTCGTCGAAAATCGCGGCCGAAATCGCGCGGCAAAGATCGACATCGAGGCCGGTCCAGTTGCCCTTGTCGTCGGGTGACGAGAAACCCGGCAGACCCTGACTGACGCCACAGGACAGCGTGCCGCGATCCTTCACGTTCTGGAGCGTGCTGCGCTCCTTCGGCTTGTCCTGATTTTGGGCAAATGCGCCCTGCGTAGCGAAGGCTGCGACGACAAATGTGAAAAAGACCCGTTTCATGCGAACGCCTTTCAAACGGTCCAAACCGAAGATTTCTGCTAAATATCTGGTTTGCATAACAGAACGGACCTCGCAGCGGGTCAAGGGGTTGACCTTCGCGGATACCGTCAGCTTACTGCAACTCAACCGCCGGATATTGGACCGCATCAAGACAAACGCATGAGTTCATCAAAAGATCACGGGCCGTTGACGCCTCAGACCGAACTCGTCACCTCGGGGCGCGACACTTCAGCGCAAAAGGGATTCATCAATCCGCCTATCGTGCGTGGATCGACCGTTCTCTATCCGACGGCGGACGATCTGCATGCGCATCGCGGCGAGTTCCAATATGGGCGGCACGGAACGCCAACGACGAAGGCGCTTCAAGAGGCCCTGATGGCGCTCGAAGGTCCGAACTGCGCAGGCGTCGGGCTCGCGCCGTCGGGCGTGTCGGCGATCTCGACGACGCTGCTTGCCGTCTTGAAGGCCGACGATCATCTGCTCGTGATCGATAGCGCGTATCGGCCGACGCGAAACTTCTGCGACGGCGTGCTCAGGCGTTACGGCGTGGAGACGACCTATTTCGATCCGCTGATCGGCGCAGGCATCGAAAGTCTTTTCAAATCGAATACACGCGCGGTCGTCGTCGAGGCGCCTGGCTCGCAATCCTTCGAGATGCCGGACATTCCCGCCATCGCGAAAGCCGCGCACGCCAAGGGCGCGCTCGTGATCGACGACAACACCTGGGCGACGCCGCTCTATCGCCGGTCGCTCGATCAGGGCGTCGACATCAGCATTCAGGCGGCGACCAAATATATCGGCGGACATTCCGACATCATGTTCGGAACGATCTCGGCCAATGCAAAGACCTGGCCGCTGATTGCGGAAGCCATCCGCATGCTCGGCGTCTGCGCGGGACCGGACGACGTGTTTCTCGCGCTGCGCGGCTTGCGCACCCTGTCGGTCCGGCTTGCGCATCATCATCGCGCCGGACTTGAGATGGCATACTGGTTTGCCAATCGACCGGAAGTGCTGCGCGTGATTCATCCCGCAATCGAAAGCGATCCCGGTCACGCGATCTGGAAACGCGACTTCACCGGCGCGACCGGACTGTTCAGCGTCGTCCTCAAGCCGGTTTCAGCCAAATCAGTGGATGCGATGCTCGACGCGCTGAAATTGTTTGGAATGGGATATTCGTGGGGCGGCTTCGAGAGCCTTGTCATTCCGTTCGACTGCTCGTCCTATCGGACGGCGACGACATGGAATCCGGGTGGACCCGCGTTGCGATTCCACATCGGGCTTGAAAACACGGATGACCTGAAAGCCGATCTCGAAAGCGGATTTGCCGCGCTGAAAGCCGCAGACTGAAATCAGCCGACGCTTTTCGATCCCGATCCGCGATTTTTCACGATCAGCATGATGTTGCGGATGTAGATGAGCGTGGCGAGGCCCTGCCCCAGAATGATGACCGGCTCGCGCTTGGCGATGCCGTAGATCAGCGTCATCAGCCCGCCACCCATCGAGAAGAACCAGAACGCCATCGGCACCACGCTGTTGCCGGCGCGCTCGCTTGAAATCCATTGCACCAGAAAACGCGCGGTGAACAGCAATTGCGCCACAAGCCCGAACGCGAGCCAGAAATCGAACTTTGCCACGAACACGTCGTAGAGATAGTCGCTCATCATGTGACCGAACTGAATCAGCATCACTTCACCTCGGTTGCAACGGGCGTCGGCTTCTTGCGCCGGATCAGCCACCAGACGCCGGCGAGATCCATGATCCCGATCCACAGCCGGTCGAAGAAGCCGTAATTGGAGACGCCGGAATGGCGCGGACGGTCGATCACATCGACATAGGCGATGTCGAATCCTTCGCGCCGCACGAGCGCGGGAAGAAACCGATGCAGCCCGTCGAAATACGGCATCGACAGAAATACATCGCGGCGAAATGCCTTGAGGCCGCAACCGGTGTCGCGCGTGCCGTCATGCAGGATCATGTTGCGGATCCGGTTTGCGGTGCGCGATTGGAATCTCTTGAAGCCGGTATCCTTGCGTCCGACGCGCTGACCTGCCGCGAGGCCGACACGCTCGCCGCCCTGCTCGATCGCTGAAATCAAATCGGGCAAAAATGCCGGATTGTTCTGGCCGTCGCCGTCGAGCGTCGCCACGATTGCGCCCCGCGCGGCACGCACGCCGCTGCGCACCGCAGCCGACTGGCCCGACGATTTTTCATGTCTGAGCTGACGCAGATTTTTCCGCGCACGCATTTCGCCAGCGAGTCTTTCAGCCGTACCGTCGGTCGAGCCGTCGTTGACGTAGATGATCTCGTGATCCCAGCGCCCATCCAGCGCCGACGCAATCTCGGCAATCAGCGGCGAGATGTTGTTTTCCTCGTTGCGCACCGGCACGACGATGGACACCGCAACGGAAGATGAGACTGGATTTGTCATGCTCTATATAAGAACCGCGCAAGAGGCGGCCCATCGGCCTGCCCGGCGACCGCTTCTTAGGTGGCGGATGCCCGGCGGGCAACCCCTTTCAAGGCATCCCTGAGCGATCCGTGAAAGGGAACGACGGTACCGTCCGCCTGAATGGTGAAACCCAGACGGCGTGCGGCGAACCAGTACCGCACGAACATCGCGCCGATGACGCCGACCAGCGCGCCGGCAACCACATCGCTCGGATGATGCGCCAGCAGGACGACGCGGCTCACGCAAATCAGCACCGCGAAAATCCACATCGCGATGTTGAGGCGCGGCCACAAGGATGAAACTGCAAACGCCATCGCGAAAGCCGTGAGCGCGTGACCGGACGGGAAGCTGTAGAACGCTTCGCTGCGCGCGAATGGCGAGAAGTTATAGGCGTTGGCGTCGCCGCCGACGAAGGGACGGCCGCGCCCGACGGTGAACTTCAGAATCTCTCCGACGATTCTCGCGATCAGAACCGAAAGGAAAATATATTGCAGTTGAATACCGAGCAGCGATGCACCGGCGTGCGACGATTGCGGCAGTAACGGCAGAGCGAGAATGAGCACGATCAGCGCGGCGGCGAGAACCGCAAGCACATATTCGGTCTTGGCGAACTCGGTAAAAATCCGCACCGGCCAGAGCGAGGCGGTTCCGCGTTCGGGCATCAGCCGGATCGCCGGCACATCGAGCGCGAGCATCGAGGCGACGATGACGACCGCCGCGATAACGAACAGAAACAGCCAGCGCCGCGCCATGCTCCGTCGAGCCTGCGCCCTGCGCGAATGCGACGGTCGGCGCACGAGACGCAACAGCGACTGGGATACGACACCGCCGACACGCCGCAGATAGGCCAGCACTATTCCGTTCCTTCGGAGCGGAACACGGCCACCGAAATGGCGCGGCCTTGCGAGATATTATAGCCCTCGATGCGGTCGCCGACCGCATAGTGCAGCCCGATGGATTCTGCGCGCTGCGCGAATGCGCGCTCCTCACGCGCCTCGATCAGCGCGAAGCGGCAGCTTCCCTGCAACAGGAAGTCGGCGGCACCCGATCCATTCGTCAGAAGCGTCGAGGTGCCGACCATGAACACCAGACTCGGCTCCTGAAATCCTGCGGCTGCTGCGGTGGGTCCGACGCATTCGACGCTGCGCAACGCACGCGCAATCTGCACGCTCGGAAACAGCGGCGCCAGCGACGGCATCACCACGCCATAAATGCACATCGCCAGAAACCACGACGCGCCGATGCCGTTGAGCAGCGAACGCTCCGCGCGATGATCGTCATACATCCACCACGCGAACAGCCCGAGGATCATCGCGCCCGCCGCGAACGGCCAGGCGAGAAACTCCGGCTGGCGCAAAAGCACAATCGCTCCGATCACCGCGCCAATCGACGCGATGAACGGCATCGCAAACCACCACGCCGAACCGCGCACGATCCACGGCGTATGCGACAGCACGCGGCGCTCCAGCGCCCCGACGATCAGAATGGCGATAGCGGGATAAAGCGGCAGCACGTAATGCGGCAGCTTGGTGATGACGAGTTCAAAAATGACCCACGACGGCAACACCCATGCAAGAAGAAACTGCGCACCCGGTTCGCGCCGCGCGCGCCACACCGCAGGCGTCGCCATTCCGGCGAGCGCGGAGCCCGGCCAGAACGTCACCCAGAACAGAACGAAATAAAGTCCCGGCGGCGCGCCGTGCGATTCCATCGGGCTTGCGATCTTGTTCAGCATGTCGTTGCCGAGCGAGTTGGCAAAGAAACTCTCGCCGGATTTGAGGAAGATCGCGACAAACCACGGCAACACAAGAACCAGCGTCCACATCAGCCCCCAGACCGGGCGCAGACGCCACAGCCATCCGGCGGAGCGATCGAGAATGGCGAGCGTGACGACCGTTAGTCCGACAAACATCAGGATCAGCGGACCCTTGAGCAAAATGCCGCCGGCAATCGCCGTCCAGAAAATCGCAGGCAGCGTCCACGGCGGATGCGCGACATTGTCGCCGCGCTGCCATTGCAGATAGACCCGCGCCATCGCGCCCATCACGGCGGTCGTCGTGAGCAGAAGCATCGCGTCAGTTTTCGCCAGCCGCGCTTCGACGCCGAGCAGAATCGAACTGCACATGATGGCGCCGGCGAGAATGGCGCCGCGCCGCGTGACGAATCCCAATGCCGCCCAGTATGTCAGCAACACCGCGCCGATGGCTCCGGCCAGCGACGGCACGCGATAGAGCCAGATGCGGACCTGCGCGCGCGGCAGTCCGAGCGCGGACGCTGTCTCGACAGCCGCCGCCTGCAGCCAATAGATGCCGACAGGCTTCTTGTAGCGAACTTCATCCTGAAAACGGATGTCGACGAAATCCTTGGCTTCCACCATCTGCTTGGTCGCCTGCGCGAAGCGCGCTTCGTCGCGATCCACCGGCGGGATGTTGAAAAAACCGGGCAGGAAAAACAGCAAACCGCACAGCACGAGCAGGCTCACCGCGCGCGCGTGACTGGCCGCGGCGAAATCCAGAACGCGCACCAGTCCGCTGCCCGGATTTTTCGGGACAACGGGCTCGCGCGGCGCGCCAAATCTCGGACGTGGATAAATATCGGCCATCGGCTCCGCATACGCCGAAACAGCTTTTCGGACAACCGCTTGGGTTAAATCTACTGGATTCTCACGACAACGGTATCGACCGCTCCGGCTGCGTCCATCACGGTGACGCGGGCGAATCCGGGACCGGGCGGATCGACCAGCTTCTGGCGGCGGCTGCCGATGTCTCCCTGCGAGACGCCGTTGACCATCACCGTCATGGGAAGCACCCCGCCCGCGACCTTCACCGGAAGCCCGGTCGCGTTCGCCTCGCCCGCGCCGGACGTATCGATGCGCGAGCCGTTCAGCGGAAACTGAATCCGCAGCGCCTGCTCGCTTCCCGTGCGCACGAAGTCACCCGCAGGCCGGAATCGCTTCAGCGGCAATGGCAGCCTGGCGTTGGTTGCGACTAGCGTGCCTTTCGGCGCTTTGGGGAGAGCCATCGGCAGCTTGCCGGTGCGCGCGAAGGCGTCGAACAGAATGGGGGCCGCTGCCGTTCGTCCGACGAGGCCCGGAACCGGCGCGCCATCGGGACGCCCGACCCACACGCCGATTGTCATGCGGCCGTCAAAACCGACCGACCACGCGTCGCGATAGCCGTAGCTCGTGCCGGTCTTGAACGCGATCCGGCCCATCGGCGCATTATCGGGCGGCGGCGTGCCGATCAGGATGTTGCCGACCTGCCAGGCGGCGGACGCATCCATCAGACGCCGCGCATCCTGATCTGAATCGTCGCGCACGATCTCGCGCAGCGGCGTCGCCTCTCCAAGCCGCGCCAGTCCGCAATAGAGCCGCACGAGATCGCTGAGTGAAATTCCGACGCCGCCCAGTCCCATTGCAAGGCCGGGCACTTCATCCTTGGGCAAAACCAGATTCGCTCCCGCCTGACGGATGCGCGCGGCCAGACGACTCGATCCGACACGATCCAGCAAGGCAATCGCCGGCACGTTCAGCGACATTTGCAGCGCGCGCCGCACGCCGATCGTTCCTTGGAACGTCATGTCGAAATTTTCCGGCGCGTAAGAGCCGTAACGGATCGGCCGGTCTTCGATCAGGCTTTCGGGATGAACGAAACCGTCCTCGAAGGCGAGACCGTAGATGAAGGGCTTCAGCGTCGATCCCGGCGAGCGCACCGCGCGCGTCAGATCGACCTGCCCTGCGCGCTTCGCGTCGAAATAATCCGGCGAGCCGACATGGCCGAGCACGTCGCCCGTCGCATTGTCGACCGCAAGAATTGCAATCGATACGCTGCTGCCGAAGCCAGCCAAGCGGTCGCGTGCCAGTGCTTCGAGATTTTTCTGGATCGTCGCGTCGAGCGTCAGCTTGATCGCGGACGTTCCCCTCAATGCGGCGACCGCCTGATCGGTCGCGTGCGGCGCGAGCAGCGGCATTGCCTTGCGCATGCGCGGTGCCTGTTCGAGCTTCGCGTGATCGACGTCATCCTGCGACACGCTTCCGTTCGCGATCATGCGCTTCAGCACGCGGTCGCGCGCAGCGACAGCCGTGTCCGGAAAGCGATCCAGCCTGCGCGTCTCAGGCGATTGCGGCAACGCGACCAGCAATGCGCTTTCCGCCAGCGACAGCCGCTTCGCGTCCTTGCCGAAATAGGCGAACGAGGCCGAGCGCACGCCTTCGAGATTGCCGCCGAACGGCGCGAGCGTCAGATAGAGACCGAGGATTTCGTCCTTCGTCAGTTGTCGTTCGATCTGGATCGCGCGCACGATCTGACGCAGTTTCGCCGGCACCGAGCGTTCCTGACGCGGCTCCATCAAGCGAGCGACCTGCATCGTGATGGTCGAACCGCCGGAGACGATATGTCCGCGCGTCGCGATCTGAAACGCAGCACGCACCAGCGCGAACGGATCGACGCCGAAATGCGAACGGAAGCGCCGGTCTTCATACGCCAGCAGCAGCTTGATGTAATCAGGATCGACATCGGTGACCGCGTTCACCGGCAAACGCCAGCGTCCGTCCGGCATCGCGAAGGCGCGCAGCAATTTGCCGTTGCGATCCACGACGACAGTGGACGTTTGACGCGCCTGTTCGAGCGGCAACGGCGGCAGCAAGGCGATCCAGATTGCACAGGCCGCAAGTCCCGCCGCTGCGACCACACCAAGCGCGATTGCTGCGCGTTTGATGTACCGCCGGCGGCGAGACTTTATGGTTTCCGCACTTGTCATTTCGCCGAGCGAACCTCGACCGTTCCGGTATTGGTGCGGCCGTAACGCGAGGGATTGTACATGTCCTCGACGTAAGCCTGCGGCAGCACGTATTTGCCGGGCGACACCGCGCGCACGATGTAGGCGACCGTGAACACCGGACTGTCGTCGCTTGCGCGCTCGATGGATGCACTGAAGCGGTCGTCGCGGAATTCGGTGTTCTCCGGGTCTTCTCCGTCCTCGATCCAGTCGAGTGTGCCGCTGTCGCCGGACGAGACCAGTTTCGGATTATCGATCTCAAGCCCGGCGGGCAGATAATCGACGACCATGATGTGACCGAACTCCGGCTTCGGCTCGGTGATTTTCAGCACAACCGCGAAGCGGTCGTTCTGTTTCGCCTTCGACGGATCGGCGGGCTTGCCGTCGAGCGTGAAATAGTTGCGCTCGATCTTGAAACCGTTGGAGGCCGCAGGCTCCGGTGTGACCGGCGCGCCCGTCACCGACACCACCGCCTGCACGGGCGTATCGCCGGTGTTGGTGATCTTCACCGGTTTCGCCGCCATCTCGGCGCTGCGATAGTTTCTATAGAGCGCCTTCGTCACCGGCGCGCCATCGACGGAGAGCGACACGGTGTTCGCTTCCTTCGCCATCGCGCGCGAGGCCAGCACCAGCCACGCGTTTTCCTGCGTCGATGTATACGGCGTCAGTCCGCGCGCGGCCTCGACACGCTGGACCGCGAGCGACAGCGTCGCCTTCGGCGCGCTACCTTCGCTTGCGAGCGAGACGAGCGCCGCAGCATCCCGCAGCGACGAACCGTAATCGGTGCGGCCGAACTCCAGAACGGGTTTCGGCTGCAAGCTGTCCACGGCATTGGCATAGACGCGCTCTGCACGGGTGCGGTCGCCGACCAATGCCAGTGCCGCGGCCAACTGCGCTTTCGCAATCGGTGTCGCGATATTGGCGAGCTTTGTGTCGGCGAGATAACGCATGTCGCCGATGGGCGCCGCGCCGTTCTTGGCCAACACATAGAGACCGTAAGCGAGATCGCGTCCGCCATCCTTCTCCGGCTCATCGGCGTTCACGACCGAGTTGCGGATGCGATCCAGCGCCGTCTTGAACAGCACGTCCGGCACCGTGAATCCCTTTTCGCGCGCGCGAGTGAGGAAGTCGGTCACATAGGCATCAAGCCACGGATCGTCGCCGCCCGCCGACCACAGACCGAACGAGCCGTTCGATCCCTGACGCGCCAGCAAGCGATCAATGGCATCCTTGATGCGCTGATCGACGGCAGTGTCCATCGCCAGATGGTTCTCGACCGCCAAGTCATTTACGTAAAGCAGCGGCATCGCGCGGCTCGTGATCTGTTCGGAACAGCCGAACGGATAGCGATCCAGCGCCTTGAGGATGGTCGCGGCATCGAGTGCAGTCGACAGACTGACCGACAACTGCACCCCGCCCGTTCCCGGCACGAGGTCGGCGAACATGTCGTTTGTCAGCGTCAGACTCTCGCCCTTTGCTAGTGTCCGCACGGATCGGCGCGCGAGAATTTGCGTCGCGGGCTTCACGTCGAGCGCATAGTGGCGCGCGAGTGTCAGCCCGTTTGGACCTTTAATATCCACATCGAGATTCGCCTGACCCGCCGCGCCCGGCGCATCGATGGCCAGCGCAACAGTGCTGCGCTGTTTCGCAGCGAGCCGCATCGTCGTTGCCGGATTGCCCGACAGCGACACCGGCCCCGATGTCTTGACGTTTATGACGTAATCGCCGGCAGCACCCTCAACGTTGTCGAGGTCGAGGTTCATCGTGCCGCGATCACCCGTCAGCAGGAAGCGCGGCAAGGTCGCGGTGAGCACGACCGGATCGCGAATGGTCACATCTGTATTGGCGCGACCGACTTTGGTGGCGCTCCACGCCACCGCCATCACGCGCGCGGTGCCTGCGAATTCCGGAATCTCGAACGAGACTTCCGCGGTGCCGTTCGATCCAACCGTGACGATGCCGGAATAGAGCGCAAGCGGCTTCTGCGTCGGCGGGCTGCCTTGAAGTTCCGCGCCTGCGCCGTCGCCGCCGGTGCGAATTTGTCCGCGCGTACCCTGCATGCCGTCGATCAGCTGTCCGTAAAGATCGCGGATCTCGGAGGTCATCGCGCGCTGGCCGAGATAGTAGTCGTCCGGCGCGGGCGGCTTGTAGTTGGTCAGATTGAGAATGCCGACATCGACGGCTGCAAGAACGATCTTCACGTCCTCGCCTCGCCCCGCGCCTTCGACCTTCACCGGCAGCTTGAGCGTCGAGTTCGGACGGATCAGCGCGGGCGGGTTGAGACTCACCTTGAGTGTGCGCTCGGACTTGTCGATGCCGAACCATTTTAACCCAATCGAGCGTCCCGGCATGCGCTGGGCAGCCGCGTCGAGCGGACGGCGCAGGGTTGCGACAATATACGCTCCCGTGCCCCAGTCCTTGCCGACGCTGATGTTGACCTTGTTCTGACCTTCCTTGATGTCGGAGGTTTGCGTCGTCAGCAGACGGTCGCCGAGCACGTTGATCGTCAGCTTGCCGGCAGAGCGCGCGTTGACCGACACCACCATCGTGTCGCCGGATTTGTATTCGGGTTTGTCGATCGAGGTTTCTAGCAGGTCGGGCGTGTCGGCGCTGCCGTCCGAATACCAGCCGACATCGAACTGCACCGAGGTGATCGGCCCGTCCGCATCCGCCGACTTCACGTCGAGACGATAGCGGCCCGGCTGCGGATTGGTCGCGATGCGCGCCGGTTTGTCGGCGGCGATGGTCACGTCGCCATCGGCCACGCGCTTGGTGGATTTGACCGGCTCATAGTCCCATGACGAGCCCTGGCGATACCACTGGTAACGCGACTCGATTTTCATCAGCTCGTAGCGCAATCCGCTGCGTGCCAGCGATTTGCCTTCGGGCGATACGAACACGACGTCAAAATTGGCCGCATCGCCCTCGGCGACGTTCTTGTTGGCGAACAGCGGCTTCACGCCAATCATGTTGGCGTTGGGCGCGACCGGCAGCGTCAGCTTGCGCTCGACCGCGCGGCCGCCGGTTTCCACCATGCGGACGAAGATCTGGGCTTCCTGCGGACGGCTGGAGGACGGTGGCTTGGCAAGGCTGACCTTGATGGTCGCCTTGCCGTTGGCATCGGCCTCGGGGAGGTTTTCCAGCGGCGTGCGCTCGTTGGACGAGGTTTCCTCGTCGGCGACGCCGAATTTATAGCCCTCATAGCCCGGCCGATTTGCCGTCGGCGCGACCAGCAAGTCACCCTCTAAGGAAAGCCCGGAAGCCGGTGCGCCATAAAGGAAATGTCCGTCAACCTCAAGTTCTACTGGAACTTCAGGAGATATTTGCTTCGATTTGGAATTTAACGAGAATTCGATGCGATCCGGGACGTAATCCTCGACCATGAAGGTGGTCTCGCCGACAGACGGCGCCTTGGGATCGGTGAACGCCCGCACCCGCCAGGTGCCGGTCGGGACCGCCGAATTGAGCGGCAGCGTCAGGCTGTGGCCGCCCGCCCCCTGATCCGGAACGGTGTTGCGGCGGAATTCGACCCCGTCGGGCCGTTCGATCACCAGTGTCAACGGCGCGCCGATGGCGGCATTGCCCTTCCCGTCCCGCAACAGCGCGGTCAGGTACACCGTTTCGCCGGAGCGGTAGACGCCCCGCTCGGCATAGACGAAGGCATCCGGGCCGGCCGGCATCGCGCGGCCCGACACGCCACGGTCGCTCAGATCGAAGGCGTTGGATTTCAGGCTGAGGAACGCGTAGTCGCCTTTGTCGCCGCTGGCCGTGAGCAGCGCAGGCGACAGTCCGCCCTCGCCGCGCGCCAACCCCGCCTCGAACAGGATGTGTCCGGCGCTGTCGGTTTTCTTTGAGCTAAGAATTTCGTTGTTGCGCGCTACGAGCCTGACTTCGGTGCCGTAGGTCGGCGCGGTCGTCGCCAGCGAATTGATGAAGACGTGGATGCCGTCGTTGCCGGAGTAAGCCGTGAGACCGAGGTCAGAGACCACAAACCACTGCGTCGCCAGCGTGCCCGAATAATCGTCATCATTGTTCGATGACGCACCCGGCCCCTTTGGCGCCGCCGTCATCACATAGACGCCCGGCTGCAATTCGCCGACCGCCTGATCGACCGGGAACGCAGTCACGACGTCGGCGTTGAGCTTGTTCTCTGTGGCGATCTCGCCAGTCCAGACCTTCACGCCCTTCTCGTCGCCGAGCGAACTCAGCTCGTAGCTTTCCAGGCTGCGCTGGAAGTCGCCGTCAACCACCGAATTGATGAGGTTGCGGTCGCCGATACGAAACACGTTCACCGCAACCGACGGCGTGTTGACGCTGACGAGCGGAATGCCCTTCTGCCCGGTACGCGGCAGCACGTAAGCGCGGCCGGTGAAACGCACGAACGGCTTGCGGTCGCGGACATAGATGTTGAACTCTGCCGACTTCGGCAGCGTCTCTTTCACCGTCGAGGGAATGCCCGCGCGCAGGTTGATTGTGTAACGTTCGCCGTGCTTGAGGCCTTCGACGCAAAGCTGCTTATCCTCGGACGTCAAAGCCGGCTTGTCGGTTCCGGCGAGCGCCACGAACGGCGCGAAATCCGCGCGCTTGGCGAGGTCTTCGGAAAACTGGAAGCAGGCGCGGGGCGAAGCGGAATCCGAATCCACGCTGTAATCGACGAGCTTGAAGCCGTGATCGTCGCGCAGCTTTTCATACTGTGCGCGGATGTCGGCGACCTCGCGCTGATCCAGTGACAATCGATAGGCATCGAGCGCCGGACGCCAGAGCTTGCGCTCAGCCAGCGCCTTGCCCAGTACGGCAAGAGCGTCAGCTTCCTCGCCCGGATTGGCCGCGCGCTGATAGGCGATGTAGGCGGCGGTCGATGCGCGCTCGTTGAAGAATGTCTGTTCGCGATTGTCGACTGCGCGGATTTGCAAAATCGTCCGCGCCAGACGCAGCCAGTTCCCGCTGTCTTCCGGTGCCACGGCGGCGGTCTGTCCGAGAAGCGTCAGCGCGCAGCGCAGATCGCTTTTCTTGAACGCGGCGTCGATGTCGGCCTTGAGCGCGGACGGCGACTTTGAAATCACCCCCGCCTCGGTCTTGATCTGCGCCTCAAGCCGTATTGCCGAGTCCGCCAGCTCATCCCGCTTGAAGGCCTTGTCCGCCGCCTGCGCCGAACTCAAGGCAAGCGCCAGCACTGCGCCAAACGACAACGCGCGAACCAAACCGATCATTTTGAAATTCTCCCTGCCAGGCGAACGGACGCCGCCTTGGAACCAGACAATGCGCGAATCGTGACCGACTCATGGCCGTGGCGCTAACCCGTAAAATTCATTCCGTCGGCAATGGGCCGGTAGCCGGCTCCGCCTTCTGCAACGCCGCAAGTTTACGTCGCGGGCGGGCAAAGACAACGGCAGCCGTCGCGACTATGTCGAAAGCCCGCGCGGGATGGTTCAAAACACCTGTCGAAATTCGACAGCAAGGCCGGGGTTTTTTCATCTTTGGGATGATATGACAGCCGCCACGGTCCCGTAGCTCAACTGGATAGAGCATCAGATTTCTACTCTGAGGGTTTCAGGTTCGAATCCTGACGGGATCGCCATTTTCTTCAAATGGCCTATTTCCTTATTCAGGATTGAGTGCTGTTTTGGCTGTCGAGCTTCAAGGAGACTCGATCGATGCGCCTGCGCATCCTCACCTTCGCCGGACTGCTCGCGGCCGCAGGCGCAATGTTCGCGCTGCCGGCCGGAAGTGCATTCGCGCAAAGCCCGGTCATCGGTTGTCAGGACGCCGCTGAACTGGCGATTCTGCCCGTGCCGGTGGCGCCGTGGAAAGGCGCGCCGCTGCGCGTCATCTTCGCCGCCGACAAACCGATCGAAGGCGAACTCTCGCTGATTGCGCCCGACGGCAGCGTGGCGAACAAATCGCGCGAGCGCCGTGGCGGCCCGCCCTACTTCTGGATCGCCGAAGTCGCCGCGCCGGCCGCCGGGGCATGGCGCGCACGGCTTGTCCGCGACAACGCGCCAGCCGAATGCACCTCGTTCACGCGCGAGATTACCGTGCGCGAGGACGAGCCGCCGAAACCGACGCAGACCGCAGGCAGCGTCTGGCCGCTGCGCGGCAACTGGAATCGCGCCACCGAAAATCTTTATTCGGCCTGGATCGAAAAGCTGTTCGATTCCCCGCTCGACGATCTGCCGTCATGGAAAGCGTTGCACGAAGTGCTGCGCGACAAGTCGCGCAACATGCTGTTTAACTATCTCGGCCTCGGCGAAGACGAGATGAAACAGGTCTTCAAGCCCGATTGCGCGGACATGCCGTATTTCCTGCGCGCCTATTTCGCCTTCAAGATGGGATTGCCGTTCGGCTACTCGAAATGCACGCGCGGCACGGCGACCAGCGCGCCGAAATGTCCGCAATGGTTCAACATTCAGAACCTCGAACCGCCGCGCCCGCTGCCGCCGGAAAAGCAGGAAGCGAGCGACACGCCGCCGCAGCCGGGTTCGCTGAATCCGTTTGGCTCCAGCCGCGCCGCAGCACCGCCTCCGCCGCCTGCTCCTGTGACGCCGAAGCGCACCGGACTTTTCCCGGCCTTCGCGCAGTATATTCCTGTCATCGGCGACTCCGTGCATTCCGGTTCGGGGCGCACGGCTGCGACTGACGACAACACCGATTACTATCCGATCGCGCTGACGCAGGAAGCGTTGCGTCCCGGCACGATGTACGCCGACCCCTACGGGCACCTGCTGATGCTGACACGACGCGTGGCGCAGACCGGTGATTCAGCGGGCGTGTTTCTTGCCGCCGACGCACAGCCCGATGGCACCGTCGCGATCAAGCGGTTCTGGCGCGGCAATTTCCTGTTCTCGCAGGACGCGGCGTTCGGCGGAGCCGGCTTCAAGCACTTCCGTCCCATCGTTAGAACGAAAGACGGCGGGCTGCGGCGGATGACCAACGCCGAGATTACGCGCGACCCGGAATACGGCGATTTCTCGCTCGAACAGTCGAAGATGAGCATCGACGATTTCTACGACCGCATGGACGACGTGCAGTCGCCTGCTCCGCTCGATCCGTTCCGCGCGTTGAAAGAAGCCATCATCGCGCTCGACGAGCAGGTGAAGGCGCGCGTCACATCGGTCGAGAACGGTCGCAAATATCTCAACAGCGGCAAGGGCGAAGCGTCGATGCCGGAAGGCCCGGCGATTTTCGAGACCACCGGCGCGTGGGAGGATTTCGCCACACCGTCTCGCGATCTGCGTTTGCTGATCGCCATCGACGTCGTGCGCGGATTTCCCGATCGCGTGGCGCGCAAGCCAGAACGTTACGCGATGCCGAAGGACAAGAGTGCTGCGGACGTGAAGGCCGAGATGGATCGCATGCTCGCGTCCGAACTGGCCTCGCGCAAGTTTTCATATTTGCGCAGCGACGGCTCGTCATGGACGCTGGCTGTGAAGGATGTCGTCGATCGCGCTCAGCTTCTTGAGGTGGCGTACAACGTCAACGACTGCGTTGAATTGCGCTGGGGTGCTGCGCCAAAGAGCGATGAAGCATCGACCTGCAAAAAATACGCCCCGGCCGCGCAGCGCGCCAAGATGGACAAATACCGCGTCTGGTTCCACGAGCGGAAGCGGCCCGTGCGCATGGGCGGCGCGTAACGGCAAGCCGCAACGCGATCAATTCAATCAAGCTGTCCTGAGAAAATGAATCGAGGGGAAGCCAGACCTTCCCCTCGATCCGCATCCAAACCACAAGGGGTATCGAATGGCTTGGAAAAATTATCGCGCGTGAACGTCCGGATGCGCGACCGAAATCAAAACGCGGCCCGGATCATATCCGGACCGCGTTTTTCGTTTGCTTAGGCTGCCGCCTTCTTGCCGGTCGGGACCTCGGAGATCGTCTTCAGGATCTGCGAAGCGATCTGGTAGGGGTCGCCTTGCGAGTTCGGGCGGCGATCTTCGAGATAGCCCTTGTAGCCGTTGTTCACGAAGGAGTGCGGAACGCGGATCGAAGCGCCGCGATCGGCCACACCGTAAGAGAACTTGTTCCACGGAGCGGTCTCGTGCTTGCCGGTCAGGCGCTTGTCGTTGTCCGGACCGTAAACGCTGATGTGGTCCATCAGGTTCTTGTCGAACGCCTTCATCAGCGCCTCGAAGTACTCCTTGCCGCCGACCGTGCGCATATACTCGGTCGAGAAGTTGGCGTGCATGCCCGAACCGTTCCAGTCTGTGTCGCCGAGCGGCTTACAGTGGAATTCGATGTCGATGCCGTACTTTTCGGTGAGACGCAGCATGAGATAGCGAGCCATCCACATTTCGTCGGCGGCCTTCTTGGACCCCTTGCCGAAAATCTGAAACTCCCACTGGCCCTTTGCGACTTCCGCGTTGATGCCCTCGTGGTTGATGCCAGCGGCGAGACACAATTCGAGATGCTCTTCGACGATCTCACGTGCAACCGAGCCGACATTCTTGTAGCCGACGCCGGTGTAATACGGACCCTGCGGAGCGGGATAGCCTTCGGTCGGGAAGCCGAGCGGACGGCCGTCCTTGTAGAAGAAATATTCCTGCTCGAAGCCGAACCATGCGCCGGCGTCATCGAGGATGGTCGCGCGCTTGTTCGACGAATGCGGAGTCTTGCCGTCCGGCATCATGACTTCGCACATCACGAGCGCGCCGTTGACGCGCGCCGAGTCAGGGTAAACCGCGACCGGCTTCAGCACGCAATCCGAGCTGTGGCCTTCGGCCTGGTTGGTCGAACTTCCGTCGAAGCCCCACAGCGGGAGTTCTTCGAGTTTCGGGAAGCTGGCGAATTCCTTGAGCTGAGTCTTGCCGCGCAAACTCGGCACCGGCGTGTAGCCATCGAGCCAAATATACTCGAGCTTATACTTTGTCATTTCGATCTCTCTGTAGTTGACGATGCGTCAGGTGAGTAACGAGAAGTCTGGCGGTCACCCGGCGCCTACCCGGCCACCAACGACCAGTCCTTACTAAAGCATTAAATGTGCCAGTCTGCCGCAGTGCGTTGGCCACTATGCCCAAGGCAATTTGACGGTATTTAAATGCCGCGTGCTCGCGGCAAGGGCCGATAAAACCTGCCATTTTCCAATCAAACTGCCTCGTTTAGTGGCGACGGCGCGGAAAACGGCATTCATCGAGCAAATCGGTCGCTTACCCGCGACCTTCTAGCTTTTAGGCATGCATGCACAAAAAATGCACAAATGTTGGCGCTCGCGTGAGTTCTGCTTGGTCAACCTGCCCGGGGTCTAAGCAGGAACGTTATCGTCTTTCAAACGTCGGTGATTCATCGGCGCGGCCAAACGAACGAGAATCGTAACCAATCGGGCGCAGCATCAGTGAAGTTCTGACGCGGGGTTACGAGGAGAGACGATAGGAGACACTGAAATGAATACGAATTTGAACGGCGGATCGGCGACGATCTACCAGTTTCCCGCCGGCGGACGCGACGCGGTCAACGCGCGCAAATATCCCGCGATGGTGTCCGACACTCAGGTCGCCACTGCAGCGGCCTATGACAGCTGGTACCACGATGAAGCGATCCGCGACTCGCAGCGCGTGAAGACAGCCATCGTGCCGACGACGTTTCCGCGCCACTGACGCTTCGGCGTCAGCCGCCGAAGATCGACCAGCCGAGCCGCTTCGAGAGCTTTTCAAGTGCGACCCGGCCGAGGTGCGAGTTACCCGCCGCGTCCAGCCCCGGCGACCATGCGGCAATCGAGGCCTTGCCGGGCGCAATCGCCAGCACACCTCCCCCGACGCCGCTCTTGCCCGGCAATCCGACCCTGAACGCAAACTCGCCCGATCCGTCGTAGTGACCGCAGGTCAGCATCACCGCGTTGATGCGCCGCGCACGCTCGGCCGGCACAACGTGCATTCCGGTCGAGGGATTGACGCCGTGATGGGCGAGAAAGCGTCCCGCCATCGCAAGCTGCCGGCACGACATCGCAATCGCGCATTGATGGAAATAGACGCCGAGAACGAGATTGACCGGATTGTCGATCACGCCGAACGACTTCATGTAATTGGCGAGAGCCGCGTTGCGGAAACCGGTCTGCTGTTCCGATGACGCGACGTTCTCGTCGATCTTGATCGATTCATCGTCGGCAAGAAAATGCATGAAGCGCAGAATTTCGCCCAGCGCCTCGCGCGGCTGATGCCCGGACAGAATGACATCGGTGACGGCGATGGCGCCGGCATTGATGAAAGGGTTTCGCGGAATGCCGCGTTCGCGCTCAAGCTGCACGATCGAATTGAACGGACTGCCCGACGGTTCGCGGCCGACGCGGCGCCACAGATGATCGCCGACTTTTCCGAGCGCAAGCGTCAGCGTGAAAACCTTCGAGATACTCTGAATCGAGAACGGCGTGTCGAAGTCGCCCCCTGCCCCCACATTCCCCGCCTCGTCGATGACGTAAAGACCGAAGGCGCTGTTGTGAACGCGCGCGAGTTCTGGAATGTAGGACGCGACCTCGCCGCGATCCGTGCGCTCCTTCATCTCCTCGGCGATGTCCTTGACGATGCGGTCGAGGTCGGAAGCGGAATAATTCATTATCGTTTCATTTCGCGCGCATGTCCGGCGCGACCCAATTCAAGCGCCCGTGCCGATCGGTGTCCGTGAATGGCGCGCGCTTCTTATTATCCCAATATTCGCCCCGTCCAACATAGATAAACGCCTGAACGGCCTCGTTGCCCGAAAGCACGATGCCGGTTTGCATCCGGTCGTACATGCCGCTATCGACGCTCTCCAGATCGTCGAGTCTGCTCAGAGTTTCATCATCGACATCGTACACTTCGCCCGCGATTTGCTTGGCACCATCGCCGATGTCGCGAAGCACCGGGAAACCGCCATCGAGCATGCAGTATCCGGCAAGCGTATGCGCTTCGCCCACAAAACGCGCGCCGTCCAGAAAATGATGATTTCGCAAGCCGCGCTTCAAAGTGCCGTAGACAAAAACGCGGTGCATGGCCTGCTTTAAGTCTCTTGCGACCCCCGGCCGTCAGCGGCGCGCGACGAAGAACCGGGAGTTGGCGTCGGCAGAATTAGCGGCGTTCTGGCCGACATCGTCAAGCCTTGCGAGAATGTCCTTGATCGGGAAATCCGCCCAGGCGTGGCTGACGAAGTCGCGGTGTGAAATATCGCCCGCCGGCAGGAAGGTCACGCTGCCCGGCATGCGGTTCGGTTTCAGTTCGGCGCTGTAGGAAATCGACTTGTCGTCGAGCAGCCGTTCAAGCTCGACGTTTCGCCCGCGGGTATGCGGCGTGTAGGAGCTGACAAAAAACGCCGAACGGTTGCTGGCGATCCAGTCCGCGAATTTATCCATCCCGGCATAGAGCGCATCGAGAAGCACGATGCCCCGGATGCGCTGGTTGACGCCGCCGCGATCGAGCACAGACAATGTCGGTCCGAAGCCGCCGCTATAGGCGACAATGACGATCGGCATCTTGGCAAAAGCGCGCGCGGCACGCGGGTCGCCGCTCAGTTTCGCGAATTGCTTGGCCGACTCATCCATGAAGCGTTTGAAGCCGTCCTTCTCCCAGAACTTGCCCGCGCTGGAATCGGCAGCGTTCACGGCGAATTGCGGCGCGACCATCACGGCATTCACGCCGGAGGCGGAAATCTGCTCGGGCACCTGCTGGCGGTCGCGCACGTCGTCGGACAGATTGGCGCCGTGGCCGTGGAAGAACACGACAATCACGCCGGGCTTGTTGGGATCGAAGCCTTGCGGGATGTGCAGCAGCGCACGGCGGTCATTGAAGACTTCGGACGCTTTCAGCACGCGCCCGCGGAAATTGGTGTGGCCGCGATTGGCACCCTCGCCCCGATCCAGAAATCGCCTCTCGGAATTCGGCATATTGCCGTTGTAGGGAAACGGCGCGGATTCGAAATCGACCAGAACTGTTTTCGCTTCGCGGCTCGCCGAATTGCGCTGAGGGGTGACGGCTTGCGGACGCGGCGTTACGCGCGGAGCAATGGCGTCCTGAGGCGATGCGCTGGCAATGCGATCCGTGCGCGCAGTGCTGGTCGCCTGACGCGTTCTGGTTTCGAGTGTGCTGAAACTACGTGCGATGATTTCCGCAGGTGCAACGGCGTCACGCCGCGGGCTTAACTCGCGAACCGGCGCAGGCTCCGGATCGCCGTCTTTGGCGCGAACCGACGTTGAGGCGAAATTGCCGCGCTCGATTTCATCAGGCGGCAGGATCGAGACCTGCTGACTGATGCGCGTTTGCGCGCCCATTTTCCCATAGAGAAATGCGGCGCTTCCGGACATGGTCGCGACGAACAAAAATGCGCAGGCATAAAGCGCGTACCGGGCGCGGCGCAATTCGCGAACGGCGGCATCGGTCGACGGAACGCCGCGCGTTTCCACCACGACATAGCGTTCGGGACGCCTGACGACAGCGGGATCGGAACTGAAGCGGCGCGCGCGATGAACCGCGCCCTGCGGCAACGACGGGCGCTGGAACGACTGCTGCGCGGACGAATTGCGATGACCAGTTTGCACGCGGTCCCCATCCGAATTGCCGCGGAACCTCACCGGACAGTGTGGTCTTAGTTGGGTGAAATTACCGCCGGCAGCCTGCCTTCCAATGCCGAAATACGCAGCAAAGCAGCCACAACTCGCAATAACTGACGCAATATAGAAACCCAGCCGGTTAACAACGCGCTAATTTTGCGTTGGTTCAGCCTCGAATTCGGCCCGGCTATGGCGGGTTAAAACGGCCAGAAGCGGCGCAGTTGCGGCCGGTCGTCAACCGGCGGCTTGGCGGGCGCGCGCTGGACGCGTGGCGGCGGCGCTTCGGATGGCGTGACCTCCGGCGCTATCCCCGGCTCCAGCGTCCGCGTTGCCAACAGCATGTTCGACTCGTTGGTGCGCCAGCGATAGCCGATCCCGAAATCGAGGGGGATCGGCGTCACGTTACGAAACAGATCGGCCATCTGCGGCTGGTAGGTGCCGGGGAAAATTTCGATCGGGCCGAGATAACGACCGAGCGGCTGGAACTGCCACGCTTTGCGATTGAAATAGCCCAGCGGAATTCCAGACTCGTCCTGCAGCAGCAGATCGCTTCTTGCGAGCAGAAAACTGCGGATGGTTTTGAAGTTTCCGCCGAGCATCAGATAGGACGCGCTCTTGACGAAGCTGTCGCCCCTGCCGAGCTTATCGCAGAACGCAAGGAAGCCGCCGACCTTCAACCCGCTGTCCGACAGATCGGTGCTGAAGTAATACAGTGTCTGCTTGCGCCCATCCTTGCCGTCGGAGAACACGATTTTCACCGCCGGCGCGTTCGACTTCACGCTTGCATCGCTCGCCGGAAACTCAGCACCGTCGTTATCGACCTTGACGTAGCTGATGTCGTGAATGGTCTTGCCCGCGCGGACCAGAAACACCGCGATGATCGGCGTCGTTCCGAACACCGGGCCGTTGCGCAACTCGCTCTTCATGTCCTTGGTTCGGAAGAAGCTCAGCGTGAGAAGCGTCTTCATGGAGTACGCAAGATTTTCCAGCGACCTGAAAAGCGTCAGATTGGACAGGCTGTTCAGCAGCGGAATGTTTCCCACCGGCTCCAGCCCCGCCATTACATACGTCGTCGCGCTCGGAAAGAACGACACCGCATGGAGCGAGTCAGGCCCCGCGAACATATAGAACATCGTGTCGTGGGTTTTCGTCAAGTTGGCCTTGGCAAATTCACGAATTTTGGACAGGTGCCGCTTTTCGGTCTGATCGAAAATGCCGTCCATGTAACGCGCGTGGCGCTGCCAGCTCGGATCCCTGGCGAGTGCCGCAAGCGGCGAATCCGACAAAGGCTGCATGCCGGCGAGAAAACGGGCGGTGTCATCGGGCGTCGCGACGTCGGCGGCGCGTGCAGGCAAGGATGAAAGCGCCAGCACGCATGCAAAGGCGGCGGCGAGCTTGAGTTTGAACATTGCTGGTGATCGCTGTGTCAGGAAATGCGGGATGAGTCAGATGATGGCGCGTTGGAAAACAGGTGAGACATAGCATAAATCGCAAGGCCCGCGAGCATAATGCCAAGGCCCGCGAGCGATTGCAGCGGCCGGTTTGTAATCAGGTAGTACATCATGAAAAGCATCACGGTCAGGAAAATCAGCGGCGTAACCGGATAGCCCCAGGCCCGGTAGGGACGGGGAATTGCGGGCTTTCTGATGCGCAGAACGATGACGCCCAATACCGTCATGAACGACGACAGCGTCAAGCTGAACTGGATGAAATCCAGCACCGCCTCGAAGCTCTGACTGAGCAACAGGACGGTTGCGACGGTCAGCTGGAGCAGAATGGCGCGCGCCGGCACTTCTGTTTTAGATTTCTGCGCGAAGAAGCGCAGCAGCGGCATGTCCTCGCCCATCGTCATGGTGACGCGTGGTCCGATCCACACCATCGCGCTGACCGATGAAATCAGGCCGAGGCAAATCAGTCCGGCAACGATGCGCCCGCCGAATTCGCCGAAGATCGACGTGCCCGCGACCATCGCCACATCGAGCTGACCCGAAAGCGCCGAAATCGGCGTCGTGAACAGAAACACCGCGTTGAGCATAACGTAGAGCACGATGACGATCAGCGTACCGAAGAACAGTGCGCGCGGCAGAACATGATCGGGATCGCGCAATTCGCCGATGATGTAGGTCGCGGCGTTCCAACCCGAATAGGAATACATCACGAACACCAGACTGATGAAAAACGGCGCGCTGACGATGTGCGTGAAATCGACGGTGCCCGGCACGAAGGAAACCGGTTGCGATTTTCCAAGAGCGAACCCTGCAAAAATGAATACGACAATCATTCCGATTTTCAGCGCGGTCCACAGATTCTGGAACAGGCTGATGTGATGAATGCCTCGCAGGTGAACGAGCGACACGGCGCAAATGAGGATCAATCCGGATAGCAGCGGCGGGATGCTCGGCGCGATGGATTTGAAATAGACGCCGAACGCCATCGCCGCCAACGCAATCGGCGCAGCAAAACCGACGGTCCCAGACAGCCAGCCGGCAAGAAAGCCAAGGGCTGGATGATACGCCCGCCGCAGAAAATTATATTCGCCGCTGGAGCGCGGAAACATCGAGGCGAGTTCGGCGTAGGAAATCGCGCCGCACATCGCAACGACACCGCCGACGATCCACAGCAGCAGAATCGAAAAGCCGGACGTGATGTCCTTGACCTGAAAGCCGAGGCTGGTGAAAACGCCGACGCCCACCATATCCGCAACGACGATTGCGGTCGCAGTCACGAGCGAGACTTTCGCTGCGGACGCGCCGCCGGACGCAGGATTGGACATCAAGGAATTTTCCCGCCTGACACAGGCAATATGAGAACAATCGTGTTGGAAATTGGCCGGATTCGTAGAACTTTCAACGGATAATCGCTGGATGTCCGCAAATTTGTGGCGCGGCCATTTGTAACGCGAAAAACCTGCTACAAGCCTGCCCATCCCGATTCAAGTACAACTAAGTTTAGAGAGACACGACGCCCATGGGGTTCAAAGAACCGAGCTTCCTCGACCGGCAGGCTGCCGCACAGAATTCCCGCAAGAGCATTCTGGAGAAATTCAAGGCCAAGCCTGCCGCAGACGATCCGGCGGCGCTCAAACGCGCGGCTGAACGGCAGGCGCAACAGGAAGCGCATGCCAAGGCGCAAAAGCTGAAAGACGCGGAAAAAGCGGCGAAGAAAGCGCGCGAGGCCGAACTTGCGGCGCAGGCGGCAGCGGAAGCGTTACGCGCCGAGAAGGAAAAGCAGGCTGCCGCAGCGGCGCTGAAGGCCGAACAGAAAGCGGCACGCGATGCCCGCTATGCCGCGCGGAAAGCGAAGAAGAAGTAACAGCGTCGAGTCGGGCCTGCGACCGAAGGCGCAAGCCCGCCCGAAGACGAAATTACTTCTTCATCTCGTCTTTCTTCATCGTGTCCTTCGACATCGAATCCTTGGACATTGAGTCCTTTTTCATTCCATCGTCTTTTTTCATCGAGTCCTTCGACATGGTGTCCTTGGACATCGAATCCTTGGTCATCTTGTCCTGGGCGAAGGCCACAGGAGTGAACGCCAGGCCGGTCGCGATGATTGCCGCCGAAGTGCCGAGTGCGATGCGGTTGATGAGTGTCATCTAAGAAGTCCTCTGAATTGAGTTCGGGCGAATAGCCGCCTTCGAGGTCTACGGAACGGCACGGTGGTTGTTACGATGTTGTCGAACGACTTTTTCGTGATGTGACGTCGGCGGCTGGAATTTCTGCGGCTTGCCGGTTTTTGCGTCATTGCGGATCGTCTTCACCGGTAATCCGCGCCATTCCGCCACGGCATGTGCGGTGCAGCAAAGATGGCGCTAGTGAAGGGGGTCGTGCACAATGGCGCATCATTTGCGCGCTCATACCAAAAGGCTATATCGACGCGACATGCGCCCTGCAAAAATGCAGAAATCAAAAAAAGAAAAGCCAAAAATAGAAACGCTCACGGGAGAAATGCCATGCTTACACGACGACACGTTCTTGCTTCCGCCATCGCGGCACCGGCCATTCTGAAATTCAGCGATGTACATGCGGCGACCACGCTGAAGATTTCGCACCAGTTTCCGGGCGGCACGATCGACAAGGGCGACTTCCGCGACCGCCTCTCGCGCATGTTCGCGCAGGAAGTCAACAAGCGCAGCAAGGGCGACATCGTCGCCGAAGTCTATCCGGGCTCGTCGCTGATGAAGACCAACGCGCAGTTTGCGGCGATGCGCAAGGGCGCACTCGACATCAGCCTCTATCCGCTGCCCTACGCCGGCGGCGAATTGCCCGAAACCAATATCGGCCTGATGCCCGGCCTTGTGTCGAGCTACGATCAGGGTCTTGCGTGGAAGAACAAGCCCATCGGCAAGGCGCTGACGGATTTTCTCGCCGACAAGGGCATCATCGTTCTGACCTGGGTGTGGCAGGCCGGCGGCGTCGCCAGCCGCGCACGTCCCCTCGTGTCGCCGGACGATGCCAAGGGCATGAAGGTGCGCGGCGGCTCGCGCGAAATGGACATGGTGCTGCAAACCGCAGGAGCAGCCGTTCTTTCCGTGCCGTCGAACGAAATCTACGCGGCGATGCAGACCGGCGCATGCGATGCCGGCATCACGTCGTCGACCAGCCTGATCTCGTTCCGTCTGGAAGAAGTCTCCAAGCACCTCACTTCGGGCGCAGGCCAGTCCTACTGGTTCATGCTTGAGCCGCTTCTGATGTCGAAGTCGATCTTCGATGCCCTGCCGAAGAACCATCAGGACATCCTTATGTCCGTCGGCACCGAACTCGAAGCCTTCGGCCGCAAGGGCGCTCAGGACGACGACGTCGAAGTGGTCAAGGTCTACGAGAAGGCCGGCGCAAAAGTGAGTGCGCTCGATGCGGCCACTGTCGGCAAGTGGCGTGACATCGCACGCGACACCGCGTGGAAGGACTACACCGCCAAGACCGCAACATCCGCGCAACTGATGAAGCTGGCTGCCGACGCCGCATGACGCACGGCCTGGTCGAAGATCGGCCGCCGACGACTGCTGCCGTCCCGAGCAATGCGCTCGTGGCGGCAGCCGCTCGTGCATTGGCAGCCATCAACTACGTCATCGTCATCCTCGCGGCCATCGCGCTGATTTTTGCTTGCGTGGTCCTGACCTATAGCGTGCTGACGCGGAGTATTTTTCATTCGGCTACTTACTGGCAGGACGAGGCGGCCGTCTTCCTGATCGTCGGCGCGACGTTCATGACGGCAGCAGCCGTGCAAAGCACGCGCGGGCATATTGGCATTGAAGCCTTCGTCGGAATTCTTTCGCCGTTGGCCAATCGAATTCGGCTCACTCTCGTTGATGTCGCGAGCTTTGCGTTCTGCGCATTTTTTTCGTGGAAATCCTGGACTCTCGCCCATGAGGCGTGGGTCGACGGCACCGTCTCGAACTCGACATGGGGCCCGCCACTCGTGATCCCCTACTTTCTGATGTCGATTGGAATGACGCTGCTCTGCGTCCAGATTCTTTTGCAGATCGTTGCGTCGCTCGGTAGGACCAAAAATTCATGAGCGTTCTTGGAATTGGAATCAGCTACGGCGTCGCGACGCTGGTGGCGATGTTCTCAGGCATGCCGATTGCGTTCGCGCTCGGCGCGGTCGCCGTCATCTTCATGGCGATCTATATGCCCTCCGCCTCGCTCGATACCGTGACGCAAAATGTTTACGAGGAAATGGCGTCGATCACACTGCTGTCGATTCCGCTTTTCATCCTCAAAGGCGCTGCCATCGGCAAATCGAAGGCCGGACAGGATCTCTACACGGCGCTGCATGCGTGGCTGCATAAAATTCCCGGCGGACTTGGCATCGCCAACGTATTCGCCTGCGCGCTGTTCGCCGCGATGGCAGGCTCATCGCCCGCGACATGCTCGGCGATCGGCTCGGCCGGCATCCCCGAAATGCGCAAGCGCGGCTATTCCGGCGGTTTCGCGGCCGGCATCATCGCTGCCGGCGGCACGCTCGGCATTCTGCTGCCGCCGTCGATCACCATGATCCTGTTCGCGGTCGCAGCCGAACAGTCGCTCGGACGGCTGTTTCTGGCCGGCATCGGGCCCGGATTTCTCCTGGTCGCGCTGTTCGCGATCTATGCCGTGATCCGCTACCGGCAGGAATATGCACGCGCGAAAGCGGCGTATGAGGCGACCGGGCAGAATTCCGAAATTCTCAAGCGCGACGAATACACGATGTCGGAACGCTTCAGCGTTCTGCCGCGCGTCTTGCCATTTGTCATCCTCCTGACCGGCGTCATGGTCGCGCTCTACGGAGGCTACGCTACGCCGTCGGAAACAGCCGGATTGGGTGGTCTTCTCGCGCTCGTCCTGATCGCGGTTATCTACAGCGTCTGGAAGCCGAGCGATCTTGCGCCGATCCTCACCTCCACCATCCGTGAATCCACCATGCTGATGCTCATCATCGGCATGTCGCTGCTCTACTCTTACGTGATGAGCTATCTGACGATCTCGCAGTCGGCAGCGAATGCCATCGTCGCCATGCAGTTGCCGAAATGGGAGTTACTCGCAGCCATCCTGTTCATGACTGTTGTGCTCGGCTTCTTTCTGCCGCCAGTGTCGATCATTCTGATGACCGCGCCAATCATCCTGCCCCCGCTGCGTGCGGCAGGCTTTGACATCATCTGGTTCGGCGTCGTGATGACCATCGTGATGGAGATGGGGCTAATTCATCCGCCCGTCGGACTGAACATCTTCGTCATCCGCAATGTGGCACCCGATATTCCACTCAGTGAGGTGATCTGGGGCACGCTGCCGTTCGTGTTGCTGATGATGCTGGCGGTGCTGTTGCTGTGCTTATTCCCCGGCATCTCGACCTATCTGCCCGATCTCGTGATGGGCCCGGCCTCGCGCTGACGCCTAGCGCCGTCCAGCGTTAATTGCCGACGCAACGCGGCTGACCGGCGGCTTGCCGAGCACGCGCGCGATGTCGTTCGTCGCTACGACGAGCTTGTTCATATCTACGCCCGTTGAAATGCCCATGCCCTCGAGCATGTAGACGACATCCTCCGTCGCAACATTTCCGGTCGCGCCCGGCGCATAGGGACACCCACCAAGACCGCCAGCCGCGGAATCGATGACGCGCGCGCCCTCCTCCAGCCCCGCGTAAAGATTGGCCAGCGCCTGACCGTAGGTGTCGTGAAAATGCATGCCGAGATTCTTTATCGGCACGTCCGCTACGACGGCGCGCAGCAATTGCCGCGCCTTCACCGGCGTACCGACCCCGATGGTGTCGCCGAGCGAGACTTCGTAGCAACCGAGATCCCACAGTTTTTTCGCAACAGCTGCGACTGCGGCCGGCTTCACCTCGCCGTCGTAAGGACAACCGAGCACGCATGACACATAGCCGCGGACCTTGATGCCGTCGGCCCTGGCGTGCTGGACGACGGGCGTGAAACGCTCAATCGATTCCGCAACGGTGCAGTTGATGTTGGCTTTCGAGAAACCTTCGGAAGCGGACGCGAACACCGCAATCACTTTTGCGCCTGCTGCCTTTGCAGCCTCGTATCCCTTCTCGTTCGGAACGAGGACATGAAATTCGCAATCGGGATGATGATCGACGGCGCGCAGCACCTGATCGGAATTGGTCATCTGCGGAATGGCTTTCGGCGACACAAAACTGCCGACTTCAACCGTATGCAATCCTGCACCCACAAGATTTTCGATGAACGCAACCCGCGCCTCGACGCTCACCGGAATCTTCTCGTTCTGAAGTCCGTCGCGCGGGCCGACCTCCACGATGCGAACCTGATCGCTCATCGCCATCTCACGTTTTCGCAGGCTCGATTTCAGCGAGTTCGACGCCTTCCTGAACGATGTCGCCGACCTTGCACTTCAGACTCTTCACCACGCCCGCAAACGGCGCGCGCAGTGTCTGCTCCATCTTCATCACTTCCAGCGTCAGGATCGGCGCGCCCTTATCCACTTTCGCACCGGCTTCGACCAGCAATGCAACGACGGTTCCCGGCAGCGGCGCGACAACGCGATCGCCGCCTGTCTGTTCTTCGTCCTCGGTCCCGAACGGATCGACCCAATGAACCTCGAAACGTCCATTCTGTGTACGGACATAAACTTCGTGGCCGTCCAGCAAACCGGTGACGTGATGGTTCACGCCGTCGAGCACAAGATCGATACCGCCGCGCGGCGACGTCGCGCTCGCAAACGGAATCCGTTTGCCGTCAAGTAGAAGGACCGACGGACGCCTGCCGTAAAGCAGCGTTACGGATTGCTCGCCTGCGCCGCCGCGGAAGACAAATTTCCGCTGACGCGATCCGACAGCTGTCCAGCCCGACGAGCGCCACGGCGAATGTGCGTCAGTTGCTGCGGCTTCGCTCTCCGACTGCAAAATCGCTGCGACAGCAGCACCGAGTTCGAGCGCGGTCAAAGCCGGCTGCTCCGGCGTCAGTTTCGCCAGTTCGCGCTCGATGAAACCCGTGTCGATTGCGTTCACCCGCACATCGGGATGCGTGATGAGCGCGGTCAGAAACGGAATGTTGGTGACAACGCCGCGAATATCGGTCTCGTTGAGACCGCGCGCCAATCGCGAGATTGCGAGGTCGCGCGTCGGCGCCCATGCAATGACTTTCGCCAACATGGCGTCGTAGTTCGGCGACACGCTGCCGCCATCGCCGTAGCCTGCATCGATACGCAAGCCATCGACAGCTTCCGGCGTTCGCCATGTCCGCAGCCTGCCGACCGACGGCATGAAATTCTTGTTCGGGTTTTCAGCGTAGAGGCGCGCTTCCATCGCGTGACCGTTGAGCTTGATCTGGTCCTGCTCGAGCGGCAGCTTTTCGCCGAAGGCCACGCGCAATTGCCATTCGACGAGATCGACGCCGGCGATCAGTTCGGTCACAGGATGCTCGACCTGAAGGCGCGTGTTCATTTCGATGAAGAAGAAATCCTTGCCGTTCGAGACGAACTCGATGGTGCCCGCGCCGACATAGTTCACCGCACCTGCAGCCTTGCGCGCGGCTTCGCACACCGCTTCGCGCTGCTTGGCATCGAGCGTCGGCGATGGCGCTTCCTCGATCACCTTCTGATGGCGTCTTTGCAGCGTGCATTCGCGCTCAAACAGCGATACGAGATTGCCGTGGCTGTCGCCGACGATCTGCACTTCGATGTGGCGCGGGTTATCGACATATTTCTCGATCAGCATGCGATCGTCGCCGAAAGCCGCGAGCGCCTCACGCTTTGCGCTGACGACTGCCGCGGCCAATTCGCCGGCTGAGCGAACCACGCGCATGCCGCGCCCGCCGCCGCCCGCCGATGCTTTGACGAGCACCGGGAAACCCGCCTTCTCGGCCGCCTTCGAGAGTGTGGCGTCGTCCTGCGCTTCGCCGTGATAGCCGGGCACCAGCGGCACGCCTGCTTTCTCCATCAAAAGCTTCGAGCCGGATTTGGAGCCCATCGCTTCCATCATCTCGGCGGTCGGGCCGACGAACACGATCCCCGCTTCCGCGCAGCGCCGCGCGAAATCCGCATTTTCAGATAGAAAGCCGTAGCCGGGATGCACAGCCTCTGCGCCGGTTTTCTGCGCCGCTTCGAGGATGCGATCGATGTTCAGATAGCTGTCGCGCGCGCGCGCCGGTCCGAGCAGCACGGCGGAATCCGCCATCCCGACATGCAGTGCGTCGCGATCCGCTTCCGAATAGCCGGCAACTGTGCGCAATCCCATCGCACGCGCCGTGCGAATGACTCGGCATGCGATTTCGCCGCGATTGGCGATCAGCAATGTGTTGAAGCGGCGGTAGAGTAGCTTGGCCGCGCCTGATGCCTTTGACGAGTTTTTCATCGTCACATCCTGAACACGCCGAAGCGCGTCGGCTCGATGGGCGCATTCGCCGCTGCCGACAAACCAAGGCCGAGCACAAGGCGGGTATCGGCGGGATCGATCACGCCGTCGTCCCACAGCCGGGCGGTGGCGTAATATGGATGTCCCTGCGTTTCGTACTGCTCGCGGATCGGGGCGCGGAACGCATCTTCTTCTGCCGCCGACCACTTGCCGCCCTTGGCCTCGATATTGTCGCGGCGAAGCGTGCTCAACACCGTCGCGGCCTGTTCGCCGCCCATCACCGAAATGCGTGCGTTCGGCCACATCCACAAGAACCTTGGACTATAAGCGCGACCGCACATGCCGTAATTGCCGGCACCGTAAGAGCCGCCGATCACGACGGTGAATTTCGGCACGGACGTGGTCGCAACTGCGGTGACGAGCTTCGCGCCGTCGCGCGCGATGCCGCCCGCCTCGTATTTCTTGCCGACCATGAAGCCCGTGATGTTTTGCAGGAACAGAAGTGGAATGTTTCGCTGACTGCACAATTCGATGAAGTGCGCACCCTTCAGCGAGCTTTCGCTGAACAGGATGCCGTTGTTAGCAACGATACCGACCGGATAACCCCAGATATGCGCGAAGCCGCAGACCAGCGTCGTGCCATATAATTTCTTGAATTCCTCGAATTCCGATCCGTCGACGATGCGCGCGATGATTTCGCGGACGTCGAACGGTTTGCGCGCGTCGGCCGGCACGACGCCGTAAATATCCTCCCGCTCGAACAGCGGCTCGCGCGGCGCACGCAATCCCGCCGCCGACGATTTCGCCGGATTGAGATTGCCAACGATGCGGCGCGCGATGCCGATCGCGTGGCTGTCGTTCTGCGCGTAGTGATCGGTCACGCCGGACTGGCGGCTGTGAACGTCCGCGCCGCCGAGTTCTTCCGCAGTCACGACTTCGCCGGTCGCGGCTTTCACCAGCGGGGGGCCGCCAAGGAAGATCGTGCCTTGGTTGCGCACGATGATGCTCTCGTCGGACATGGCCGGCACATAGGCACCGCCCGCCGTGCACGATCCCATTACGATTGCGATCTGCGGAATGCCCTGTGCGGACAGATTGGCCTGATTGTAGAAGATGCGGCCGAAATGTTTTTCGTCAGGAAAGATCTCATCCTGCTGCGGCAAAAACGCGCCGCCGGAATCCACCATGTAGATGCATGGCAGATTGTTCTGGCGCGCGATGTCCTGCGCACGCAGATGCTTCTTCACCGTCATCGGATAATAGGTGCCGCCGCTGATGGTGGCGTCGTTGGCGACGATCACGCATTCGCGGCCCGCAACGCGGCCGATGCCGGTGACGATGCTCGCGGAATGAACCGCGCCACCGTAAAGACCGTAGGCTGCCATCGGCGAGAATTCCAGAAACGCCGTTCCCGGATCGATCAGGAGATCGACGCGCTCACGTGCGAGCATTTTGCCGCGTGCCGTGTGTTTGGCGCGCGAGGCTTCGCCTCCACCGCCGATCACTTCGGTGAGCTTTTCGCGGAGGTCAGTCACAAGGGCGCGCATCGCCTCGGCGTTGCGGGAAAAGTCCTCCGATTTCGGATCGATACTCGAACGAAGAGCCATCGCCTCATTGGCCTCCCGCCAATCACTATTGTGCGCCGCAACCGGACTTCACGCCGGCTTCGCTACCAAATTGTCACTGCTGACATATCCAGCGCAACCACAAGTTTGCTGTAAGGATTAGCGCAGGGCGGAGAGAGCGAATGTCGCGTGGCCGACAATCGCAGGCGCAGCCGTGAAGCGACGTCAGTGCGTCCAGGGTTCGGTGCGGCGGAACGCGAAGTTGTCGGCATAGGCCTTGATGCGCGGCTTCAGATCCTGCGGCTCCAGCACCTGATACGGAATGCCCTCGCGCTCGCAATAAGCGACGGCGTCTTCCTTGGTATCGAAGTGGATCGACAATTGCTGCTTCATGTCGCCGGAACTGGTCCAGCCCATCAGCGGCTCGATCACGCGCGGCTGCTCCGGCTCGTAGTCGAGCTGCCATTCCTTCGTTTTAGCCCGGCCTGATTGCATGGCGTTCTTGGCCGGCTTGAAGATTCGAGCAGTCATATGTCGCAAGCCTCTTGAGTCACAAGCCTCTTGGCGGATCGTGCGGTGAGCCGTCACGATAGATGAAAAGCATGTGATTCTCGCCGGGATTGCGGTCAAAATGCCGCGCACCGGGACAATCCGTGGTTCTCAATTCGGGAACTGGTATAGTCTGGCGCAAATCAGGTGACAATCGCAGCATTCGGTCAACCAGCCGGAAGCCGCCGACCGGCAACACATTTCCCCAACGGCAATCATGGACATTAAAGCAACCCTTCCCGAGAAAGGCCGCGACCTGCGGCTCGACTTCTTCCGTGGCATTGCCAATTGGTGGATTTTCCTCGACCACATTCCTCATAACGTCATCAACTGGGCAACGCCGCGCAACTACGGCTTCAGCGACGCCGCAGACCTTTTCGTTTTCATTTCGGGCTACACGGCATCGTTCGTCTACGCAAAGCTGATGCTCGACCGCGGTTTCATCGTCGGCTCGACGCGACTATGGAAGCGCGTCTGGCAGCTTTACGTCGCCCACGTTCTGCTGTTCGTCATCTATATCGCGGCGATCGGCTGGGTCGCGCTGCGCTACAACGATCCCGACATCATCAACGAGTTCAACGTCGCGGGACTGGTCGATAATCCGATCCAGACGCTGACGCAGGGACTGCTGCTGCGCTTCAAGCCGGTCAATCTCGACGTGCTTCCGCTCTACATCGTTCTGATGGGATTTTTCCCGCCGGTTCTCTGGCTGATGTTGCGCAAGCCGGATCTTGTGATGCTGGCATCGCTCGCGCTCTATTTTGCCGCGCGCCAGTTCGGCTGGAATTTCCAAGCCTATCCGCAGGGCAGCTGGTACTTCGATCCCTACACCTGGCAGTTGCTGTTCGTGTTCGGCGCGTGGTTCGCGCTCGGCGGCGCGCGCGAATCCCAATCGGTCATCAATTCACGCTGGCTGCTGATCGCAGGTACCGTCTATCTGATTTTCGCGCTGGCGATGACGATGGCGGGCCGCTTCGAGCCATTCGGCGATCTGTTTCCGCGCTGGCTTTACGATGCGTTCAATCCGAACGACAAAACCTTCCTCGCGCCGTATCGCGTGCTCCACTTCGTCGTCATCGCTTTCTTCGTCACGCGCTTTGTGAAGAAAGACTGGGCCGGACTGGAATGGAAGATTTTCGATCCGCTCATCAAATGCGGCCAACAATCGCTCCAGGTGTTCTGCGTCGGCATTTTCCTGTCGTTCGTCGCCCACTTCGTGCTGCTGCTGAGTTACGGTTCGTTCTGGGCCCAACTCGGAGTCAGTCTCGGCGGCATCGCGATCCTCACCGGCGTCGCCTATTACGGAAACTGGTCGAAGAAGCAGGACAAGCCGTCGCGGCCAGTAGCGCCGGTGGCCGCTAAACCGGCAGCGGCGCCGGGCAGCTGACGCCATGCCGCCACGGCGGCATCGTACCGAAAAATATCTGCTGGATCATTGGGTTGGCTGGTCGGGGCAGCAGGATTCGAACCTGCGACCTGCGGTACCCAAAACCGCCGCGCTACCAGGCTACGCTATACCCCGAGCGGACAGTCGTTACACGGTTCGTTTAGCGCCAGCAAGGCGAATGCCGGGCCCATTTGGGCCCGGTTTAGCTTGGAGAAACCGTCTTAGTAATTGTGACCGCGCATCCGGCCGCCACCGCCAAATGCCCCGCCGAGCAGCGCGCCACCGATTGCAGCGCCGCCGATGATAGCTGCTTCTTCCTCAGGAGACGGCCCTCGGCGAACCACTTCGGGCGGCGGCCGGCGGGATGGCGGGGGTGCGGTATCGACGCGGCGCGGCGGAGGCGCCGTCGTCTTCGACGGCGGCTGGCACGGACATGTCGGCCCGGACAGCGAAGCCTGTTGCGGACCTGCCGGGTTCTGTCCCGCGTTCGGCGCGCCGCCGGCGTTTGCGGTCGTGGCCGCAGCCGACGCATTCAGCGGACGGTTCAGCGAGCGTTCGAGAAGTTTGCGCGCGGTCGCGGCGAGATCGCTGTTGGGATAGCTCGCCAGGAACGCGCGGAATGCACCGGGCGTGTTGGCGAACACCGCGCCGCTCCAGATAATCATTTCCTGACGGCGGTCGATCACAACCTTCAGCCGCGCAACGAAGAGCGACTGCGGATAGAGTTCGACGAAGGCCCGATAACCTTCAACCGAGTCATCGGCGATGACGAGATTGTACGCCGCCTGTGGATCCTGCCCGCGCAACAGCTGACGCCACTCGGCCACGCTACGCGCGCCGGTTTTCGATCCCGGCTTGGCTCCGTTCGCCGGGAAGAAATAGAAGTCGCTGGTGAGCGACGAGCTTTCCCACGGAATCTGCTGACCGTCGGTCGATTTGTTGACGGCGAGACGCACTTTCTTGAAAGCATCCTCGATCGCCAGACCCGGCTCGCGCGCCGATACGACCAGGGCACTCGTATAAGGGCTGTTCGCGCCGCTGCCATCGAGAGCTTCCGTGCCCGGCGATGTCGAGAACGAAACGAACGAGCCCGCTGAATTCGCCTTCGTGTCCACCAGCGCCAGTCCGTGTCCGGCGATCTTGTTGATGGAATTGAACGGATCGTTGCGGCAGGCATCCAGCATGATGATGCGCATCTTCGTCGGCACCGACGCGACCGTGTTCATGACGTCGTTCAGCCGAACCGCTTGCAGCGGCACGTCCGATTCACGATCGAGGGCGACATCGACCGGCACCAGATAGTTCTCGCCGTCGATCTGGAGACCGTGACCGGCGTAATAAAGAAGCGCGACGGTGTCGGCGCCCTTGCCCGCGATCTTCGCCGCGAAATCTCCAATGGCCTGGCGCATCTCGTTCTGCGACAGGTCGAGCGCGGTTTTAACCTCGAAGCCGGCCGCCTGAAGCATTTCGGAGGTGAGCTTGGCGTCGTTGGTCGGATTGGTGAGTGCCGGGACGGTCTTGTAGGCGGATTGGCCTATCACAAGCGCGACACGATTTTCTGCGGCGGCGCGCTGGCTAGAGATCGAAAATCCCAAAGCGGCGCAGAAAAGAAGAACAAAGAAATTGAAGCGAGCGGGAGCACGCATTGAAGCCTCCATCGCGGAAATTTGATCGCAGTATGGCATCCTTTTACCGCACGCGCCAATGCGTTGGTGAACGCATCGAGACGATAGGTTCATCGACCGCAGTCATTTTGACGCTGTGAAATGACAGCAACATTGCCGGATCGGCGGATACTCGCCTAGCGCGAACCGAACAGCGGATGCGCAACCTTGTCGCCGGGCTCGATTCCGTATTTGCGCGCGGTGCCGCCGATCACTTCGAGGACGCCTTTCGCCAGCCCCCCCGAGGAAATGATCTTTTCCGATTGCGGCTCGGTGTTTTCGGCGATCCGCAGGATGCGGCCATCGGCGCGGATGAAAATCATGTCGAGCGGGATGAACGTATTCTTCATCCACATCGAAACCATCTGTGGCGGCGAAAAATCGAACAGCATCCCCCGCCCTTCGGCGAGCTCCTTTCGGAACATCAGTCCGGTTTCGCGCTCCTGTTCGGTCGTCGCCATTTCCACGGTGAAAACATGGACGCCGGACCTGCTGACGATCTCCAGCGACTGCGTGTCGGCCGCGAAAGCCGCGCGGGTCACAATCAGCACGATGAACGCAACCAGCAGAATGATCCGCGAACTGCGTCGGCCAAAACTGTGGAAGGTCATACGAATTTATCCTGCAACGCGCCGCACCCTAGCCCGCGCATCATGGCAAATGCCAGACGGCAGACATCGTCGGCGCGCGAGATCACGCGGATTTGGTGGGGAAAGTCCGGATGAAGATTAGTGCGACGACAGGCCGGTCGCGCCCGTCTCCGGATGGATTTCGGCGGCCATCATGCCCTTGGAGCCGGGCCCGAAGCGCACCAGCACATACTGGCCGGGCCGCAGCTCGGTCATGCCGTAACGGCGCAGCGTTTCCATGTGCACGAATATGTCCGGCGTGCCCTCGCCGCAGGTCAGGAAGCCAAAGCCTCGAAGCCGGTTGAACCATTTGACCTGCGCGCGTTCAAGACCGCTGGTGGGCGTGACGCTGACATGCGTGCGCGGCGGCGTCATCTGGGCCGGATGGATCGCCGTCGATTCATCCATCGAGAGGACTCGAAACGCCTGATAGCCCTTTTGCCGCTGAACGCATTCGCAAACCAGCCGCGCGCCTTCATAGGCCGTCTGGTATCCGTCGCGCCGCAGCACCGTCACATGCAGAAGAACATCGGGCCAGCCATTGTCAGGGACGATGAAGCCATAACCCTTGGATGCGTCGAACCATTTGATGACGCCGGAAATCTCGACGAGGCTGACGGACGCGCCATCCGACGCGAAAGCCTCGGACGAAATATTCCGATTTTCTACGCTGGAGAATTCGCCCGGTGAAATATTGGCAGAGCCGGGTCCGGCGAACGCCGTACCGCCAAGCCTTTTGGACTCAAAACCGTCCGACCCCATGACCCCCGGACCCCAAACTCTGCGGTCGATCACATCCTGTGACGACTTACGAGCGGCGCGATGCTTTCAAAAAACCAAAGCAAAGCGGCGCGAATCTCTCGATTCGACGTTAACACTCCCGCAAGGGCCGAAAAGACAAAAAACAAATCAGGACCGACCTATGAACAACCTTGCGTCGGCGCGAATCAATTCCGCCGTCTAGTTGCTGACGAAAGGTCCAAGCGTTTCGCCGATGTCGTGATGGATGACGAGGTCGGCGACGTCGTCCATGTCGGTCGGTTCGTTGTTGATAATGACGAGCCTGGCACCGCTGTTTCGCGCAAGCAGCGGAAATCCCGCCGCCGGCCAGACCACCAGCGACGATCCGATTGCGATGAAGAGATCGCAATGCTGAGTGAGTTCGGTCGCCCGCTGCATCTCCTCGTCCGGCATTGCCTGTCCGAAGGAAATGGTCGCCGACTTCACCGGATCGCCGCAAGCCTCGCAGTCCGGCGCTTCGCTGTTCTTGTCGAAGCGAGCTTTGACCCAGCCGATCTCGAAGCGTTTGCCGCAGCCGATGCAGCGCGCATAGGTGGTGTTGCCGTGCAGTTCGACGACATGCTCGGGCGCGATGCCTGACGTTTGATGTAAATTATCAATGTTCTGGGTAATGACCGCCGGCACTTTGCCGGCCTTATAGAGTGACGCGAGCGCGCGGTGGCCGCGGCCCGGCTTGGCCGCCGCAAAGCTCGGCTCCATCGCAAATCGCCTGCGCCAGGATTCATCGCGCGCGTCTTGGCTTGCGACGAATTCATCGAATGGGATCGGACGATTTTTGGTCCACAACCCGCCCGGCGAACGGAAGTCGGGAATTCCGCATTCGGTGGAGATTCCCGCGCCGGTGAACGGAACGATGCTTCGTGCTTCGGCGATCATGTCGCCAAGCCGCGCGATCCCATTTTGCAGACTCGAAGCGGTCATTCGTTCAAACGCGCCGGACTAAAGCGGATCGGGTCCGAAACGATTTGATCCCGGCGTCCCCGGAAAACAGAACCAGATCAGAATAATGACAGATCCAATGCCGGTGAGCGTCAACAGCAGCCACCATGCAGTCCGGTCCATATCGTGGAAGCGCCGAAATGCGACCGCAAGACCGGGCAGCAGAAGTCCAAGCGCCGCGACCGCGCTAAAAATTCCAAATCCAACGATGCCGTCCATGACCCCCGCGATCAGGGTCACAATCACGGCAAACAATGTCCAAAACCAATATTCCGATCGCGATGCGCGGCCATCGAAGCCTACATAGTTTTTAAATCCGGAATTCACTGCCTGCATAAAATCCATAAATCACCTCGCCGTTCCAAAATGCGATAGTCGCGCGAAGACGAAAGGCTGTCGAGAGCGCCATCACATTTTCGTTCGCGTGCAACGATGTTTCGCGCGGGCCGTTGGCTCAAGCTGAACGACCGACTATTCCCGCCCATCGTCATCAGGATAACGGATGCCCTACGCACTGTTTTGCCAGAACGTGAAAATCAGCAAGGCTTATCCAACCGAAGCGGATGTGTGGAAACACGCACTGGAGAACGGACTTGTTGTCGATGTCGCCTCGACCGAGGAGCAACCGACGCCCAAGCGTGTGCTCGATAACGATTATGAGATTCGCAAGTGTGACGCCGATGACCCGATGGGACACGGCGACAGAAAAGCAACCGACTTCCGGATTCCGTTTCCGGTCTGATCGGCTGCGCGCAGAAAAAAGCCCGGCACCAAGGCCGGGCTTTCGACTTTATCAGTAGTAGCCGTAGCCACCGTAGGTCGTGGACGAACCCATCGGGCTTGGATCGTTGCTGTGGTTGCCGTAGTAACGCGGACCGCCATAGTAATATCCGCCGCCGTAATAGGGCCCATCGTAGCCGCCGTAGTAGTATGGGCTATTGTATGCATTGTACGAACTTGCCGCTGCGCCGGCAGCCAGAGCGCCCGCCGCGATCCCGAAACCGATAGCGGCTGCGTTGCGGCCATAGCGTGCCTCGGCGGGTGCCGCCGAAATGGCCGCGACTGTTGCGACCGTAGCCAGTGCGATTGCAATCTTCTTCATGTTTCAACCCTCGTGTTACCGGCTAAATAACGAGCTGCTCCGTTAAAGGTTCCATCCTCGGGCGGATTTGTTATTGGCCCGTGCAGTCGTATCTAGGAGCCCGGAAAACTGTTTCAATCTCGGCTTCGTCCCTTAGTCCGGCGGCGTCAAAATATTTCTCAAGGAGAACCACACATGCGTTATCTGCACACGATGCTTCGCGTCAGAAATCTGGATGCCGCGATGAAATTCTATCGCGATGCATTGGGATTGAAGGAGGCGCGCCGGATCGACAACGACAAGGGCCGCTTCACGCTGGTGTTTCTCTGTGCGCCGGAGGACGAAGGCTTGCTGAAACAGGTGAAGGGGCGCGGCGCCCCGCTGGTCGAACTCACTTACAACTGGGACGAAGAGAAATATGGCGAGGATCGCTATTTCGGCCACCTCGCCTATGAGGTCGACGACATTTACGCGACCTGCGACCGGCTGATGAAACTCGGTATCACAATCAACCGTCCGCCCCGCGACGGACAGATGGCGTTCATTCGCTCACCCGATCTCCATTCAATCGAGCTGCTGCAAAAGGGCGACGCGAAACCGCCGGCTGAGCCGTGGACATCTATGCCCAACACCGGGCACTGGTAGCTCCAGTATCGGAACATGAAGCTGCCATCGGCGTTGTCGCATCATCGATGCAACACCGATGGAGGATTTCAGATGGGACGCGGACTTTTGCTTTGGTTGCTGGGCGTGCCGATCCCAGTCATCATTCTGCTCTGGCTGTTTTTCGGCCGCTGAGCACGAATAAAGCCCCGCCCATGCGCGGGGCTTTTTATTTACAAAAACCTCTCACGGTTTTCGGCAGTCGCCCAGTCCTTCGACCACCTTTAACAGCTTGTTGTCGGCAGCCTTGATAACGCACATCTCCACCCGCTTGCCCGCAGGGACGGGCTTCGTGCAAATCACTTGCGGATTATCGTCATATACGGCGGTCGAGAATTTGCAGTTTGCGAGACATGAGGCGTTGTAGTCGAACGGATTGGTGAGCGATGCGCTGGCCGAAAGCCCATCCGGCATGATCGTGCAGGTCACCGCGACTGGTTCGGCTGAAAGTGGTAACGGCAACGGCACGACGATTGCGACAAGCAGGGTCAGGCTTTTCAGAGCGTGCATTTCATAGCCGTTCTCATTTCTCATTTGCACTGTAGCAGGCGCAATCGGGCTTGCCGAATTGCAGCTTTCTCTTTGTGAATGCAAGGTGACTTGTGCACTGCAACAAGTCGGTTGCTCTGCCCGTTCCCGGCAAGAAACCCGTTAGGGATGAGTTCCCTTTATCCAAAGTCCGGTTGTGCCGACGGTGCCGTTTCGGTACCTATAGCCGCAGCGGAGCCGCAAGGACCGCAGGTAAGGGTCCGCGTTCATGCTCCGCCGGAATTCAAATTCCAGAGGGTGGTCAGGCGTCGCTGCAATTTGCACGGCGCTGACGATTGTTGCGCCGTACTCTGCGCTCGCCGCTGAATCGCTTTCGACCCGCGACCTCGCAGCAAACGCCGCGCCGCCGGCAACCGACGATCTCGATGCGGTTTTTTCAAATCAGGCGTGCACCGTCACCAAGGCCATGAGCCAGCTCGATGCGCCGATTGCGCGCGTCTCTAAGCGCCTCAACGCACATGAACCTGTGACGATCGTGGCGCTCGGCTCGTCATCGACCGCAGGTGCAGGCGCAAGCTCGGCTGCGTTCTCTTATCCGAGCAGGCTCGCGCGCGAATTGAAGCGGCGCTTCCCGCTGGAGTCGTTCACCGTTCTCAATTTCGGCGTCAACGGTGAGGAAGCATCACAGATGCTGGTGCGCCTCGACGTGTCGCTCACGCGCGAACCCGATCTGGTTATCTGGCAGGTCGGCACCAATGCGGTTTTGCGCGACAAGAGCATCGCCGACGTTGGAACCGCAGTGGAAGCCGGAATCGAACGCGTGAAAGCCAGCGGATCGGACCTTCTGCTGATCGATCCTCAATTCGCGCCTGCTGTGAACGCAAAGTCTTCCGCCAAGGACATGGTCGGGTATATCGGCTCGCTCGCCAAGCGAACCCACATCGCCCTGTTCCGCCGCTACGTCGCGATGCGCCACTGGCATGAAGACCAGTCGATTGCGTTCGACAGTTTTATCCGCCCCGACGGCATTCACATGAACGACTGGGGCTACGCCTGCTTCGCGCGCTTGCTCGCCGACAATATCGCGACAGCCGTCTCGCGCTCGCGCACGCTCGCGGACGTAAAGCCGGCGGTTCAATAAAGCTATCTGGATCGGGATGTTGCGACCGGTCCCGATGGACTGGCGCCCCTAGCGGAATCCATCTCAGATCATAAGCCATTGCCAAATTTATAATAATATAGCTCCATTACGCTGATATACCCGCAAATGTACCCGCATAAAAGCAGAGCAAGAGTGCACGCGGGTGTTTGCTGTAGAGACGCGGCGAGTGTCGCATTCCTTCTAGAAGCTGCGGAATCTCTTCTCTTAAGCAGTTACCCGCGCTTGGAAGCCGGTGTGCTTGCGTGCCCCATAATCGCGCGGTGTCCATTCTTCCCCAACTTCTAATTCGGAAACATCGATCTCCAACTTGGATGACTCGATGATCTCGCCACCCATGATGTCCGCACCTTTGGCTGTCGCCATCCGACGTGAAGTTGACCAGCCATCGGTCGAGATATCGTAAAATCGCACCTTATAGACAATAACCTTCCCCATTTGCGTTGATCTCCTGTTATCGACCGGCAATTCCAGATGCCTTGTCGAGAATTTTTTCCATCAAGGCTGCGCACTCTTGCGCTGTCTTCTGATCCGAAAACAGCAGCGTCAAGTTCGGTGACTTGCCATGCTCGCCAAGAGTAAAACCCGGCCCAGCATGAGGACCGATCTGCACACTTTGAACGTCGCCAATTTTCCAAGACATGAACGTCTCCCTGCCATCGCAATAAGGATGCGCAATCGTGGCGGATCGTTGTCCGTCGGATTTAATGCGGGTTAAATTTAGTTAGCCCCGGAACGCGCGCCATATCCAGTAGCCGAGCGTGACCCAAATTATTGCCGATACGCAGAACAGGCCGACATACTCAATCCAGCTCGTCCCCCTTGACTTCGCAACCGGCGCGTCCAGCTCGGGTGCGCCACCTTCAATGACTTTGAATTTGAGCTGCTTGTCCATCGTCACTCGTAGTGGCTCGCGTCCATCCGATCTAATGCCTCTTGGCCCCATCGCTCAATCTCTTCCGCCGTCCACTCACGCCAACCGCGCGTGTATCCGTGGGAACATGCCTCACGCCACAACTCGGCATCCACGCGAAATCGTTCGACCTCGATCTCAAAAAATTCGTTCGCAAGGATCAACGCGATGATCGTCGCGCGCATGTCGCCGCCACTGACCGCAATTGCCTGATCCGCCGCAGCCTCAAGCCTCTGCATTTCGGTCTGCGATGATCTTTCGACTGCTACTGCCATCGCGCGACCCAGCTTGACTACGAGCAGCGATGTTCTTATTCTGTTCTTCGACAGTCAAGCGGACCGAACCATGGTCATTCATCCGCGCCGAGACTGAACGCATGCGGACGCAGATCGGCCGCCAGCGCAAAGATATTCAAGCGCTTCGCCGAGTCGGCGTCAGCACAGTCTCCGCAGAAGAACTTTTGTCGAGGATACAGAATAAGGTAGACGAACCTTGCGAGAAGCGGGATGAACTAAAAGGCAAGGAAAGCGATCAAAAACGGTTGCCATCAGTCGAATCACAACCCCGATGGACTCTGAAAGCCGATTTTGTCAAGATATAGTACGTCGAAGAATATTTATTGGCAGCCCTTGTCCCGCCTTGCTGCTATTCCACTGCACCCCCAACTAAAGTCGCACCCCGACGCCCGGGGCGAACTATGGAGCAGTATAATGAACGTTGCGTACTCCGGGCCGTGGCCCAAGCTTGACGAGAACGACGCCCTCTTGATGGACGTCGCCCGCCGCATCCAGTTGACAAAGACCAAGCACGAAGCAGCCGAGACGAACTTTCGGGCGCTGTGCAACCATGTGGACCGCGAAGGCAGTCCCTTGGAAAATAAAGTCGTCGAATGTTATCCGAGCGGCAGCTTCGCGACCGGGACCGCTATCGCCTCGCGCGTTGCTCAGAGCCAGCATGACGTTGACGTGGTGATCGAACTCGACGTGCCGTCGAACTCTGCACCGAAGCAAATTCTCGATTTGCTTTTCACCGCCATCAACGGCGACCCCGGCAGCCGCTACCACGGTAAGGTGACCAAGAACAGCCGTTGCGTCACCGTCGATTATGAAGACGGCACGACCGTCGATCTGATGCCTGTCTCACGCATCACCGGCCCCGAGCGCGCGGGCCACCTCTTTCATCACAAGCCGGAAAGCTCAGAGTCATTCCACAAGCAGGTGAACCCGTGGGGCTTCGCAAAGCATTTCAACGACCACGTCAAGTTTGATCCGGCATTCTATGACTTGTTCAAAGGCCGTCGCGTTCTTGTCGAAGGCACACTGCTTGAGAAGGCAGAGACTCAGCCCATGCCGGTCCATGCGCCCATCGATGAGAAGTCACCTCGCGTCGTCGCCCTGCAACTCATCAAGCGCAATCGCGACATCGCATGGCGTGCTGCTTCACGTCGCGACCTTCGCAAGCCACCCTCCGTTGTGCTGGCCGCAATCGCGCTTGATGCAGGTCCGGTTCACCTCAGTCTGTTGGAAGAAGTCGTCGCGGTCGCGAACCAACTCAGAGTTCGCTTGGCGGAGACACATGGACCGAGAGGCACGGTGCAGGTGTTCAACCCGTCTTATGCACCCGATGAGTTCACCGACCGCTGGCCAGAAAACAAATCGGCGCAGGCGCAATACTCGGAAGATCTCCGCAAACTGGTTGTCGCGCTCCACAAGCTCAAGAGCGAAGACCTCAGCCTCGCCGAAAAACGCGAAGTGTTGAAGGCGCTGTTCGGTGAGACGGCGGCGGCGTATGCCGTCGAGAGTACACTGGATGCTCGTCGCCGCGAAATGCAGGCGGGTCGCATGCACATCGATGGCGCGGGCAAAGTCCTCGGTGTTGCGGCGCCCGCTGTCGTCGGCATGCGCAGCACTGCGGCCCGCGCGGCAACGCGCGAAGGCGGCGGCAATTTCAGGGAATGAAAACGATCAAGCAACAGATCGAAGCCATGTCAGTCCGCTGGCCTGGCTTCGAAGTCAAATTCCAAGACGCGCACAACGTCGGATGGGAAGGTATCGTGACGCCCACAAAACGTCCGTACCTGCTCCGCGTTGGATACGACGTACCGAAAAACATTCTTGAAAATCGCACGTTGCACAACTCTCAACCCGGCGTTCAGGTACTTAAGCCCGTCCTCGAACGGCATGCAGATTACGAGGAAGGCCCGATACCACACGTCTATCGCAACAAGGCGGACGAGAAACTTCCGTACTTGTGCCTGTTCAGCCCTGAGCTGCGCGAATGGACGCCTGACGATCTTCTAGCCGACACGACCATTTTCTGGGCGGTCGAGTGGCTCTACTTCTATGAAGGCTGGCTGCTGACTCGCAAATGGTATGGCGGCGGACGCCATGTGCCTCGTCCCGATGATGGGGGCAAGCAACTTGATCGAGCGGCGGTCTAGCGGAACGCTTCAAGGATTGCGCGACCCGCTGCCATGGCCTGCGGGAAAGCCCTTTCGCATCCTGTCCATCGACGGCGGCGGCATCCGCGGCATCTTGCCCGCAGCAATTTTGACAAAGCTGGAAGAGAAATATCTGCCGGGAAAATCGGTCGGCGACTATTTCGATCTCATCACAGGCACCTCGACTGGCGGCATCATTGCGCTGGCGCTTTCGCTCGGGCTGACGGCAAGGACCATCCTCGACATCTACACGCAACATGGCGCAGAAGTATTTCCGCCGACCGATCCCGGCTTTCTGAAAATTCGGTCTGGCCTGCGGTTCCTCCGCAACTCGCGCTACTACACATACGACTCCGATAAGTTGCTCCGCCAACTTGAGCGCGTCTTCGGACAGACTGTCATCGGCGCAGCGCAACGACGTTTGTGTATTCCAACTTTTGATGGCTTCACCGAGGTCAACGTCTTCAAGACACCGCATCACGCAGACTACAAACGCGACTGGCGAGAGTTGATGATTACGGCAGCGATGGCGACCGCAGCCGCTCCGTCATATTTCCCGGTTTACAAGGATCGAGGCCGCTTCTTTGCTGATGGAGGCGTCTGGGCGAACAATCCGGTGATGGTCGGACTAGTGGATGCGCTCGCGTGCTACCAGATTGAGCGGCGTCAGGTTCACATTCTGTCGATAGGATCAGGTGATACGGAAATCGAAATCAGCGCGAAACAAGTTTCGCTTGGCGGCTTCTGGTACTGGCGTGACATCATCTCGTCCGCGATGCATCTGCAAAGTCAGAATGCGCTGGGTCAAGCTGGCCTCTTGATCGGTCGCGACCAACTCATTCGATTGAACGCGCTACCGATGCCGGCGAACCCGATTGCGATGGATGACTTCGCGCGTTCGAGAGACGAATTACCGCAGATCGCCGCACGCCTCGTTGACGAGCAAGGTGACCTTATTCGTGATCGTTTTCTATTTGCGCCTGCTGATCCATACGAAGCGAAGTATGGTCCGCGCGCAGCATTGAGCGCATAGTCGCGCGCCCGAATAGCCATGACGCCGATCAGAAAGCGAACAAAGACTGCCTCACTTAAACACGCAGTCCAACACTGCTCAGCTTCGATGAAAATTTGTGACCTCCAGGATGAGGTACGATCTCTACAACCACTTTCAGGCTGTGGATAGAAAGTAAAACGCTGTTTCCTACCGCGGTATCATAAGGCCTATGTATACCGACCCGTTGCAGCCTCTAGCGACAACCGCCGACAACGAATTCACCCTCACCATCGACGACGCTCTTTCACTTTACGCCGCCGCCGGTATCCCCCGGACACCTCGCAGCATTCAAAGATACTGCGCGAAAGAGCACCTCTCCTCTCGTCGGGTTGAGACCGAATTCGGCGAAAAATATCTCATTACGCGCGCGTCAGTTGAGAAGCATATAGCATACATCAAAGAAGTCACACCGACGACAAGTCGCGACCTGCCGCGGCAGGTCGCGGCAGGTGTCGCCGCAGAAAATAGCGGCGATTTGCTGCGACAGCAGGCAGCGACAACCACCGAAGAGCTGCGACTTGTCGCGACAAGTCCGGACCTGTCGCGCTATGTCGCGCGTTTGGAAGGGGATGTTGATTTCTTGCGCGGACAAATGGAAGTGAAGGACAATCAGATTAAGGAAATGACTGAGCGCGCACGGGAAACGAATGTGCTGATCGCTGGACTTCAAAAAATGTTATCGCCATTATTAAGCGCTCCGAAAGACCGCCGCGATGGGGGAGATGAAAACTCTCCGACAACACACTAGCCATCCACAGCGCCTGCCAGACTTACAAAGTTTCCATGTCATAATTGACGCAACATATGGAAGCCGCACAAGCAACTCAAAACTCACAAACAATTGCGACCGAGCCGGTCTATCTGGAAAATACTTTGCTCCGGATTTTTGGTGTTTTGTTTTGTCACGATCCAAAACGAGCACGCACCCGAACTGAAAAGATCGAAATTAATCGCGGTGTCAGCGACAAGAACATCACGGTTCGGCTTGATCCCGAATATGCGCAACCAGGTCCGTTTGCGCATAAAGTTGCAATGGCGGTGATCCGCAAACAATCTCGTTTCGGTGCACCTGCACAGAAACAAATTTCATTTTCGCAACGCGAGTTAATGCGTTTGGCCGGACGAAAAACTTGGGGCGGCCATGACAGTGAAGAGTTGATCCGCGCGTTACGCCAAATCCGCTACACGCATGTGCTGGCCCATTTCAAAAAAGACGAGCATTTTGTTGAGCATGATTTCAGTATATTCAATGAAGTGATGATCGAGCGCCGCTTCGCAATCACTGACCCGATTGTGGCCTGCACAGTCGTGATTGCCGATCCCATCATTCAATCGCTCAATGACAAACATTTCACCTGTCTCAACCACGCTCTGATGCAGGAGGTTAGTTCCATTGCCGGTGCATTTTACATGCGGCTGTTTCATCACTTTGCGTCGCATTACGATGGAAAGCATTTAGACCGAGTGTCGTTCAAGAAACGCTATGACGACATTTGCGTCGAATGGTTGGGCGGTCTCACCGTCCTGAAATACAAATCCGCAATTGAGCGCGACCAGCTTGGAACGCATCTCGATCAATTGGTCGAAGCTGGCTTTTTAAAAACTTACGCCATCACACCTGCGGAAACCCGCGAAGGTTTTGTTCTCACGTTCCGTCCGGGTGCCCGGTTCGTGGCCGACTACAACTCGTTTTATGTCCGCCGTAACCAGGGCGACTTCCAGTTCAACTTTCACGACGAGAAACGCACGATAGGGGAGCCGCACCAGCTTGCTTATTTGTTTATCGAAAAACGAACGGGCCGAAAGCGAGAGGGTATTCCCTACGTTTCCTCAAAAGATGTTGAAACCGCCAAGGACTTATTGGCTGCCATCCCGATGGAGCAGATGGATGCTTTTCTGAACTATGCGCTGTCTGAGGCGGAGCGGACCCGCTTCGATCTCCAAACGTTGGGCGGCGTACGGCTCTATTTGAACGGTTATCTTCAAGTTCGAGAGCGCCGGGCCAGTGAAAAGGCTAAGGCGGCGGCCCGACAGGCTCAGGACAAGCAGGAAGGCTACCATGCCGCCTACAACCGCTATCTACGCAATGCCGCGGCAGAGTTGTTCAACAGCCTGACTGCTCCAGAGCAGACGGCGATTGAAAATCTCGCGCGAGCCAAGGCGCGCCCGCCGCTTGGAAGTACCGGGTATCTGTCAAATACGCTCTTTGAATTGGAACGCACACGCCTCACGGTCGATCGCCATCCCGGCAAACTTCTGTCCTTCGATCAATGGAAAGCTGAAAACACCTAATGGACCGGATCAGGGGTGGGGTATTTGACCCAAACAGTGGGGGGTCTGACCGCAGCGAATGGGGGGTTTGACCCAAGAGACTGGGGGGTTTGACCCAAAGATTTTGTAGTTCAAAGTCAGTTAAATGAGACAGCGTAACGGCTTTTCGAGTTAGCCGACTTTCTCTTATATACTCTTATAGATTCTACACATGTGTGAACTCTTCTTTTGAATGGAAAAAGTTGCGCAACAGAACTGGAAAGCTGTCAAGAAACTCGCCCATCAAAGATGATTTGAGCTTCGCAATTCAACTCAAAACGGTACGGTCAGAATTAAGATATGGCTCTGTTAAGCCACCAAACTGAATAAGGGTCGCAGAACTAATCTTGTGCGACGTATTTAATATGGCCCTGTTGAGCCGATTTCTCCGTAAGTCCAATGTCGCTTGAACGCCGCAATATTCGTTTGGGTTGCCTCATCCGACGTCTTCCTCTCGTCTGTGCTACAATGGACTTATGAGCAAACTGCTTGAAAAATTGATCGCAAAAGTTCGCAAGTTGCCGGACGACGAGCAGGATTTAGTCGCCGGACGCTTGATGGCGCACTTTGATGAAGTGCCATCGGACGCCGACCGTGTGTCGATAGAAGAGGCTCGCGAGGCGTATGAGAACGGCGACTTTGCCGTGCTCGCCAAATGGAAACATGACATGGGGATTGGTGATAACTAAACCCGCCGAACGTGACCTCCGTCATGTTTCGGGCAGCGATCTGAAAAGGATCGACGCGGCTTTCCATGTCATGATTGACGACCCTTTTGGCGGCGATACCAGAATGTTACGTGGCATGAACGGCGCTTCCCGACGGCGGGTTGGACAATGGCGCATTCTGTTTGAACTCGATTTGCAGCGACATCTCATCGTTGTCCTAGCGGTCAAGCGCCGCGCCTCACATACATACTAATCCATGACGAAATGAGAGTATGCGCTGCTATGTTCATATTGCCGGGTTGCCCATCCATCTCTATGATCGTCCTTGCCCGCTAGCTGGTTCCTCTAACCAATGGGCGTCGACGCTCTTCATGGAGTTGTCGATGAACATGGTGAGAAAGCTGGTATCGAAGAAGGAGCTGAAATCGATCTACGGTGTCCCCTACTCGCCTGCGCACATTGCGCGCCTTGAGAAGGACAAGAAGTTTCCCATTCGGGTCAATCTTGGTCTTTGCAGGGTGGCTTGGTTCGCAGACGAGATCGAAGCCTGGATCGCCTCACGTCCTCGCGCTGCATAATCGCAGTCACTTTTTGAAGGGTTCTTTTTGGGGCGACAGGGTTCGAAACCTGTCGCCCATTTTCTTGCGAAATGACGGCTTCATTCCCCGATCGCACCGCCATACGGCGGGAATGCACAGCGCTATACTGTATAGCCAAGTGACAATTTACAGTTTCACCTGATTTTACAACTGATTCCGCACACCAGCCGTCGGGCATCATGCCACGACCTTTCTTGTTTTTGCTTGATCTCCCTCTCTCATACGCGCGCCCGCTTCGCGTTCGCGCTCAAGGACGTGTCCTTGATGAAATATGGAGAGATACAAGCCAAGCCCACGGAGTGGGAAAAACAAGAAAGGTCGTGGCGCTCAGCGCCACCGACGGACTGGTGTGCGGGACTGGTACAATCAACCATGGACAGTTCTTTCGTTTGCACCTCGCCGCGTGCCACCGAACGCACGTCCCAGCACAGACAATGTCACGGCTCGCGCGGCGCGTTATGTACGAAAGACATCTCTACATCATCGGAAAATCCGGAAGCGGGAAATCCACATTTCTGCAAAACATCATTTTGCAAAATCCCGGCGGATTTTGCCTGATCGATCCGCACGGCGATCTCGCCGAGGCGGTCGCCGACCGGACCGACTGCATCTACTTCGACCCGTCCGAATTGCCGCTCGGGTTTAATGTCTTTGAAAACGTTGCTGAGGCGTCGCGACCGCAGGTCGCGGCACAGATTGTCGCGTCGTTTAAAGCAATCTGGGGAGACAGTTGGGGGCCGCGGATGGAATGGATCTTGGTCAATGCCCTGCGGCTATTGCTCGACAACAACCAAACTTTTCTGGGGCTACCAAAACTATTGACCGATGACCATTACAGAGCCCGTCTTTTGCGGCGGTGCACCGATCCGATTGTCAGAACATTTTGGGAGCAAGAGTTTGACGCCTATGACGACCGGTTCCGGAAAGAGGCGATTGCCCCAATCCAGAACAAAGTCGGCCAGTTGTTGGCCAATCCGCTTTTGCGAAACATTCTCGGCCAGCACCATAGTACCTTGAGACCACAGCGGATCATGGATCGAGGACAGAGGATCGTCGTCAATCTTGCAAAGGGAAAACTTGGCGACGCGCCATCGCATTTGTTGGGAGCATTGTTGGTGTCAGCATTCGCCCAAGCTGCCGAAAAACGGGCATCAATTGCAGAGCAGGACCGTGTGCCGTTTACGCTTTATGTCGATGAATTCCAGAACTTTGCGACCGAAAGCTTCGCCAATGTCCTGTCGGAGGCCCGGAAATTTAAGTTGTCGCTGGTGATCGCCCATCAGTTTTTGGGGCAGTTGCCGGATTATTTGCGGCAAGCCGTGTTTGGCAATGTCGGGACCATGATGGCGTTTCGGGTGGGCGCGGAAGACGCGCCGCTGATTGCATTGGAGCTTGGCTTGAAGAACGCGGAAATTCTATCTGACCTCGATAACTTCCGGGCATGGCTGCGGGTGGGCGGTCCATTTGGTCCACAAATCATGGAGACAGAACCTGGCGGGCCGGGCTTGGGCAGGCTGTCGGCGGTTAGGTCTCGGACGCGGGCTCGCTACTGCCGCCCGAGTCATTTGATCGAACGGGAGATTGAAAGTTTTATCAATACATCTTGACGTTGTGCCGGTCCTGTTCCCAGAATGCCGGGGAAATAAAAAGATGGGGTGACACATGTATCTCGTGCTGCGCCGCGATCAGCGAAAGAGTTTAACCGGCAAGATCATTTTTCAGTTGGACGTCCAGGCCGAAATTAGTCCTGAAGAAATGGAATGCATCCAGCGCTACCGGCTGGGAGATACCCTTCTCTACACCAAGAACGAAATGACAGACGGTGGATCGGGATTGCTGGGGTTGGCATCGCGAATGGCGTTCCACGCCATGAACATCTCAGTCAATATTGGCGAACTGGTAAACGGCAAGCGGATTGAATGTAAAAACATTCTCGAAATGCTTGCTGTCGAAGATCAAATTAAAGAGGCCGCAATCAGGTTCAAGCAAGTGCTTCACGCCGCGACTTACTTTGGCGGAGAAGAAGCATTTGAAATCTAGCAACATCTTTCACTGGGCGTTCTCCAACATCCTGCAATGGACCAATTTGCGGGCCTATTTTGTAGGCTCACTGGCAGGCCGTGACCGGAAGGAGGTTCGCGAACTTTATGCGCGAGTGCGTCGGGCTTACAACGCATCGCCCTATTGCGCGGAAGATGCCGCGTTTGAGTTTACGGCAAAACTGCTTGATGACGTATTTGAGAACGCGGGCGTGGTCGCTTCGCAAAAAATACAGATCGCTTTCGGCAATGTCGTCTGGGAATTGTTGCACGAAGAGCCTGTGATTTTTGGCCTGCCTGACGAGCCAGACTTCAATCATCTGTCACGAAGTTCAATGCATCAATTGCGCGCATTGCTTGTGGTGAAGGAGCGGGTTCTAAATGACCCGGATTTCTACATCGATATTTGGCGTCAGAAAGTCATACACCTTTTGACGGGTTTGGCTGTTGCTTTCCCATCCTTTGTATTCGACCCCAGAATTGAGGAGGACGGACCGGGATTCAATGTGACGCTGATTGACGTTTGTACCAATCCGACCGAGGCAATTGAGCGAACCATGGCTACCATGTATGACGACGACGTTGTGCAGGCCGGATTGTTTGCAGGTGTCCGGAAATGTTTTGAGGACAATCTGGCACGCGCCAGCGGGATCAATCCGAATGACGCGGGCCGGAGCCGGACTGTGAGGACGCCGAGCACAAGCAAAGACAAGAATCCGCGTGAGCTAGTCGCAGACTTTTTGTCCGGAACGCCATTTCCCGATCTCTTTCTGTCGAACGTCCCCTTCCCGCTCCCCGAGCAGGCCCGGTTCGCTCATCAATGGATCTTGGCACCGCAAGGAGCCGGAAAGACCCAAGCGATTCAGTTTCAGTTTCTGCGAGATCTTCCGAAAGTTGCCAACAACGAAGCCAGCATCATCGTCATGGACAGCCAGGGCGACCTGATCCGGAACATTGCTGGGTTAAAGGTGTTCGCCGAAGGTGAGCCGCTCGAAGATAAATTGGTGCTGATCGAGCCCGACCCAGAATATCCACTGGCGCTAAACATCTTCGACATGGGCAAAGACCGTCTGGATCAATATTCGGTTCGAGACAGAGAGCGCTTGACCAACAGCACCTTGGAGATGCTGACTTATGTGATCGGCAGCCTGTCCGACACCGAGATGACGCCAAAGCAGCAAACCCTGTTTCGCTATGTGCTGCGAGCATGCATGCAGATTCCTGACGCGACAATCCACACCTTTGCCGAATTGCTGTCCGGGACCAACAAATATCAATCCCACATCGATCAGCTCGAAGGCCCGGCGAAACTGTTTTTCGAGACCCAGTTCAACGATGTGCAGTTCAAACAAACCAAGCAGGAAGTCGCTTGGCGGCTGATGTACCTGCTGGAGAACCCGACCTTTGAGCGGATGTTTTCAAATCCGCGATCAAAACTCGATCTATTCACAGAGTTGCAGTCGTCAAAAGTGATCCTGATTAATACCGACAAGGACCTGCTCAAGGATAAACGAACTGAAATGTTTGGGCGATTCTTTATTGCGATGTTGCTGCAAAGTGCCCAGGAACGGGCGTCGTTGCAGCGTGAACATCGGATGCCGGTGTTTTGCTATATCGACGAGTGCCACGACTACATTGCAAACGACACCAACATTACCACTCTGCTTGATCAGGCACGGAAGATGAATATCGGGTTGATCCTCGCCAACCAAAGATGTGCCCAAGTGTCCCCCGCCGTGCTCGATGCGCTGTGTAATGTATCGATCAAACAGGCACGAGCGTTAAGTGACAGCGATGCCCACACGCTTGCCCGGAACATGCAGACAACCCCGGATTTTTTATCGTCGCAGTCTGAACAAACCTTCGCAACCAGCATTCGAGGCGTAACCACCCGCGCTTTGTCGCTTCAAGTGCCGTTCCTGCAACTTGAGAATTGCGAACGAATGTCGATTACAGATGAGGATGACATAAGAGAGAAGATGCGACTGAAGTATTGCGTTCCCGCAGAGCTGGCGCGCATCCCGCCACCACCCGAACGGAAAACAGCGACACAAGAAGGCGGACCAGTTGCTCCGCCGAGCGAAATTGATACCAGGCCTTCGACCGATTGGGGCTGAATTCGCATGATATAATTCTGAACTGATGATTGTCGAACATCAGGTTGGTCGTTGCAAATACGCGAACATAGCGAACGTTTTCAAATTCTGACAATCGCGTATTCAACAATGTATGACGTCTCAAGAATCAACTTCGCCATCGACGCGGCGCTCCCGGCTCCATCGCAAGGCGACCGGAAAGCCATTAGCGTTGAGCCCACGTGACATTGAAGTTTTCAAACTCCTAAATCGCTATCGCTATCTTCGCTCAACTTTCATTCACGCGTTTGTTGGCGGCTACAAAGTTGCTCTCATCAAACGGCTCGGCACTCTGTATCACGACGGTTATTTAAACCGGCCAAAACAGCAGTGGCAGGTGATCAATGCCCGCTATATGCCAGCCGTCTATGAGCTCGGACGAAAGGGCGAGCAGGCGCTTCACACGCTCGGGATTGCGCTCAATAACATGCCGAGCCAGCAGTTCTCACATGCGCTAATGATTTGCGATATTCTAGGTTCAATCGAACTCGGCATCAAAGCCGATCCGCGGTTACGGCTGATCTCGTGGGACGAGATTGTCGCTAAACTGCCAGCCGCCACGAAAGCACAACGCAATCCGTTAGAGGTTGCCTGCAATATCTCGTTCACGTTTCCGCGCAGCAAGACAACCCATCGATTGTCAAAGCCGCTGATCCCTAACGCCGTGTTCGGGATCGAGTACAGGCTGTCAAAATCCTTTCGGTTCTTTGCACTGGAAGCGGATCGCAACAACGAGCCCGTTTTGCGCAACAACCTGTCGCAAACGTCTTACTTGCGTAAAATTCTGCAATACCGGGAAATTGCCAAAGGTGCCTACAAATCCCATTGGGGTCTGCCAAACCTACTAGTGCTGAATGTCACGACCAGCCAACGGCACATGACCAACATCATCAAGCTAGTGAATGATCTGACCGGAAGCAAAGGTGCAAGCTATTTGCTTTTTAAGACCATGCCATCGCTGGCATCGCTTGAGAGGGCTCCCCTGCCGGATGCCTTGATGCTGACCAATCCCTGGGAACGCGCCGGGCATAGTTCGTTGGAGATTCACAAACCTTGAAAGGAGGTGATGGATTCGTGGATATCGATTTAGACCGCGTCAAAGATTTGATCTCAAAGCGCGATGAGATTGACGTGGAGCTTGTGAAGCTGTTTAGCGGAAAGGGCGCGGTGAGAAAACCGCAGCAATGCTCGCATTGCAATCAAGAAGGCCACACCGCCCGCAACTGTCCAGGCAAGACCAGCGAGAGTCAGACATAGAAAAAGGGAGGCGTTCGCGCCTCCCTTGCTTTTTTACTCGTCGTCTTTTGGTGCGACCAGAATGAACTTGCCGTCCCAGTTAAACGGAACCATGTTGAGCGTCACCACCAGGCCGTCGCCTTCGTTGAAAGGCCACGCCGCGCCGATAGTCATCATGAAATCGCTGTCCGGCCTTTGCTTGGCTCTTGCGTTGTAAACCGGCCTTGCACCTTTCGGCTTCGCATCGGTCTGTTCCGTCGGCCTTGGTTTTGTCTTGGTCATTATCCACTCCTGTTCGTGGTTGCGTCCACCATCAATGATACAATCCAAATTGGACGTACCTTTCGGCTATCCCCACATCGCAGGAGACGACAATGCCCTTCGTGGATTTTGCGGAGTTGAAAACCCGTGTTTCGATTGAAGATGCCGTCAACCTTCTCGGCCTCGCCCTCAAGCCTCACGGCTTGCAAAAGCGAGGCGGTTGCCCAACGTGCAAGGCCGGTGGCGAACGCGCACTCGTCGTCACCCCGTCAAAGGGATTATTCTATTGTTTTGCTCAGA
>JAFKKP010000222.1 GCA_017305515.1 Hyphomicrobiales bacterium
CTGATTGCCAGCGGAACGCAGCTGCGTCCATTCTCGGCGTCGATCATGGACGCGTCGTTGAAAGCTGCGAACGAGATCTATGCGGAAACGTCGGCGACCAATGCGAACTTCAAGAAGATCTACGATCACATGGCGGCTTTCCGCGGCGAGCAATATAGCTGGTGGCAGGTGGCCGAATACGCCAACGACAGCTTCATGATCCGCTCGCGCACCAAGACCTGATACCGAACAACTTCACTTCAAACGTTAGCCCCGGTCCTCATGGAGGACCGGGGCTTTTTTTTGCGCCAACCGCAGGCCGGATTATTTGTTGTCGTTCGACGGCGGGCCGAGATCGAATTGCGGGATTACCGGCTGCTCTATCTGAATCTGAATATCGACCTTGTTCGGATCGATATTCGACAGTCCGCCCTTGTAGTGCATGACCATCGCAGGGAAGGCGATGACAAGACCGACCATAATCACCTGAATGATGACGAACGGCACCGCGCCCCAGTAGATTTGTCCGGTCGTCACGGGCTCCATCGTCTTGCCGCTGACGCGGTCTTTGTAGGCTTCCTTCGGTGCGACGGATCGCAGGTAGAACAGTGCGAAGCCGAACGGCGGATGCATGAACGAGGTCTGCATGTTCACGCCCATGATGACGCCGAACCAGATCAGGTCGATGCCAAGCCGTTCGGCGGCGGGGCCGAGCAGCGGAATGACGATGAACGCCAGTTCGAAGAAGTCGAGGAAGAATGCGAGAACGAAAACGAAGGCGTTGACGAAAATCAGGAAGCCGGTCTGGCCGCCGGGCAGCGATACCAGCAATTCCTCCACCCAGCGATGGCCGTCGACGCCGTAGAAGGTGAGCGAGAAGACGCGCGCACCGACGAGAATGAAGATCACGAAGGCCGAGAGTTTGGCGGTGGATTCCGCCGCCTGCCGCGTCAGATCGAAAGTGAGGCGGCGTTTCATCATCGCGAGGATCATGGCGCCCGCCGCACCCATCGCGCCGCCTTCGGTCGGCGTCGCAACGCCGATGAAAATCGTGCCGAGAACGAGGAAGATCAGGCCGAGCGGGGGCACCATCACGAACACGACTTGCTCGGCGAGCTTGGACAGCAGCTTGAGGCCGATCAATTTGTTAATCACGGCGATGACGAATGACGTCGCAACCACGATCGACATCGTCAGCACGACGTAATCCGCGCCCGCTTTCACCTCGGTGAAGCTCATCGCGTAGATCGCAATGACCGTCGCAAGCACGATCAGCAGGTAGAGCGACATCGTCATGGTGCGGATGATGCCGATGAACGGCTTGAAGAACAGCCCCGTCAGAATCACGAACCAGAAGCCGTGCAGCACGAGTGGATTTGCCGAAATCTTGCTGAAAACCGGCGCGGTCCAGTCGAACAGATCGAGCTTCACCACAAAGAAGTAAGCCGCCGCTGCGGCGGAGACCGCAGCCAGCGGGAGAATGAACGGATGCTTCGCCGTTTCGGGCTCGCGCAGCGTCTGCGCTTCCATCGGCAGGCCCGGCGTTGCCTGCGGAAAGAACGTCGCGACGAGGAAGATGTAAACGGCATAGAGAATCGAAAGAACGATGCCGGGAATGAACGCGCCTTCGTACATGTCGCCGACCGATTTGCCGAGCTGGTCGGCCATCACGATCAGAACGAGCGAAGGCGGAATGATTTGCGCGAGCGTACCCGACGCGGCGATGACGCCGGTAGCGACGCGCCGGTCGTAGCCGTAGCGCAACATGATCGGCAACGAGATCAGGCCCATCGAAATGACGGATGCCGCAACGACGCCCGTGGTTGCCGCAAGCAATGCGCCGACGAAAATCACCGCATAAGCGATGCCGCCGCGAATGCTGCCAAACAATTGCCCGATCGTTTCGAGCAGATCTTCGGCCATGCCGGACCTCTCCAGCACCAGCCCCATGAATGTGAAGAACGGGATCGCCAGCAGCGTCTCGTTATTCATCACGCCGTAAACGCGTTCGGGCAGCGCCTGAAGAAAGTCGGGACGGAACAGGCCGAGTTCGATGCCGATGAAGGCGAACAACAGGCCGTTGGCGCCGAGCGAGAACGCGACCGGATATCCGATCAGCAGAAAAATCACCAATGACGCGAACATGATCGGCGCCATGTAGTGGATCAATAAAGCGGTCATCTATTAAGCCTTCTCGGTGAGCGGAGCGCCGCGCGTCATTTGTCTTCGGTGGTGATTGCCTGCGCGAGCTTGAGCGCCTCCATCTCCGCGATTTCATGCGCTGAGAGAGCGCCCTTGTTCGGATCCGGCAGCAAACCCTTCATCACCGCTGCACGCTTGATGATTTCCGACACGGCCTGAACGATTAGCAGCGTAAAGCCGATCATGATGAGCGATTTCGCCGGCCATTGAGGAAGGCCCCCGGCGCTGAACGACTGCTCGTTTTGATGATACGAGGTCAGGAAGAACGGCACCGACATGTAGAGCATGATGATGCAGAAGGGCAGCAGGAAGAAAATGTGGCCCAGCATGTCGATCCAGCTGCGCACTTTCAGCGGCAGGGTGTGATTGATGATGTCGATCTTGATGTGTTCGCCCTGGAGCAGCGTCCACGGAGCGCAGAGCAGAAACACCGCGCTGAACAACACCCATTGCAGTTCGAGGTAGGCGTTTGACGACATGTCAAACACCTTTCGAACGACGGCGTTGATAGCGGAAATGAAGACGGCCAGCACGATCAACCACGATACGTAGCGGCCGACGAAAGCCGTGAACGCGTCGATCGCGCGGCTCAAACCGAGCAATGCCTGCAAAGTCAGTCCCTCCCAAATTCGCGTGCTTGTTCTGTTTTTGACGTTCGCTCTGGAGGCGAAACGTGGCGGCTTATCCCTGCCGCAGGCGCGAAGTCAGGCCACCAAATCAGCGCCTTAAGCTGGCGTCAATTGGAAGTTTGGTGCTTTTCGCAAGCAAAAATGATCGGGCGATCCGCCAGCTATTGCGGCTTAAGCGATGTGTCAGCCGCCGGTCACGCTCATGTGGCGGCTGACGCTCGGCCGGTTGTGGCGGCGGTCGATGATGAAATCGTGGCCTTTGGGCTTGAGACCGATGGCGCTGTCGATCGTTGCGTTCAGCAAGGTATCGTCGCTCGATGCGCGCAGCGGTTTGCGCAAATCCGAGGCATCCTCGTGGCCGAGGCAGGTGTGGATCGTGCCGGTGCAGGTGATGCGCACGCGATTGCACGACTCGCAGAAATTATGCGTCATCGGGGTGATGAATCCGAGCTTGCCGCCCGTCTCGGCGACACGGACATAGCGGGCAGGGCCGCCGGTGGTTTCGTCCAGATCGGTCAGCGTGAATTGCTGGGCGAGTTTGGCGCTCATCATCGACAGCGGAACGTACTGGTCGATGCGGCCCGCGCCGATCTCGCCCATCGGCATGACCTCGATCAGCGTCAGGTCCATATCCTTGCCGTGCGCCCATTGCATCAGCGACGGAATTTCGTCCTCGTTCACGCCCTTCAATGCGACCGCATTGATCTTGACCTTGAGGCCCGCCGCGCGCGCAGCCTCGATCCCGGCAAGCACCTTGTTCAGATCGCCCCAGCGCGTGATGTCGCGGAATTTCGCCGCATCCAGCGTATCGAGCGAGACGTTGATGCGCTTGACGCCGCAATCCGCCAGTTCGGCGGCATATTTTTCAAGCTGCGATCCGTTCGTCGTCAGCGTCAGTTCGTCGAGCGCGCCGGTTTTCAGATGGCGCGACAGCGAACGCACCAGCGACATCACATTGCGCCTGACCAGCGGTTCGCCGCCGGTCAGGCGCAGTTTCCGCACGCCTTTGGCGATGAATGCCGAGCAGAGCCGGTCGAGTTCTTCGAGCGAGAGCAGGTCGGATTTCGGCAGAAATGTCATGTCCTCGGACATGCAATAGAAGCATCGCAGGTCGCAGCGATCCGTCACCGACACGCGCAGATAGGTGATCCTGCGTCCGAACGGATCGACCATGTCGGAGGCGGGTTTGAGGACGGTGGTGGGAACGGCAACGTTCATGCAAAGCCCGTGATAGCCTGGTTCCGGAACCGCGCTGCGGCGTCCAAATCTCATCTTAATCTAGGCCTTATGCGGCACCCAAACAACGCAGGCAAATGCTGCGATTGCGTCAAATCGCGATCAGCGGGAAGGCGGCGGCGGGAACGCGGTATCGTCCGCCTGCGGGGCGACCGAAGGTTTCGGCTTTTTCGGCTTGGCCGGTTTCGCTGGCGCTGCCTTGCCGCCCTTTTGCGGGCCTGCCGGTTTCAATTCGGCATAGACGGGGTTCGGATCGACGATGGTCGAGACGCTCTGGCCCTGCGCATAGTCCGGCGATCCGCTCGCGTCGGGTTGCTGGCGGACGACAAGGACCGGCACGGTTTCCGGCTGATACTTCGGCGCCGAGAAGGTCACGCTGAAACCGTCGGCTGCGGGAACCGACATCGAGCAAGGCGTTTTGCAGGTTTGTCCGGACGTGGTCTTCGCCTCGGCACCGACCGGAAGCGATTCAAATTGAACGGTGACGGCAGGCGGATCGGACTTGAATCCGCTGAAAGACGGCATCGAGATCGACGAGCATCCGGCAAGCCCGAAACTTGCTGCGACGACAAGGATTTTACGCATACAACACCGTCATCTCACGCGGCGAACCGCTCAAGTCCCCGGCCAAACCATAGAAGCGTCACTACAGCGGCGCAACCAGCGGGGCCGCCATAGTAAAGAAAGGGTTAACGGGCGCGGTCCAAGGTCGGACGGAAATAACGCTGTGTTTTGAATAAGTTAGATGGATCCAAAAGCAGCAGAAAGTTGCAGGACGGCGTCGGGCAGTTCACGCATATGCGACACAACGCGGTCGGGCTTCAGCTCGGCGACGGGAACATCCGTATAGCCGAAGGTGACGCCGACCACCGGAACGCCCGCGCGCCTCGCCACGCCGATGTCGGGTCCGGAATCTCCCACCATGATCGAGGAGGCGACATCGCCACCCGCGCGCGCGATGGTCTGGCGCAGGATTGCGGGATCCGGCTTTGCCACACCGAACGTGTCCGCCCCGCAAATCGCCTCGAACCGCGAGGTCATTTCCAGTTTTTCGAGCAGCAGCCTCGACAATCCTTCGAGCTTGTTGGTGCAGACGGCGAAGCGAAATCCCTGTGCCGACAGTTTGTCGAGCGAATCGTAGAGGCTGTCGAACGGACGCGAGGCATCCGCGATGTGATCGGTGTAGTAGGCGATGAAATCATCGGTCAGGCGATCGATCTGCGCCGTGGTCATGGTGCGGCCGTCGAGTTCGAGACCGCGCTCGATCAGCTTGCGCGCACCGGCGCCGATCATGCTGCGTGCGGATGCCATCGGCACCAGCGGCAGGCCCTCGCGCTGAAGCACATAGTTGAGGGCTGCGACGAGATCGGGCGCGGTATCGACGAGCGTGCCGTCGAGATCGAAAACGATGAGCGGGGATTTGGCCATTGCCTCTCGCTAACGGGCGCGGGACATTCGGGCAAGGCCGCTTTTCGATATTGTTAAATTCCGAAAAATGCCTGTTTCCAAGCCGGAAAAGCGGTTTCGCGGCGCATCCGAGTCGCGCTATATGCCCCGCTTTACCGGCATCGGCCGGTGTTTCCGGAAACCACCCATGTCCATGGACGATCTGAAGAGGCAGGCCGCCGCTCGCGCGCTTGAACTGGTCCAGGACGGCATGAAGCTGGGTCTGGGGACCGGCTCGACCGCAAAGCATTTCGTCGAACTGCTGGGCGAGCGCGTGCGCGGCGGGCTCAAGGTCGTCGGTGTTCCGACATCGGAAGCGACGCGTGCCGATGCGGAGCGTTGCGGCGTGCCGCTGAAGACGCTGGACGACATCGACCGGCTCGATCTGACCGTCGATGGGGCCGACGAAATCGACCCCAGTCTCGACCTTATCAAGGGCGGCGGCGGCGCTTTGCTGCGGGAAAAAATCGTGGCGGCGGCCTCCGACCGTATGGTTGTGATCGCCGACGACACCAAATGGGTGGAGACGCTCGGCCGGTTTCCTCTGCCCATTGAAGTGATCCCGTTCGGGCTTGGGGCGACCCGGCGAGCCGTCGAAAAGGCGTTTGCCGAAAGCGGCGTTTCGGGGCAAATGGAGGTCCGAAAAGGCAAGGATGGCCTTGGTTTCGTCACCGATGGTGGCCACTGGATACTCGACGCCCGGCTGGGGCGGATACCCGATTCTCCACGGTTGGCGATGTCGTTAAGTTCAATTCCCGGTGTCGTGGAGCACGGGTTATTCATCGGCCTCGCCAGCACCGCAGTGCTCGCCGGGGCTAACGGAATTCGCATTGTTGAACGGCCACCTAGTGTGGTGGTTCAGAAGTTCTCTTGAAACCTGCTGCGGTCTCCGACAGAGAACTTCTGAACTAAACCACACTAGTAAATCATAGGTTCTAGTGTCCTTTGGAATTCGACGTTCGCTAGGTGTTGCGTCAAACTCAGGCGAACGTCGAATTCCGGACACTAGGCCGCAATTGAGGAGAATTGGAATGAAGAAACTTTCGATCGCATTGTTTGCGGCTGTTGCCGCGCTCGGCATGGCCGTGACCGGCGCGATGGCGCAGGCTCAGGCACCTGCCGCAGCTCCCTTGAAGCCGGTCTCCGCCGGCGCACTTGCCTCCGCCAAGGAAATTCTGGAAGCCAAAGGCGCCAACAAGATTTATGCCGGCGCCATCGTCGGCCTGACCAATCGTATCAAGGACTCGCTGCTCCAGACCAATCTGAACCTGCAAAAGGATCTCGATGAATCCGCGCAAAAGACTGTGAAGGAATTGAACGGCCGCGAGCAGGAAATCGGCGAGGAGATGGCGAAGATTTACGCCAATCAGTTCTCCGAGCAGGAATTGAAGGACATCGCGACCTTCTACAAGTCGGCACTCGGCAAGAAGGTCATCGACCAGGAGCCGGTTGCCTTGCAGCAGAGCAGCGTGTTCATGTCGCAATGGGCGGCAAAAATCAGCGAAGAAATCGTCGCGAAGATGCGCGCTGAAATGAAGGCGCGCGGCAAGCCGGTCTCCGGCTAGTTCTCGATGGCCGATCTCGACGTCGATCTTTGCGTGATCGGTGGAGGTTCGGGCGGCGTGCGTGCCGCCCGGATCGCCGCCAATCACGGCGCAAAGGTCATCGTCGCGGAAGAATACCGGATGGGCGGCACCTGCGTGATCCGCGGCTGTGTGCCAAAGAAGCTGATGGTCTATGCCTCGCATATCCATCAGGAGATCGAGGACGCGGCGGGTTTCGGCTGGTCGATCCCGTCTGCGACCTTCGACTGGGCGACGCTGATCGCCAATAAAGACAAGGAAATCGCGCGGCTCGAGGCGGCCTACACCACGAACGTGGAGAAATCCGGCGCAAAGATCGTCAAGGCGCGTGCGGTGTTCGAGGACGCGCACACGCTGCGGCTTTCGACCGGCGAGAAGGTCAACGCCAAATATGTTCTGATCGCCACCGGCGGCGCGCCCAACCACGGCGCGACAATCCCCGGCATCGAGCACGTCATCTCGTCCAACGAAGTTTTCCATCTTCCGAAATTGCCCAAGCGCATCGTCATTCAGGGCGGCGGCTATATCGCGCTTGAGTTTGCCTGCATCTTTGCAGGCCTCGGCTCGGATGTGACCGTGGTGTATCGCGGCGACAACATCCTGCGCGGCTTCGATGAAGACGTTCGCACCCATGTCCGCAGCGAGATGGAAGCCGAAGGCATCAACATCATCACCGGATGCAACGTCACCAAAGTCGACAAGCACGGCGAGGTGTTCACCGCGCATCTGTCGAGCGGCTCGAGTATCGCCGCCGATCAGGTGATGTTTGCGATCGGACGCCATCCGAACGTGAAGGGGCTGGGGCTGGAGAAGGCGGGTGTCGCTCTCAATCCGGTCAATGGCGGCGTCGCCGTCAACGAATTCTCGCAAACCAACGTCCCGCATATCTACGCGGTCGGCGACGTGACGCACCGGATCAATCTGACGCCGGTTGCGATCCGTGAAGGCCACGCCTTCGCCGACACCGTGTTCGGCAACCGGCTGACGCGCGTCGATCACAACGACATTCCAACTGCTGTTTTTTCGCAACCGCAGGTCGGCACCGTTGGCCTCACCGAGGCAGAAGCCCGCGCGCAATACACCCACGTCGATATTTACAAGGCCAACTTCAAGCCGATGAAGGCGACGATGTCGGGCAACCGCAGCCGCGTGCTGATGAAGCTGATCGTCGATGCCTCGACCGACCGGATTCTCGGCTGTCACATTGTCTCGTCGGACGCCGCCGAGATCGTTCAGGTGGTCGGCATCGCGATGAAGATGAAGGCGACCAAGGCGGATTTCGACTCCACGATGGCGCTGCATCCGACCTCGGCGGAAGAACTCGTGACCATGCGCACGCCGTTCGCCCGCCACGTCAGGCAGGCCGCCGAATAGGGCGCGCCCTTCGTGGTTAATTCGCCACGCCCTTCAACCTCTTGAATCCCAAAGCCGAATTGCAACTGGCGCGGTGTCTGCCGCCTGTGTATAACCCCGCGTCATCACACAGGTTTGGGTTCAGGAGTTTAGCCATGTCCGAGCGGTGGACGCCCGATAGCTGGCGCAAGAAGCCGGTTTTGCAGGTGCCGGATTATCCGGACGCGAAAGCGTTGGCGGATGTCGAGGCGCAGCTTGCGACCTTTCCGCCGCTGGTTTTTGCCGGTGAGGCGCGCAATCTGAAAAAGTCTCTCGCCCGAGTCGCAAACGGCGAGGCTTTCCTCCTACAGGGCGGCGATTGTGCCGAGAGCTTTGCCGAGCACGGCGCGAACAACATCCGCGACTTCTTCCGCGTGCTGCTTCAGATGTCGGTCGTACTGACTTACGCCGCCGGTCTGCCGGTGGTGAAGGTCGGCCGCATCGCGGGCCAGTTCGCCAAGCCGCGTTCGTCGCCGACCGAGAAGCAGAACGGCGTCGAATTGCCGAGCTATCGCGGCGACATTGTCAACGACAACGCCTTTACGCCGCAGGCGCGCATTCCCGATCCGCAGCGCCAGCTGATGGCATATCGGCAGTCTGCCGCGACGCTCAATCTGTTGCGCGCGTTCGCGACCGGCGGCTTCGCCAATCTCGCCAGCGTGCATCAGTGGATGCTCGGCTTCCTGAAGGATTCGCCGCAGTCGCGCCGCTACAAGGAACTGGCGGATCGCATTTCCGACGCGCTGAATTTCATGCAGGCGTGCGGTCTCGATCTTGCGAGCCATCCGGAACTGCGCGCAACCGATTTCTACACCAGCCACGAGGCATTGCTGCTCGGCTATGAGCAGGCGTTCACGCGCGTCGATTCAACGACTGGCGACTGGTACGCCACCTCCGGCCACATGATCTGGATCGGCGACCGCACGCGCCAGCTCGATCACGGTCACGTCGAGTATTTCCGCGGCATCAAGAATCCAATCGGCTTGAAATGCGGCCCGTCGCTCAAGCCCGACGAACTCATCAAGCTGATCGACATTCTCAATCCCGACAACGAGCCGGGTCGCCTGACGCTCATCAACCGCTTCGGCTCGGACAAGATCGACGCGCATCTGCCGCAGCTCATTCGCGCCGTGCAGCGCGAAGGCCGCAGCGTGGTGTGGTCGTGCGATCCGATGCACGGCAACACCATCACCTCGACGAGCGGTTACAAGACGCGTCCGTTCGATCGCGTGCTCGGTGAAGTGAAGTCGTTCTTCACGATCCATGCGGCCGAGGGCACGCATGCCGGCGGCGTGCATCTGGAAATGACCGGGCAGGATGTCACCGAATGCATCGGCGGCGCGCGCGCGATCACGGACGAGGATCTTAACGACCGCTATCACACGGTCTGCGATCCGCGTCTCAACGCCGAGCAATCCATCGACATGGCTTTCCTGATCGCCGAACTGCTCAAGCAGGAACGCGCGGGCAAGGCGAAACCGATGCCGGCGGTCGCGGGATTCTGATGATCCGCAAGGTTCTGTCGCGGATGTGGAGCGCCACGCTCAACAGCCGCAAGGGATTGGTGTTTGCCTTCCGCTCCGAACAGGCTTTTCGGGAAGAGGTGGTCGCACTCGTTCTGGCGGTGCCGCTCGCTTTGCTGATCGGCATTTCGCCTGAACGCAAGATGCAGCTGGTCTTCACCGTCTTGCTGGTGATGGTGGTGGAGCTATTGAACACCGCCATCGAAAAACTAGCAGACCGCCTGACGACCGATCACGACAAGCAGATCGGCCGCGTCAAGGACATGGGTTCGGCCGCCGTGGGCGTGACGCTTGTTCTCGCGCTCATGACCTGGCTGTTCGCCATCGCCGAGCGCATGGGGCTTATCTGATACCGCAATTGCGGGCTTATGCTCAAAAGGGCTAAAAGGTCGTATGACCGGCAAAACGCAATTCACCGTCACGCTTGCGCAACTCAATCCGGTTGTCGGTGACGTTGCGGGCAATACCGCCAAGGCGCGCGCCGCACGCGCGCAAGCCAGGAAGGACGGCGCGGATGTCGTCGTGCTCTCCGAATTGTTCATCGCCGGTTATCCGCCCGAAGATCTGGTGTTGAAGCCGGCGTTTCAAGCCGCATGCCGTGCCGAGATCGAGACGCTTGCGCGCGAGACGAATGACGGCGGCCCGGCGATGCTGATCGGCACGCCCTGGGTCGACGGCGGCAAACTCTACAACGCCTGCGCGCTGCTCGACGAAGGCCGCATCGCGGCGATCCGTTACAAAGTGAATCTTCCGAATTACGGCGTGTTCGACGAGAAGCGCGTGTTCGCGCGCGGGCCCGTTTCGGGGCCGGTGACGATCCGCGGCGTGCGCGTCGGAATTCCCATCTGCGAAGACACGTGGATGGAGGAATCCGCCGAATACGAAAACGTGGTCGAGTGTTTGCACGAGACCGGCGCAGAAATCCTGATCGTGCCGAACGGCTCGCCCTACACGCGCGAGAAATACGACATGCGGATGTCGGTGTCTGTCGCGCGCGTCGCCGAAAGCCATCTGCCGCTGATCTATGTCAACGAAATTGGCGGGCAGGATGAGCTGGTGTTCGACGGCACGTCGTTCGGTCTGAACGCCGACAAGTCGCTGGCGTTTCAGCTTCCGTCGTTTTCGGAAACCGTCACGACGGTGAAATGGACCAAAGGCGAGGGCGGCTGGACCTGCAAGGGACCGATCGCGCCGCTGCTCGAAGGCGACAAGGCCGATTACGCGGCGTGCGTTCTCGGTCTGCGCGACTACGTGACCAAGAACGGATTTCCCGGCGTGCTGCTCGGCATTTCCGGTGGCATCGATTCCGCGCTATGCGCGGCGATGGCGGTGGATGCGCTCGGTGCAGAGAAAGTGCGCGGCGTGATGCTGCCGTTCAAGTTCACCGCGCGGGAATCGCTCGACGACGCAGGCAAGCTCGCGAAAGCTCTCGGCTTCACATACGAGACGCTGCCGATTGCGCCGGCGGTGCAGGGCTTCGAGGATATTCTCAGCGAGACCTTCAAGGG
>JAFKKP010000223.1 GCA_017305515.1 Hyphomicrobiales bacterium
CGCGCGCAGCGTGGTTTGACGGCCGGATTTCATACCCACTTGAGCCCACTAACTTGACGATCCGAGGCACGGATCGTCCCCCAACGTGGCCGGACCTTAGTCCCTGCAACCGAAAGCGCCACTCACGCTTGTTTACCGATTGTTACCCCATTACTGCCGCAATCGCGCCGCCGCTTCGGCCCAATCCGTATCCCACGGCGGCTATCTCGCAGCAAAATCAGAAGAAAAATATCATAATAGTTCCAGCGGCTTATTGGAACGAAATCGATTGCACGGTGTCGCCAGCAAAAAGCCCCGGTCGTTCAGACCGAGGCTTCTCGAAGTCACCGATTGTAACAGACCTCAGTTGGCCTGCCGCCGCAGAAAGGCGGGGATATCCAAATGGTCGTCGGATACCTGCGCAGGGGCCGGAGCCTGGCGACCGTGAGAATCGAGCCCCTGAGGCGCTGGGCGGCGTCCATACTCCGAAACCGGCTCGCCACCGAATTCCGGCGGAATCGGCTTGAGTGGCTTGCGGGTCGGCAGAGGCGGCATCGAGGACATTTCGGGAGCCGACGCACGGCCGGAAACCGGTGCCTCGCTCTCCTCGTCGCGACGGCCGAGGCCGACATTGGCGAGGCGCTGGAGCAGCGACGTGCGGGCCTTCTGCGGATGCTCGTCCGAGGTCTCGCCACGGGCACGGCGGATTTCGTTCTGAGCCGGAACCGGCAATTCGTCGAAGTCCGGCATGCGCGGGGAGCGCAGCGGCAGGCGCTCGGCGGCGGGCGGGATGAAAGCGGTCGGAGGTGCCGGTTCGTGCAACTCCATCGGCTCTTCGTGATCCGGGAACAACGACGGTTTCGGCGGAATGGGACGCACGTTGACGTCGCCGTAAGTCGCGGCCTGCACCTGAGCAGGACGCTCCGGCGAAACGGCTGCAGCAATTGCCGCCAGCGCCGCCTTGTCGATCTGCTCGGCGCGGATCGGCGAAGCGGCAGTTGCCGTCTTTGCTTCCTGCTTTTGCTCGGCGGCACGCTTGGTGTCGGCACGCAAACGCGCCGTCAATTCGGCCAGACGGCTTTCCGGCGCACCGGTTGAGGTCGCATGCGACGGCGTGGACGATTTCGCAGCGGCAGAGGGTTCGGTGCCGGTCGCAACGACCGAGACGCGGATAACGCCATCGAGTGACTCGTCGAATGTCGCGCCGACAATGATGTTGGCGTGTTCGTCCACTTCCTCGCGGATGCGGGTGGCAGCTTCATCGACTTCAAACAGCGTCAGATCCTTGCCGCCGGTGATCGAAATCAACAGGCCCTTGGCTCCACGCATAGACGAGTCATCGATCAACGGATTGGCGATCGCGGCTTCAGCGGCGGTCATCGCACGCTTCTCGCCGGAGGCTTCGCCGGTACCCATCATGGCCTTGCCCATCTCCTTCATCACCGCGCGGACGTCGGCGAAGTCGAGATTGATGAGGCCTTCCTTCACCATGAGATCGGTGATGCAGGCGACGCCCGAATAGAGCACCTGGTCGGCCATCGCGAAGGCGTCAGCGAAGGTGGTCTTTTCGTTGGCGACGCGGAACAGATTCTGGTTCGGGATGATCAGCAGCGTATCGACCACCTTGGCAAGTTCGGCAATGCCGATCTCGGCGGTCTTCATGCGGCGCACGCCCTCGAAGTGGAACGGCTTGGTGATGACGCCGACGGTGAGGATGCCCATCTCGCGCGCGGTCGCGGCGATCACTGGAGCAGCGCCCGTGCCGGTGCCGCCGCCCATGCCGGCGGTGACGAACACCATGTTCGCGCCTGTCAGATGGTCGCGGATTTCGTCGATGACTTCATTGGCGGCTGCCGCGCCGATGTCCGGCTGCGAGCCCGCGCCGAGGCCCTGCGTAACCTGCGTGCCCATCTGTACGAGGCGCTGGGCCTTCGACATCGTCAGCGCCTGCGCGTCGGTGTTGGCGACGACGAAATCGACACCCTGAAGCCCGGCGGAGATCATGTTGTTGACGGCATTGCCGCCTGCGCCGCCGACGCCGAATACGGTGATACGCGGCTTCAGCTCGCGAATATCAGGTTTCTGGAATTCCAGTGTCATGGTTGCCTCTCGAATTACGCGCGCGCGCCGAAGCTCGGGATATACGCCCAAGCTGTTAATAGATCGGTAAGGATGACGGTCCCGGTCATCAGAAACCTTCTCGGAGCCATCGCCCGACCTTTCCGAAATAGCCGCCGTCTGTCCCTGTCATGAGCTGCCGCGTATGCCGCGGTTCGACGTGTTCAAGATGAGCGAATTGGGGGTAGACCAAGAGGCCTGCCGGCACCGCAAAGGACGCGAATTTGGCTTCCTGCGGCAGGCGGACAAAGCCCAGCGGGCGCCCGACCCGGACCGGGCGGCCGAGGATGCGCGAGGCCGTCTCCGGAATTCCGGGCAGCTGGGACGCTCCGCCGCTCAACACAACTCGCGCCCTCGGCTCTGCCGCAAAGGGGGAATCCGCGAGCCGGTCCCTGACCATCTCAAAAGTCTCCTCGACCCGCTGCCTTACGATGTTCGTGATCGTGGCGCGTGAAACGATTTGCGATGCATCGCGGTCAAAATCATCCGCGACCGGAACGCTGACTGAGTCGCGAGCATCGGATCCGCCGGTCAAGGCGGTCCCATATAACGTCTTGATTCGCTCGGCATCCGCAATGCATGCACCGAGCCCGCGTGCAAGATCCATCGTGATGTGTTGCCCGCCGAGCGCAAATCCGCTGGCGTGAACGAACTGGCCGCCCGAATAGGTCGCAATCGTCGTTGTTCCCGCCCCCATCTCGACCACGGCGGCACCGAGATCGGCTTCGTCGCCGGTCAATACCGAGAGCCCGGAGGCATAAGGCGCGGCCGTCATCGCCTCGACGTTCAGATGACAGCGTTCGACGACGAGCATCAGGTTCTTCGCCGCCGTCGTGTCAGCGGTGACGACGTTCATATCTATCCCAAACTGGCGCGCGACCATGCCGCGCGGATCGCGAACGCCTTTGACGCCATCGAGCGAATAGCCGACCGGAATTGTGTGCAGCACGGTGCGGCCTTGCGGTGTGGCATGTCGCATGCCGGTGCCCATAACTCGGGTCATGTCTGACGACGTGACGGCGCCGCCGCGAATTTCGGAGGTGGCTTCGACGAGTTCCCCGTGCAGCCGGCCCGCAGAAACCGACAACAGAACCGATTCGACACGAACCTTTGCCATGCGCTCGGCAAGCGCGACGGCCTGCCGCACCGCCTGTTCGCAGGCATTGAGATCGGCGACCGCTCCGGCCTTCATACCGCGCGACTGAATGTGGCTGAGGCCGATGATTTCGACAGTGTGCGTGCGGCCGCGCAGATCTTCCGTCGGTGAGCAGGGCTTCAAGCGCGCGATTAGACAGGCGATCTTGCTGGTTCCGATGTCGAGCGCGGCCACCAGCGCCGATTTGTTCGGCGGCATCTGGCGGGTTTTCGGAGTCTGGACGCCATCGAGGCCGGTCATGCGTCGCCAGCCTTCTTTTTCGGTGCCTTCGCCTTGAGAAGTTCCTCTCGCGCCTTTGCCGCGTCTTCCGACAGGCGAACGGTCAGTCGATCCGGCAGGCGCATGTCGATGGCGGTGATGTCGCGCGAGAACAGATCGTTTTCGCGGTCGAGCTTGGTCAGCATGTCGAGCGCGCCGTTGAGGTTGGTTTCAGGCAGGCGGATGTCGAGGCCATTGGTGAGGCGCAGATTCCAGCGGCGCTCGCCGACGAACACCATCGCCTTCACCTGCGAGCGCACATGCGGATAGAACGCGAGCATCTGGAGGAAGTCTTTGGCGCGCGTTTCCGCGCCTTTGCCGACGACGAGCGGCAGCATGACGAAGCGGCTGGCGACGAACGGCTCGAGCACCGTGCCGTCTTCGGAGATCACCGACACCTGCCCGTCGCGCTGCCACAGCGCGTAAGGTGCACGCTCGGTGATGTCGATCTGCAATTTGCCGGGATAGAGTTTCTGCACCGTCGCATCGCCGATCCACGGGTCGGCTTTCAAACGGTCGCGAACTTCGGATGCGTTGAGAAACAGAAGCGACGAGCGGCCGTTGACGCCGCCGACCGCAAGGACTTCGTCCTGCGTGAGCTGCTTGCGGCCGGAAATCGAAACGTTGGTGATGCGGAAGCCGACAGCGTTCGCGGCGGCGTTGCGCGTATCGCTCAGGGCGGCGAAAAAATTGTCGGCTTGGCCACCCTTGACGAGCCCCAAGCCAACCGTGCCGGTCATGAGCAGAAGTACGGCAGCGACGCCGACGCCGCGCGGCAGAAGCCGCTCAAGCGTGGCGATCTGGCTGTTGCGGCCGTGCTCGTCGTAAACCGGAAGGGAAGCGGGACGAAGGACAGGCTCCGGAGCGCGGGCGCGGGAACGCGAGGCCTTCTTCCTTGCGGCCTTCTTTCCCAGGTCAGATTGATGCCCCTGCTCTACCGATCGAGAGAGGCGTCCTCCACCATCCATTGCACCAACTCGTCAAATGTCACGCCTGCATAGGCTGCAAGCTCTGGAACAAGTGACGTCTCGGTCATTCCGGGCTGGGTGTTCACCTCGAGGCAGATCAGTCCGCCTGTCCCCTCGATGCGGTCGTCGTAACGGAAATCCGCACGGCTCACGCCCCGGCAACCAAGCGCCATATGCGCCGCCAGCGTCAACCTTCGGACCTCCTGGTAAACAAAAGGTAAAATAGGTGCGGGCAGGATGTGTTTTGACCCGCCTTTTGAATACTTTGCCTCGTAATCGTAGAACTTTAGCGAAGACTCGATCTCGATCACCTCGCTCGCCTCGCCCTTGATCACAGCGCAGGTCAATTCCTTGCCCGCGATGTATTTCTCGACCAGCAACCGGTCGCCGTGCGCCCAGTCGTCGCGGAAAAGCTCCTGCGGCGGATGCGCGTGGTCTTCCGTGACGATGAACACCCCGACACTAGAGCCGTCCGCCACCGGCTTGATGACGTAAGGCGGCTTCATCGGATGCGTCTTGGCGATGTCGAGCCGCGACATCGTGATGCCTTCGGCGACGGGGACGCCTGCCGTTGCCATCACGGTCTTGGCGAGATCCTTCTGCATCGAAAGCGACGACGAGAGCACGCCTGAATGCGTGTACGGAATTCCGACCGTTTCGAGCACGCCCTGAATGGTGCCGTCCTCGCCGGGATGTCCATGCAACATCACCAGCGCAACATCAGGCTTGAGCTGATCCAGCACGGTCGCGATATCGCGCTTCACGTCGACACGCGTGACGCGATAACCTTTGCGTTCGAGCGCATCGGCACATGCCTTGCCCGAGCGCAGCGATACTTCCCGCTCCGACGACCATCCGCCCATCAAGACCGCGACGTGTTTTGCCATCAGGCTTTTCCGATCCGCTTGATTTCCCATTGCAGTTCGACGCCGGAATGGTCCTTCACTCGCGCGCGAACCGTCTCGCCGAGCGTTTCAATATCGTGCCCGGTGGCGTCGCCGGTGTTTATCAGAAAATTACAGTGCATCTCCGATACCTGCGCACCGCCGACCTTGAGGCCGCGGCAACCGGCAGCATCGACCAGCTTCCATGCACTGTGGCCGGGCGGGTTCTTGAATGTCGAGCCTCCGGTTTTTTCGCGGATCGGCTGCGCGCTCTCGCGGTGGGTCTGAACTTCGTTCATGCGCACGCGGATCGATTCTGCATCCGTCATCTTTCCGCGAAACAAGGCCGACGTGAAGACGATCGACGGATCGATTCCGGAATTGCGATAGACGAATTTCATGTCGGCGTTGCTGAATATGCGCTTCTTGCCGTCGCGCGAAATGCCGGTCGCCTCGACCAGCACATCCTTGGTCTCGCCACCGTTCGCGCCCGCATTCATCCGCAAAGCACCGCCGACGGTGCCGGGAATTCCGAAGTAGAATTCCAGCCCGCCGATATTCGCTGCCGCCGCGACTTCTGCAACACGCTTGTCGAGTACGGCCGCGCCCGCGCTAACTGTATCGCCCTCGGCTTTCACTTCGCCAAACCCTTTCGGGGACAGGCGAATGACGACGCCTTCGACGCCACCATCGCGCACGATGAGGTTTGAGCCTACGCCAACAACATAAAGCGGAATGTTTTGCGGTAGCTTGGAGAGAAAATACGCGAGATCGCTTTCGTCCGCAGGCGTGAACAAAATCTGCGCGGGACCGCCGACACGGAACCATGTCAGCGGTGCAAGCGATTCATTTGCAAGAATCCGCCCGCGCAAATCCGGCATCGCGGATTTCAAGTCGCCGCTGATATCGAGAAAGCTCAAATCTTCAACGCTTTCAATTCGCCGGGCAACGCATAAGCCCATTGCGTGATGTTGCCAGCGCCGAGCAGCACGACAAAATCATCGGGCTTCGCCACCTCGCGGACGACACCGGCCAGCGCCTGCGAATTATCGAGTGGAATGACTTCACGATGACCGTGCGACCGAAGGCCCAGCACGAAGTTGTCGCGATCGATTCCTTTGATCGGCGCTTCGCCAGCGGCGTAAACATCGGCAACGATCACCGCATCCGCGTCGTTGAAGCAGGTGCAGAATTCCTCGAACAGCGATTGCAGACGCGTGTAGCGATGCGGCTGCACAACCGCGACGACCTTGCCCTTGGTCGAATCGCGCGCGGCTTTCAGTACCGCTGCAATTTCCACCGGATGGTGGCCGTAGTCGTCGATGATAGTGACGCCGTTCCATTCGCCGGTCTTGGTGAAGCGTCGCTTCACGCCGCCAAAACCTGCCAGCGCGGTACGGATTGTTTCATCAGAAATTCCGATTTCATGAGCGACCGCAATCGCCGCCGTCGCATTCAGCGCGTTGTGGCGACCGGGCATCGGTAACATCAAGTCAGAAATCACATGCTGCACATCAGTCGTGCGATTGCGGAATTCAACCTTGAACTTCGATCCGCCCTTGAACGGCTCGAGATCGACAAGCCGCGCATCGGCCTGCGGGTTCTCGCCGTAGGTGATGATGCGGCGATCCTCGATCTTGCCGACCAGCGTCTGCACGACCGGATGATCGATGCACATAACTGCAAAACCATAAAACGGCACGCTCTCGACAAAGTTGCGGAACGCCTCCTGCACCGCGTCGAAAGTTTTAAAGTGGTCGAGATGTTCAGGATCGACGTTGGTGACGATGGCAACATCCGCAGGCAGTTTTAGGAACGTGCCGTCGCTCTCGTCGGCTTCGACAACCATCCACTCGCCCGCGCCGAGCCGCGCATTGGTCCCATAGGCGTTGATGATGCCGCCGTTGATGACGGTAGGATCGAGATTGCCTGCGTCGAGCAATGTCGCGACCATCGATGTCGTCGTAGTCTTGCCGTGTGTGCCTGCAATCGCAATGCAGCTTTTCAGGCGCATCAGTTCGGCAAGCATTTCGGCACGGCGCACGACGGGGATGCGAAGCCCGCGCGCCGCGATCAGTTCCGGATTGTCGCGTTTGATGGCGGTCGACACCACCAGCACATCCGCGCCATCGACGTTTTCCGCCTTGTGGCCGATGGCGACCTTGACGCCCTTCTCGCGCAGACGAACGACGTTGGCGTTCTCGGACGCGTCGGAGCCCTGCACCGTGTAGCCGAGATTGCACAGCACTTCGGCGATGCCGCTCATGCCGATGCCGCCGATCCCGACAAAGTGGATGGGTCCGATTTCGCGCGGCAGTCTCATCAGGAATTCCGGTTAGGGTCAGGCGTACTGGATGCCTTGGATTGGCCTTGTATTACAAGATCAATTTAGGCGGAAAGACGTTAGATTCCGGCAACCTTCACGACCAGATCGGCCAATCGCTCGGCGGCGTCGAGTTTGCCGACGGCCTTGGCGTTTTTCGCCATGTCCGCGAGGCGTGCGGGTTCGGATGCGAGCGCGGAAATCTCGGAGGCAAGACGATCCGGCGTGAATTCGCTTTGCGGAATGCGGATCGCGCCGCCCACGTCTTGCAAGACGCCCGCATTGGCGAACTGATCCTGATCGATCGCGCCGGGCAGCGGGACGAGAATTGACGGCCGCCCGATCGCGGCAAGCTCCGCGACGGTACCTGCGCCGGAACGTGACACGATGAGATGGCTCGACGCGAGGCGCACCGGTAGATCAGTGAAGAATGGCGCAAGCTCCGCATTCACTTTCAGCCTGTCGTAGAGCGCACGCACGCGCGTCATGTCCTCGTCGCGCACTTGCTGCACGATCATGAGCCTGCTCCACAGGGAGGGCTCCAGCCGCTCGATGGCAGGCGGCACGATGTCGGCCATGATGCGCGCGCCCTGGCTTCCGCCGACGACAAGGATTCGCAGAGGTCCAGTCGCATCGAGCGCGTTGTAGGCAACTCCGGCAGCCGCAAGGATCGCCGGACGCATCGGCGTGCCGGTCACCGTGGTTTTGGCCGCCAGCGAAGCATCGTGGTCGAGCACGCCGGGCAACGACGCCGCGACCGCGCTGGCACTACGCGACAGAAGTTTGTTGGCGCGGCCCATCACCGCATTGGCGTCGTGAACGACGGTCGGAATGCCGAGCAGTTTCGCGGCGAGCAGCGGCGGCAAAGTCGGATAGCCACCGAAGCCGACCACGGCGCGCGGCTTCTGCTTTCGTAGCAATGCAAGCGCCATCATGCCGCCGGCGGCCAGAATCGCGCCAGTTCGCGCGAGCGCCCACGGCCTTTTGTTGCGTACCGTCTCGGAGGGAACGATGTCGAACATGTCTTTTGAAAAAAGTCCGCCGTATTGGATCGCGCGGGAGTCGGTGACGAGCCGCACGCGCACGCCGCGCTTCATCAGCGCCACACCCAGTGCTTCGGCTGGAAACAGATGTCCGCCGGTGCCGCCCGCCGCCAGCATGATGAGGGGCGCCTCGCTCATGGACTACGCAAAACTTGGCGCGTTGGCTGCGCCGATCGATTCCATTTCGACACGCGGGCGCTGACGTGTCAGCGCAAGCAACATGCCGACACCATATGCGAGCGAGATCATCGATGAGCCGCCGTAGGAAATGAACGGCAGCGTCATACCCTTCGCCGGCATCAGATGCAGGTTCACCGCCATGTTGATCGACGCCTGAATGCCGAACATGATCGCAAGACCCGCCGCCGCGAAACGCGCGAAGAGATCCTCGCTCTGATACGCCCGCGTCAGTGCGCGGATCACGATGAACGCAAACAGCGCAAGCAACGCGAGGCAAAGGATGATTCCGAACTCTTCGGCGGCGACCGCGAACACGAAGTCGGTGTGACTGTCCGGCAGCACGCGCTTGACGGTGCCCTCGCCCGGACCTTGCCCGAACCATCCGCCCTTCATGAAGGACTCAAGCGCGGTATCGACCTGAAACGTGTCGCCCGAAGACGGGTCCATGAATCGTTTGATGCGTCCTGCAACGTGCGGCACCATGAAGTATGCGGCGAGCAATCCGACGGCGGACGCGCCCATCAGGCCGAACACCCATATGATCCGCATGCCTGCGATGAAGAACAGCGTGCCCCAAACTATCAGGATCAGCATGGTTTGACCGAAGTCGGGTTCGAGTACTAGCAACGTCACGAGACCCATCAACAGCGCCATCGCCATTGAGGTCGCGGGCATTTCAGGGCGGCGCGCGGATTCGGCGAACAGCCACGCGACGAGAATGACGAACGAAGGCTTGGCGCACTCGGACGCCTGAATGTTGACGCCGAGCAACGTGATCCAGCGTTTTGCGCCTTTCACTTCCGGGCCGACCACGAGAGTCGCGACGATCAACGCTACGCTGATGGCGAACACGATCACAGCAGAACGGCGAATTTGCCGTGGTGACAAAAATGATACGCAGATCATCACCAGAATTGACGGAATGAGGAAGATGACGTGACGGTTGAAGAAATGAAACGGATCGAGACCCAGCCGCGCCGCGACCGGCGGGCTTGCTGCCAACGACAAAATGACCCCGCCGAGCATCAGCGCGAGGATCGCCGCGAGCAACAGCCGGTCCACCGTCCACCACCATTCGCTGAGAGGCGTGCGCTGTTCGCGGGAGATCATCGAGACACTTCCTTGACGGGTGTAACGGAGCCGAGAGCCATGACGAGATCGCGGAAACGCTCGCCGCGTTTTTCGAAATTCGGAAACTGATCGAACGACGCGCAGGCCGGAGACAGCAGCACCACCGGCTCGTTCAGTCCCGACGCCTCCGCATCCCTCGCAGCATGGGGCACAGCGGTTTCCAAATCCTTGCTGATCTCGTGGGGAACCGAACCCAATGTCGCCGCAAACTCCTGAGCCGCCTCGCCTATGAGATAGGCCTTGCGGATGCGCGGGAAAAATTCGCGCAGAGATTCGATTCCGCCGGTCTTGGGCTTGCCCCCGGCGATCCAGAAAATATCGCCGAACGACGACAATGCGCGGGCGGCGGCGTCCGCATTGGTGCCCTTGGAATCATTGATAAAGAGTGCGCGCCCCTTGCGGCCGATCTGCTCCATGCGGTGCGCGAGGCCGGGAAAGCTGCGCAAGCCATCTTGCAGCGCCTTGCCGTCCATGCCGAGCGCCAACGCGGCGGCTGAAGCACACGCCGCATTCTGCGCATTGTGCCGGCCTCGCAAAGAGCCGATGCCGTTAAGCTGCGCGATTTCGATTTGCGCGCCGCCTTTCGCGCGCAGCAGCCGCTCGCCATCAAGATACACGCCGTTGTCGAGCGAGCTTTCCACGGAGATGCGAACGACATGCTTGCCGTGTTGCTCGGTGCGGTCCGCAATCGCGCGGCAGAAATCGTCATCGACGCCGATGATCGCCGTGCCGCCGCTCTGCACATTGGCGACGAGGCGTTGCTTTACATCGGCGTAGTGCTGGATCGTGCCGTGACGATCGATGTGGTCTTCAGTGACATTGAGAAGAATGCCGACACTCGGATCGAGCGAAGGCGTGAGGTCGATCTGATATGACGACATCTCGATGACGTGCACGCGGCCGAGCTTCGGCGGTTCAAGCGAGAGAATTGCCGTGCCGATGTTGCCGCCCATCTGCGTGTCATAACCGGCGCTGCGCATCAGATGCGCGACCAGCGCCGTCGTCGTCGACTTGCCGTTGGTGCCGGTGATCGCGACGAACGGCGCGCTCGGCGCATGACGGCGGCGCTCGCGACAGAACAATTCGATGTCACCGACGACTTCGATTCCGGCTTTCTGCGCGAGCTTCACGGTCCAGTGTGGCTCAGGGTGCGTCAGCGGCACGCCGGGCGTGAGAACGAGTGCGGAGAAATCGGACCAAGGCACCTCGCGCAAGTTCGCCGTCGTGAAACCGGCTTGCGCAGCTTCCGCCATTTTCTGCGTGCTGTCGTCGCAGGCAACGACGTCCGCGTCGCCGGCTTTCAAGGCATGACAACTCGCAAGCCCCGATCCGCCGAGGCCAAACACGGCAACCGTCTTGCCCTTGAAGGAAGTGACAGGCGTCACGCGTTCACCGCAGCTTGAGCGTGGAGAGGCCGAGCAGCGCTAGCATCACCGCGATGATCCAGAACCG
>JAFKKP010000224.1 GCA_017305515.1 Hyphomicrobiales bacterium
CCGCGCCGGATTGAAAACTATCGGCGATGTGGCGTCTCGCGCGCCGCATGAAATCACCGCGCGGTTCGGCGCGGAATTCATGTCGTTGTTGCAGCAGGCTCTGGGTTTGAACGATGCACCGATTTCGCCGCGCAAGCCATTGCCGGATTATGTGGTCGAAAAGCGTTTTCCAGAGCCTGTTTCCACCGATGCGGTGATCGCAGCAGCCTTGTCGGGTCTCGCGCATATGCTGATCGCGGCGATGGATCGTGCAGGCAAGGGCGCGCGGATGCTGGAGGCGAGTTTCTTCCGCACCGACGGCGCGGTGCGCAGCATCGCCGTTGAAACAGGCCAACCGGTGACAAAAGCCGATTTCATCGACCGGCTGTTTCGCGAACGGCTCGATGCGCTGGCCGATCCGCTCGATCCCGGTTTCGGCTTCGATCTTATCCGGCTGTCAGCGAGCCGCACCGAGATCGTGGTGCAGGAGCAGCGCGATTTCGATACGCGCGCCCAGGAGAGTGACGATGTCGCCGCGTTGATCGACCGTATCGCCGCGCGTATCGGGAGCAGGCGCGTCGTCGTGCATCTGCCGCAGGACACTCATATTCCCGAACGTGCCGAGATCGCATCGCCGGCGCAGCATTGTCTCGCCGCGGCGTCGCAGGTCGCATGGCCGGACCGTTGCAAAGACGAACCGCCGCTGCGGCCGCTGCGGATGTTCGAGCCGCCGGAAGAAGTCAGCGTCATCGCGGATTTTCCCCACGGCCCGCCCGCATCCTTCAACTGGCGCAGGGCGCAGCATCGCATCGTTCGCGTCGAAGGGCCGGAGCGGATCGCAATGGAATGGTGGCGGCAGCCTTTTGGGACCGATCCTGTTGAAAATCGACAAGCGCGCACCCGCGATTATTTCCGCATCGAAGACGGCGAGGGGTGCCGGTTCTGGCTCTATCGCGAGGGCATTTACGGGCGAGAAGTTTCGACATTCCGCTGGTTCATGCAGGGCGTGTTCGCATGATCTATGCGGAAATCGGCATCACCACGAATTTCTCGTTTCTGCGCGGTGCATCGCATCCGCAGGAATATGTGCACAAGGCCAGCCGTTACGGCCTCTATGCCATCGGTATTGCGGATCACAATACGCTGGCGGGTGTGGTGCGTGCCTATGTGGAGCTTGGAAACAAGGACCGGAAGGTTCGTTACAACCCCAAACTCCTAATCGGCACGCGGCTGGTGTTCGAGGACGGCACGCCGGACATTCTGGTCTATCCGCGCGACCGGGAGGCTTATGGACGTCTGTGTCAACTGCTGAGCAAGGGAAAGCTGCGCGCTGAAAAAGGCGAATGCCATTTGCGTTTCAGCGATCTGGCCGAATTCAGCGAAGGCCAATTATGCGTTGTGATCCCGTCTTACAGGCTGGACGCAGGCAAAATCTTAGCCACGCTCGAAGCCCTTAACAAATTGCCGATGGAGGGTGTGTGGCTGGCGGCCACCATGTTTTTTCACGGCGACGACAAACGCCGGATGCGCCGTCTTGAAAAAATCGCTTCGACGGCACGCGTTCCGCTGATTGCGACCAATGACGTGCTTTATCATTTTCATCGCCGCCGCCTGTTGCAGGATGTCGTGACCTGCATCCGCGAGAAAACAACCATTCACGATGCAGGCAAAAGACTCGAGGCGCATGCGGAGCGTCATCTGCAACCGCATAAGGACATGGCGCGTCTCTACAAGGATTTTCCGGATGCGCTCGCGGAAACGATCCGCTTTGCCGACCGCATTTCCTTCTCGCTCGATCAGTTGAAATATCAGTACCCCGACGAACCGGTGCCGCCGGGCAAGACGGCGCAGCAGCATTTGCGCGGTCTGACCGAAGCGGGCGTCAATAAATATTTTCCAAACGGCATCGACGACAAGCTGCGCGCAACCATCGACAAGGAGCTGCGCCTGATCGATGAACTGAACTACGCACACTATTTTCTGACCGTGCACGATGTCGTGCATTATGCGCGCTCGCAAAACATTCTGTGTCAGGGGCGCGGGTCTGCCGCCAATTCCGCCGTCTGCTATGTGCTCGGGATCACGTCTGTGAATCCGGCGGAAACGGATGTCTTGTTCGAGCGATTCATTTCCAAGGAGCGGCTAGAGCCGCCCGACATCGATGTCGATTTCGAGCATTCGCGCCGCGAGGAGGTGATGCAGTATGTCTATCGGCGCTATGGCCGTCATCGCGCCGCAATCGTCGCCACCGTCATCCATTATCGTCCGCGCAGCGCGATCCGCGATGTCGGCAAGGCGCTGGGCCTGACGGAAGACGTTACCTCGGCGCTTGCGGACACGGTGTGGGGAAGCTGGGGCAGCGGTCTCAGCGACATGCAAGTCAAGCAGGCAGGATTCGATCCGTCCAATCCGATGGTGCTGCGCGCCGTCGAGCTTGCGACAGAGCTGATCGAATTTCCACGCCATCTGTCGCAGCATGTCGGCGGCTATGTGCTGACGCAGGATCGGCTCGACACTTACGTGCCCATCGGCAATGCCGCGATGGCGGATCGCACCTTCATCGAATGGGACAAGGACGACATCGACGCGTTGCGAATGATGAAGGTCGATGTGCTGGCGCTTGGCATGCTGTCGTGCATTCGCAAATGCTTCGATCTTATAGCGGATCATAAGGGCGAGCGTTACGAACTCGCGGACGTCAAGTCGCACGACGACGATGACGTTTATAAGATGCTTCAGCGCGGCGAATCCCTCGGCGTGTTTCAGGTCGAGAGCCGCGCGCAGATGAACATGCTGCCGCGCCTGAAGCCGCGCACGTTCTACGATCTCGTCATTGAGGTTGCGATCGTGCGGCCCGGCCCCATTCAGGGCAATATGGTTCATCCGTATTTGAAGCGCCGCGAGATGAAGCCGGAGGACATCGCCTATCCATATCCGAAAGGCGGCAACAAAAACGAGCTGAAAGACATTCTGACCAAAACGCTCGGCGTGCCGCTGTTTCAGGAGCAGGCGATGCGTATCGCGATGGCGGCGGCCGAATTCACTTCGGAAGAGGCAAACGGTTTGCGGCGCGCGATGGCGACATTCCGCAACGTCGGCACGATGCCGAAATTCGAGAAGCGCATGGTCGGCCGCATGATCGCGCGCGGCTACGATCCGGTGTTCGCGCAAAGCTGCTTCGACCAGATCAAAGGCTTCGGTAGCTACGGCTTTCCGGAAAGTCACGCGGCGGCATTCGCGCAGCTTGTCTATGTGTCGTCATGGCTGAAACACTATCACCCCGATGCGTTCTGTTGTGGCCTGCTGAACTCGCAGCCGATGGGATTTTACGCGCCGGCGCAGATTGTCGGCGATGCGCGCAAGAACGGTGTCGAGGTTCGCGAGATCGATGTGTCGTTCAGCTTCGGGCAGAACGCGCTGGAGGAGCGGATGGGCAGCCATCACGCGGTGCGACTTGGTTTCCTTCAGATCGACGGCTTCGAGGTGTTCGAGCCGGACGACCAGCACATGATCGACAAGGGCATCGGTGCGCCGGCACGCGGGAAACCGCCTCAGCATTACTGGGACCGGCGCATTCTCGCAGCGCGCGAACAGGGGCGGTTCGTGTCTCTGGAGGAATTCGCGCAACGCACCGGATTGCCGAAGCGCGCGCTGATCCTGCTGGCCGATGCCGATGCGTTTCGTTCGCTGGGTCTCGATCGCCGCGAGGCGCTCTGGACGGTGCGGCGCTTGCCCGACGATGTGGCGCTGCCGCTGTTTGAGTTTTCCGCCGCGCGCGAGCAGCCGGACGAAGCGGCGCAGCCTTTGCCGCTGATGCCGCTGCATGAACAGGTCGTAGCGGACTATCAGACCATTCGGCTGTCGCTCAAAGGTCATCCAATGGAATTTCTGCGAACGAAGTTCGCAGACGAAGGGACCGTGCCTTGCACTTACATTGCTCACGGCAACGACAGGAAACGTGTGTGTTGCGCCGGTGTCGTGCTCGTTCGTCAGCGGCCCGGCAGTGCCAAGGGCGTCGTGTTCATGACTTTAGAAGACGAGACCGGCATCGCCAATGTCGTGGTGTGGCCGAAGGTGATGGAGAAATTCCGCAAGGAAGTGATGGGGTCGCGGCTGATCGAGGTCGAAGGCGTCATCCAGAGCAGCCCGGACAAGGTCGTTCATCTGGTTGCGGATCGGCTGATTGATCGCTCCCATGAATTGCGCGCCCTGTCGAACGACCTCGTTCCGCAAAAAGCTGTTCTACCGCCGAAGACAGCGACGCTGGAAACGATGGACGGCGAAATCCATCAATATCAGGATGCGCGCACCCCGAAAGCGCGCCATCCGCGCAATGTGCGTATTCTTCCGCGCTCGCGCGATTTTCATTGATCGTCTTGCAAGCGTCTATGTTCCGCGCGATCTTCCGTGATTATGCAAACGCCGCGCGAAATCCTTGCCGATGTGTGGTCGCTTGGCGGCGGCGCTCCGTCTGCGCTCGATGACGTGAAGCTCACAGGTGTTGAGCCGATTCTGCCGTCGTCGTTTCGTGTTGCTGCTGCGGCGCAGGTTTCAGTGGCCGCCGCCGGGCTTGCCGCCACGCAAATCCGGAAACTTCGCAGCGGTGAATCCCAGACGGTCTCGGTCGACATGCTGCATGCTTCCGTCGAATGTCGTTCGGAGCGTTATCTCCGCGTCGAGGACAAGCCGCCGCCGCCCGCGTGGGACGCCATTGCCGGCGTTTACAAAACGAGCGATGGCCGCTTCGTTCGCCTGCACACAAATTTTCCGCATCATCGCGACAACGTCTGCAAGGTGCTCGGCTGCAAGCCCGAACGCGATGATGTGCAGCGCGCCTTGATGGATTGGGAAGCGGAAAAATTCGAGACGGCGGCCTATACCGGCGGGTGCGTGGTCTCGACGATGCGTTCGCATGACGAATGGATGGCGACGCCGCAGGCCCAGGAGATCGCAAAACTCCCGCTGCTCACCATCGAGAAAATCGGCGAAGCCGACCCAAAACCCTGGCCGAAGGGGGATCGCCCTTTGTCGGGCGTGCGCGTGCTGGATCTGTCGCGCGTTATCGCCGGACCTGTCGCCGGACGCACGCTTGCCGCGCATGGCGCCGATGTGATGCTGATCGCAAGCCCGAATCTGCCGACGATCCCCTGGCTCGTGATCGACACCGGGCGCGGAAAATTGTCGGCCTTCGCCGATTTGAAAACCGCGCAGGGCAGGGACACGCTGCGTCATTTGCTGGCAAGCGCAGATATCTTCTCGCAGGGCTATCGGCCGCAGTCGCTCGCCGATCTCGGATTCTCCCCGGAGGATGCCGCGCGTATCAGTCCCGGCATTGTTTACGTGTCTCTATCCGCCTACGGACACAAAGGCCCTTGGGCCGGACGGCGCGGTTTCGATTCCCTCGTGCAGACATCCACCGGTTTCAATCATGCCGAGGGAAAAGCCGCCGGTTTGGACGGGCCGAAGGAATTGCCGGCACAAATGCTGGATCATGCGACGGGGTATCTGATGGCGTTCGGCGCAATGATGGCAAAGGCGCGGCAGGCGCGCGAGGGCGGGAGCTGGCATGCGCGCGTCTCGCTCGCGCAGACCGGACGCTGGTTGTGGAATCTCGGCCGGATCGAAAACGGATTGTCATCTTCGGACATCAACGGCGATGACGTCAGGCCGCTCCTCGAACATGCTGCGTCGGGTTTCGGCGCGATGATCGCGGTGCGTCATTCCGCGATCATGTCAAAGACGCCCGCGCGCTGGGCGCGTCCCGCAGTACCGCTGGGCTCGAATCGTGCGTTGTGGCCCTCACTGGAAGTTAACTGAAATTAGTATTCACGCCTGCGTTTTTAGATTGTCCGCAAGACTAAAGTGGCACTATTAGCGGGACAGTTCTGCAATCACGGACGGAATCGCTTCAGTGCTTCAATATAAGGCCAAAGCAAACGAATTTATTCAGCGATTTCAATCGCTTAATAATCGTCAAAAAGCGGCGGCTGCGGCAGTCGCGATCCTTGTCGGCGTTTCCGCGATCGGCCTCATCAGGATGGCGATCGGATCGAAGGAAAATTCGGAAGTTTCAAGCCAGTCCCGCAAGGGTTTGCAGACCTATACGCCGACCGCAGCGGAGTGGGCGAGCCTCACGGTGCAGCCGGTCGTCGAACGCGCTTTCCGCGCGGAACTCATCACCGAAGGCAAGATTGCGGTCGATGAGGATCGTGCGACGCCTGTGTTCTCTCCCTATGCGGGCCGCGTCACCAAACTCCTTGCCCGGCCGGGAGATCAGGTGACGCAAGGCCAGCCGCTGTTTGTGATCGAGGCGGCTGACAACGTGCAGTCTCAGAACGATTTCATCGCAGCCGCGACCGCCATGAACAAGGCGAAGTCGCAGCTTGAGCTTGCGCAGATCCAGGACAAGCGCGCCAGCGACCTCTATGAAGGCAAGGCGATTCCGCTGAAGGATCTTCAGACGGCGCAGGCCGCACTCGTCACGGCGCAGAACGACATGCGCTCGGCAGAGACGGCGCTGGGCGCGGCCCGCAATCGCCTGCGCATGCTCGGCCTTTCCGAGGATGCGATCTCCGCGTTTCAGGAAAAAGGCCAGATCGACCGCGAGACGACAATCGTTGCGCCGATTGCCGGCACTGTGGTTCAGCGCAAGGTCGGCCCCGGCCAGTATGTCAACGCGGGCGCCAGCGACCCGGTGTTTGTGATCGGCGATCTTTCGACAGTCTGGATCACGGCATTCGTTCGCGAGACGGATGCGCCGAATGTGCAGGTCGGCCAGGAGATGGCATTCAACGTTCTGGCCTTTCCCGGCCGTACCCTGAACGGGCGCATCAATTATGTCGCGGCCGCCATCGATTCGACGACGCGCCGCCTCATGGTGCGCGCCACCATCGACAATCGCGACGGTTTGCTGAAGCCCGAGATGTTTGCCAACGTGACGATCTATTCCGCAGGCGACCGGCCGGCGCTCGGCGTTCCAAAGCAGGCGCTGATCTATGAAGGCAGTCAGGTGCGCGTCTGGGTTGCGCATGACGACAAGACCATCGAGTTGCGTCAGATCAAAACCGGACTGGCAAACGGCGATCTCGTCGAGGTGAAGGGAAATCTTCAGGCCGGCGAACAGGTCGTCACCCGGGGCAGTCTGTTCATCGACCGTGCGGCGTCCGGAAGCTAACTTGCTTTCCCTTTTTGAAAGTTTGCGTCCTTGATCGATCGTCTCGTCGCACTTGCTGTCCATCGCCGCTACCTGATGGTGATCCTGTTCGCGGTCACGATCATTGGCGGCGTCATCGCATTCGCGCAACTCAACATCGAAGCCTATCCGGATCCTACTCCGCCGATGGTCGACATCGTGACGCAGAGCCCAGGGCTCTCGGCGGAGGAAATCGAGCGTTACATCACGATTCCGATCGAGACGCAGGTCGCGGGCATCAAGAATGTCCGCACCATCCGCACGATTTCCCTTTACGGGTTGTCGGACGTGAAACTGCAGTTCTCGTTCGACTACACCTATGACGAAGCGTTGCAGCAGGTTCTCAATCGGCTGTCTCAGCTTTCGCCGTTGCCCGGCAACGTCCAGCCGCAAATCTCGCCGCTCAGTCCGATCGGCGAAATCTTCCGCTATCGTCTGGTCGGGCCGCCGAACTACAGCGTGATGGATTTGAAGACGCTTCAGGACTGGGTTCTGCAACGGCGTTTCAGGTCGGTTCCGGGCGTGATCGACGTGACCGGATGGGGCGGCAAGACAAAGACCTACGAGCTTCAGGTCGATTTCAACAAACTGGTCGCCTACGGCCTGACGCTGCCGCAGGTTTTGCAGGCCGTCGGCAACGCCAACATCAATGTCGGCGGCAACACGGTGAATATCGGTTCGCAATCTGCCGTGGTACGCGGCGTCGGCCTGATCCGCTCGATCGACGATCTGGCGACCACTATGATTTCGCAGAGCAATGGAAATCCGGTGCTGGTGCGCGACATCGCCAATGTGACTGTGGGGGAAAAACCGCGGCTTGGCATCGCCGGCATGGACAATGACGACGACATCGTTCAGGGCATTGTGCTGATGCGCCGGGGTGAAAAGAGCACGCCGACAATCGCCCGTGTCGAGGAAGCGGTTCAGGCGATCAACAAAGGGGGCATTTTACCGCCGGGCGTGCGCATCGAGCGCATCTACGACCGCAAGGATCTGATCGACACCACGACGCACACTGTATTGCACAACGTCATCGTCGGAATTGTTCTCGTTGTGTTTTTGCAGTGGATTTTTCTCGGCAATATTCGCAGCGCCGTCATCGTCGGTGCAACGATCCCGTTCGCATTGCTGACCGCTGTTATAGTTTTGGTGCTGCGGGGTGAGTCAGCCAATCTTCTTTCGGTCGGCGCCATCGATTTCGGTCTGATCGTCGACGGGACTGTGATCATGGTTGAGGCGATCTTCCGGCGCCTCACCCAAACAACCGAATTGTCTCCTGCCGAGGAGGTTGCGATTTCGGAAGACACCGTGATGGGCATGAAGAGTCACGCCATCCTCAGCGCCGCAGCTGACGTCTCACGATCGATTTTCTTTGCTGCAATTATCATTATTGCCGCGTTCCTCCCGCTGTTCACGCTGAGCGGCGTCGAAGGCAACATTTTTGGACCGATGGCGCGCACGTATGCCTACGCTTTGGCCGGCGGCCTTCTCGCGACATTCACGATCATTCCGGCGTTGAGCGCAATTATTTTACCAGCTCATATGGAGGACACTGAGACGCAACTAATGAAGTGGCTGCATCGGAGTTATATGCCGGTCATCGAATGGGCAGTCAGTAACCGCCGTGTCGTGATGTCAGCAGCTGGTGTTATCCTCGTACTTACTTTCATTGGCAGCCGTTTCCTGGGTTTGGAGTTTCTGCCTAAGCTCGAGGAGGGTAATCTCTGGATCCGTGCAACACTCCCGCCAACAGTTTCGCTTGAAGAAGGAAACTCTTACGTCAATGAGATACGAAAGGTTATTCGCTCGCGGCCGGAGGTTGAATCGGTGGTGTCGCAGCATGGGCGGCCTGACGATGGTACCGATGCCGCCGGTCTCTTTAACGCAGAATTCTTTGCTCCCCTCAAGCCCGCGAGCGAATGGCCGACGACTAGCGATAAGGACAAGTTGACCGCTCAAATTCTGAATGATCTGCAGAAAAGGTTTCCGGGCGTCGAGTTCAACTTTTCCCAATATTTGCAGGACAATGTCGCCGAGGCGGTGTCGGGCGTAAAAGGCGAAAATTCGATCAAGCTCTATGGCAACGATCTCGTCGCACTCACCGAGACGGCCAATCAGATTAAGGCGCAGCTCGCCACCGTGCGCGGTATCACGGATTTGGCCGTGTTTATATCGCTCGGTCAGCCAACAATTCAAATCGATATCGACCGTGCACGCGCGGCGCGCTATGGCCTTGCGCCCGGCGATATCAATGCCACGATCCGTGTCGCTATTGGCGGCGACAGCTCCGGGGATCTTTACGAGCCCGGAAGCGACCGACATTTTCCGATCATCGTTCGCCTGGCGCCAGAATATCGCAAGAGCGCGGAAGTCATCCAGAATCTGCGCATCGGCGCGCAAGGCCCCAACGGCATCACGCAAATTCCGCTGAGCGATGTGGCATCAATCAATCTCGTCTCGGGTGCCGCCTATATCTACCGCGAGCAGCAGGAACGCTACCTGCCGATCAAGTTCTCGGTTCGCGAGCGCGATCTTGGCAGCGCAATCAAGGAAGCGCAGGACAAGGTTGAGGCGAATGTCCCGCTTCCACCCGGCTCGCGTGTAGAGTGGGTTGGCGAATTCGGAAATTTGCAGGACGCGATCAAGCGATTGTCCATCGTCGTTCCCATCAGCCTGTTTCTGATCGCAGTCCTACTCTGGTTCAACTTCAGCTCTATGACTGACACACTCCTGGCGATGAGCGTGATTCCCATGGCTGTGATTGGCGGCGTGCTCGGGCTTCTGCTCACCGGAATTCCGTTCAGCGTTTCAGCAGCAATCGGATTCATAGCTTTGTTTGGCATGGCCGTCATGGACGGCATTATTCTGATTTCGCAATATAACAACTTAATCGCTGAGGGATTTGATCGCGTTAAGGCGGCAGTGCGAGCCGGAGAATTACGGATGCGGCCCGTGTTCATGACCTGCATCGTTGCCGGAGTCGGTCTGTTGCCTGGCGCATTGTCAAATGGAATTGGCTCTCAAGTGCAAAAGCCGCTGGCGGTCGTTGTTGTGACAGGGATGGCGCTTGCACCTTTCATAACGCTCGTCACGTTGCCTGTGCTGATTTCGATCTTCTCGCGCCGCGCGCGCTAGTCACGGCGATTATTTTCCGTCGGGCGTTCTGACGCCGTGCCATGCGTCGCGGACCTGGTGATAGTGCACTTCGGGCAGATAGTCCGGCGTGTTGAGGCCGAGCGTCCGCACGTCCAGACGCCCGACCGCGCTCAACAGCGTATATGACGCAATGACGCGGTCGCGCTGCGCGAGAATCTGGCGTGAACGCGCTGCGGTGAGATCCTGCTGCGAGTTGAGCACGTCGAGTGTGGTGCGCTGGCCGCCTTGCGCTTCGCGCCGAACGCCTTGTAGCGCAATGCCAGCGGCCTTCACTTCGCTCTCGGCGGCAGCGAGCGCGACTTTCGTACCTTCGCTGGTGATCCATGCGCTGATGGCAGCCGTGCGCGCCTGATTGCGAACCTGTTCCAGAACGAGCCGGCTTTGCGTCGCGGTTTCCTTTGCCTGCCTTGTCTGGGAGGTAGCGGTGCCGCCGTCGTAGAGTGGAACGGTGAGATTGCCTGTAACGGACGCCTGATCGGTGCCGAATGTCCCGAGCGTGCTGTCGCTCTGTTTGCTCTTGCTGACCGAGCCCTGCACGTTGAGTTGCGGCAACAGACTGCTCTCGGCCACGCTTATTGTCGTGGTGGCAACATCGACATCGTACATCGCACCGAGCACGGCCGGATTTTCCTTTGCCGCAGTATCGAGGGTCTCCTGCTTCGATCGCGGCACGAAGCGGTCGACCGTCTGCGCCGGCTGGAGCAGTCCCGGTGCCTTGCCGATCACCTGTTCGTAGGTGGCGCGGCTGACATCGTAAGCGATTTGAGCGGCGTTCAAATCGGCAAGGCCGCGGCTCAGACGCGCATCGGCCTGCGCGGTGTCGGTCGGTGTCACGTCGCCGGCATCGAGACGTTTTTTCGCAATGCCGAGCGTCTCCCGCAGAAATGCGACGTTGCTCTTTTGGGTTTCGAGCAGCGCCTGATTGGCGATCACATTCATATAGGCGGTGACGGCGTCGAGCAGCACGCCCTGTCCAGTATTGCGCAACGCTTCGCGTCCGGACAGAACCTGAAATTCGGCGACGCGAACGCTGTTTGCCGTCTTGAATCCGTTGAACAGGTTTTGCGTG
>JAFKKP010000225.1 GCA_017305515.1 Hyphomicrobiales bacterium
GATGTTGCCGGGACGGTATCTCGCTCTGGAGCTTATTTTCAAAGGCGCCTGCGAGAATTGGTCGAACATCCCTTAGTCGGCGAGGTCAGGGGAATTGGCCTGATCGCGGCCGTCGAGCTTGTTGCTGACAAAGAGAAAAAGCGGCTGTTTTCACCGATTGGCAAGGTCAACGCGTTTGTCGCACGCCGTGCATACGAAAACGGATTGATTACCAGAGCGATGCCCGCTGGCGACTCGCTGGGCTTCTGTCCGCCACTTTTTTCGACAAATGAACAGCTCGATGAAATCGTCGACAAGATGAAGCTTACGCTCGACGAAGCGATCGAATTTTCAGCTCAGTACCGAGGGTGACATGGCTGTCTCAAAAAAGCCCAATGTGATCTATGTTTTTGCGGACCAGCTTCGTGCTTCTAGCGTTGGATGTTACGGCGAAGAGAACGTTAAGACACCAAATATTGATGTCTTCGCAAAGACGGCTACGATGTTTCCAGTTGCCGTGGCGTCGCCGTCAATTTGCGGCCCGTACCGCGCTGTCTTAGTGACCGGCCTAAACCCGCTATCCAATGGCGTTGTCGTAAACGACATCGCGCTGTCGTTAAAACATCGCACGATCGGTGAGGTGTATGCCGAGAACGGTTACGACACTGCATACATCGGTAAGTGGCACCTAGACGGAGCGGACCGTCTTGCAGTGGTTCCGAAATCGCGACGAAGGGGGTTTCGTTATTGGGCAGCTGCGAACTTCGAGCATAATTATTTAGGCTCAAAATACTACAAGGACGAAGACCAACTGGTCTGGGAGGGCTATGACGCAGAGGCGCAGGTCGATGAAGCACTAAAATATCTTAGGAAGGAAAGACGGCCCGATATGCCGTTCTGCTTGTTTCTTTCTTGGGGTCCGCCGCACAACCCCTACCGGCAAGTGCCGCAAAAATATCTCGACATGTACGATCGATCGGCACTGCGTCCGAGGCAAAACTCTGTCGAGTTTCCGGTAGATGACATCTGGGGTTATTACGCGCAGATCACATTTCTCGACGAACAATTTGAAAGGCTTCTCGAAGAAATCGATGCGCTCGACCTGTCTGATGAAACGATCGTCGTCTTCACATCCGACCATGGCGATATGCACGGGTCTCATGGCGTCTATAAAAAGGGGTGGCCTTGGGATGAATCTATTCGCGTTCCCTTCCTGATCCGCCAGAACGGACGAATTCCAAAAGACGCGAAAGCTGATTTTCCCATATCGACGATGGATATTATGCCAACGTTGCTGGGGTTGTGCGACCTGCCAATACCGTCAGCGTGTGAAGGGGTCGATTGCTCTTCTTTCATACTTGGAAGGGACGGGGATAAGCCGGCTTCGGTGTTGGTTACGAACCCGTGCCCCACGACGGTGCTAGACTCGCGTGGTGAGGACATGGTGCCGTACTTTCGTGGCATGAGAATGGAGTATCGCGGCGTTCGGACGATGCGCCATACATACATCGAGACGATAGACGGACCGTGGCTGCTCTTCGACAACTTGTCGGATCCCTATCAACTCAAGAATCTTATCGACGATCGCGCTAGCGCCAAGCTGAGGCAATCGCTGGCGGAAGATTTACGAAGCCACCTCGCGAAAATTGGCGACGAGTTTCTGCCGAAAGAAGTCTACTATGAGCGGTTTGGCATTGAGGTTGACCGTCGAGGTGTTCTTGTTGGGATCGTGCCTAATCCATATCCCGCCAATCTTTGAGAGTGACTGAGATGCAGCACAGCGATCTATCACTGTACATTGCCGGCGAATGGCGTGGGCTCAAAGGACGTTCTGGCGAGGACGTGATAAACCCAGCTACGGAACAGTCCCTTGGTAGTCTACCTCACGCGAACCGCGAGGACCTCGAAGACGCCATTGCCTCTGCGACGATCGCATTTGAAAAGTGGCGTACTACGCCCGCGGCGGCCCGTGCGAAAATCTTGGTTGGCGCCGCGCGCTTGCTTCGCGAACGTTCCGAACAAATCGCGCGAATAATCACGCTTGAGCAAGGAAAGCCCATCCGCGAATCCCGCGTCGAAATTAACTTTGCAGCGGAAATTATCGATTGGTACGCGGAAGAAGGAAAGCGTGCTTATGGTCGCCTTGTACCATCTCGTCTGCCGGCGGTTCAACAAGCCGTCCACAAAGTTCCCGTCGGGCCTGTTGCTGCATTTACACCATGGAATGTCCCAGCGACGACGCCTGCCAGAAAAATAGCAGGGGCTCTGGCGGCCGGATGCACATGCATTCTTAAACCGTCCGAAGAAACTCCAGCGACTGCGCTCGCAATCGCGCGCGCGTTCGAAGATGCGGGTCTACCGGCGGGTGTTCTCAACATTGTCTTTGGTGTGCCCAGCGAGATTTCGAATTTCTTGATTGCTTCGCCAAAGATATCGAAGATCTCATTTACAGGATCGATTGCTGTCGGAAAAAAGTTGACCGGACTCGCATCCGAAAACATGACTCGCGTGACGATGGAACTCGGGGGGCATGCTCCTGTAATCGTTTGCGAAGATGCTGATGCAGAGGTGGCGGCCGAATCGATCGCAATTAACAAATATCGAAACGCTGGCCAAATTTGTATCGCGCCGAGCCGTTTCTTTGTTCACGAAGCTGTTCACGACAAGTTTCTCGCAAAATTTTCAGAGGTCTCGTCAAAGCTCGTGGTGAAAAACGGTATCGAAGAAGACAGCGAGATTGGAGCACTCGCTAATTCTCGACGACTAGATGCAATGGAGTCATTTGTTAGCAACGCAGAGCGGTCGGGAGCGCGCCTTCAGTGTGGCGGTCGCAGAGTTGGAAACGCCGGATTTTTCTTTCCGCCAACTGTGATTTCTGACGTATCCGCCGACGATAGAATGATGACAGATGAAATCTTTGGTCCTGTGGTGCCGATACGAAGATTCACGGACCTGGATGAAACGATCTTTGAAGCCAACAAGTTGCGTTATGGATTGGCAGCTTATGTGTACACGAAGTCACAGGCGCGGGCCGCGCTGCTGAGCGACCAGATTCAAGCTGGAATGATTGGTGTCAACCATACGTTCATCTTTACTCCGGAAACGCCATTCGGGGGCGTTAAGGACAGTGGGTACGGGAGCGAGGGCGGAATAGAGGGTCTCGAGGCGTACCTTTCACCGAAATTCGTTTCAACTTTGCCGCAATAAATAACGGACATCACATGTTTGTTGTTTTCTCCGATGAGCAGTATGAGCACGAACCGATCATGCAGATGTTTGCGGGTCGGATGGTGGAGGCGCCGGAATCATCAAACCGGGCGCGTAAACTGCTACAGGGCGCCCGGGATTGCGGGTTGGTGCACATGGCGTCTCTGGACTTTGGTTTGGCGCCAATAGAAGAAATCCACGATTCTGAATATCTAGAATTTCTGAGATCCGCCGCGGAAAACTGGCGGCATTTGCGAAATGCTGGCCCCGAGGTCGTGCCTCACGTGCATCCCGTGAGGTATTTGCGAAACCGACCAACGGGAGTGATGGGGTTGGCCGGCTACTACATGAACAGCACGAATTGTCCCATCGGCCCGTTGACCGCAAAGGCCGCGTACGCCAGCGCGCAGACCGCATTAACAGCTGCTCATGCCTTAGCAGATGGACAGAAGTTTATTTACGCGTTGTGCCGACCACCTGGTCACCACGCCCATGCTGATTTGGCTTCAGGATTTTGTTTTCTTAACAACTGCGCTGTCGCCGCAAACGTGCTTCTCAAGAAGTTTTCGAAGGTCGCTATCATTGATATCGACGTTCACCACGGGAACGGTACACAAGAGATATTCTATCTACGAAACGACGTATTTTGCGGATCAGTGCATGCCGATCCAACTGACTTTTATCCATTTTATCAGGGATACTTGAATGAGGTCGGCGAAGGTGTAGGTCACGGATGGAATTTGAACTTGCCGCTGCAGCGAGGCTCCGGTTCGCATGAAGTTGCGCTTGCGACGGCGAAGCTCATCGATCGTGCAAAAGAGCTCGGCTGCTCCGCGCTCGTGATCGCGGTGGGATTAGATACTTTTGCGGGCGATCCAATGGGAGTCTTCCAAGTTTCCACCGCTGGGTTTGCCGAAATCGCTTCGATAATAGCGTCCGCTGGTCTTCCAACATTGTTGGTTCAGGAGGGCGGATATGATGGGCCGCATCTGCAAGAGAATATCGCTTCTTTTCTGGCTCCATTTGTCCAAGCAGAATCTAAGAACGACGCGGCGGGTCGACATCAGACCCCCAGATCGGTCGCTGGATGATTCGCTCTGTGCTTGCTCGCTTGATCAAGGCTGCATTAGTCGTCTTGGCGGTCGCGATACTAAATTTCTCGCTAGTCCGGCTTGCGCCAGGCGATCCGGCGACAGTTTTGGCAGGTCAATCGGGGGCTGCTGACGAGAAGTTTGTTGCGCAGCTTCGAGCCGATTTTGGACTTGATAAGCCGATTCAGGTGCAGTTGCTGCAGTACTTCTCAAAAGTATTGACACTCGATCTCGGCTATTCCTATCGCCAGAATAAGCCTGTCATCGATGTCATTTTGGAGCGATTGCCGAATACCCTGACCCTAACTCTCAGCGCTTTTATTTTTTCACTTTTTGCTGGCGTATCACTCGGAATTATTGCTGCTTGGAGAAGAGGAACGTTCGTTGACAGCGCGATCAGCTTGGCTGCGTTGTTGTTCTACGCGATGCCAATTTTCTTTACTGGGCTCCTTCTCCTTTTCATATTCTCGGCAAAACTCGAATGGCTTCCAGGTTACGGAAGCCAAACGGTGGGATCAAATTTCGATTTCTTGAGTTCGATCGTGGATCGAGCAAAGCATCTCGTTCTTCCGATGCTGACGCTAGGGTTGTTCTACACTGCGACTTATACGCGGCTTACGCGGGCCTCTGCTATCGAGGTCATGCATCTCGATTACATCAAGACTGCCAGAGCAAAGGGATTGCCGACACGACGCATTCGGCGCGCGCACGTTTTGCGGAATGCAATTCTTCCGGTCATCACGATTGCTGGGATGCAACTTGGTCAACTCATCGGCGGAGCTGTCGTCGTTGAAACCATTTTTGGATGGCCAGGAATTGGCCGATTGGCTTTCGACGCTTTGCTTCAGCGTGATTATCCCGTGTTGCTAGGGATCTTCTTTATCTCGTCGATGATGGTCGTTTTATTCAATGTCCTCACGGAATTCGCTTACCGCGCTTTTGATCCCCGTGTGAGGAGCGAAGCGTGATAAAGCTTTCAAAAACACTTAAAAACAATCGAGCTGCGACGGTGGGCCTCATAGGACTGCTCATTCTAATTCTGATTGCAGCATTTGCGCCTTGGATTGCGCCTTACGATCCATGGGACTTGGTCGGCAGACCGTTTGCTCATCCCAGTTTTGATAGCTTTATCTTGGGTACCGACACGCTGGGTCGTGACGTTCTCTCCGGCATTTTGTTCGGCGCTCGAATCTCACTATTTATCAGCTTGGTCGCCACTATCGTCTCTGCAATCTTAGGCGTAACAGTCGGAGCAATCGCCGGGCTTTGTGGAGGGAAGATCGACACTCTATTGATGAGTGTTACCGAATTTTTCCAGACCATCCCGAGTTTCTTCCTCGCGATACTCTTGGTTGCTATTTTCCAACCTTCAGTCGCCTCTATTGTGTTCGCGATAGCGATCGTTACCTGGCCGCCGATTGCCCGATTAACCCGTGCAGAATTCCTTGCGTTACGAAATCGCGAGTATGTCTTGGCGGCCATATCGTCGGGCCGGTCTCAGCTTGACATTGCACTTCGTGAGATCCTACCGAATGCATTGCCTCCAATAATTGTTATGAGTTCACTTGGCGTTGCGACGTCAATTCTAATGGAAAGTGCCCTGAGCTTTCTTGGCCTAGGAGATCCTAATCTTATCAGTTGGGGTTACATGATCGGTGCTGGGCGCACAGTAATACGACAAGCGTGGTGGATCAGTGTATTTCCAGGCATAGCCGTTGTCGCAACTGTTTTGGCCGTCAATACTATCGGTCAGGGGCTAAATGACATTCTTGATCCGAAGCAGAGCGAAGGATGAAAAGAATGACGCCACTTCTTTCATTGGAAAACTTGTGCGTCGCACTTCGTCCCGGTAGCGACAGGACCCACGCGATCCAAGACATATCGCTCAAAGTCGGCAGCAACGAACTTCTTTGTGTTGTCGGGGAGTCGGGATCTGGAAAATCAATCTTGGCGCACGCGATAATGGGACTTCTGCCGTCAACCGTCGGCGAAAAGCACGGGCAGATTTTCTTCGATGGTCGTGAAATCGGTGGGCTGGCGGAAGAGGAAGCAAGGCGGCTGCGCGGCACTGAGATCGCGATGATCTTTCAAGAGCCAATGACGGCGTTGAATCCTTTGATGAGGGTTGGCGATCAAATCGATGAAGTATTGCGATATCATACCGCGATTCAACCGAAAGACCGTCGCGTTGCCGCGGAGCAGGCCTTGAAAGACGTGGGTCTACCCGACATCAAGCGGATCATTCGATCATATCCATTTCAGCTGTCAGGCGGTCAAAGGCAGCGCGTGATGATCGCAATGTCACTCGTCCTTGAACCGAAATTACTATTGGCGGATGAGCCCACGACTGCTCTCGACGTAACCACGCAGGGTAAAATCTTGCAGCTCATTCGAGAGTTACAGCAAAAAAAACATATGTCTGTTGTATTTATTACTCACGACTTTGGCGTGGTTGAAGAAATAGCTGATCGCGTGGTGGTTATGCAGCAAGGGCGGTTGGTCGAGGAGGGGAATACCCAATCAGTCTTGCGCAATCCGCAACATGCTTACACGAAAAAACTTGTCGCAGCGGTGCCTAAGTATACGCGGCGGCAGACGAGGAGCGTCGCAGAGCACAAGCCGGTTCTAGCGGCGAGTGATGTAGGAAAGAATTTTTATCTTCCGACAGGTTTTTTGTCGACGCGCGAAATAGCGGCAGTCAAGGATGTATCGATAGATCTTTTTCCAGGCGAGTGTCTCGGAATTGTCGGCGAGTCGGGTTCGGGAAAATCAACTTTTGGGCGTCTTCTCATGCGCCTCATAGATCCAGACCAAGGCACAATAAGGCTCGGTGGTACAGACATCGGATATCTCAAGGGCGATGCACTACGAAATGCCCGTCGACGTATTCAGATGGTGTTCCAAGATCCCTATTCTTCACTAAATCCTCGTCGCAGGATCGGTGACCAAATCATGAGCGGTCTGCTGTCTTCGGGAGTACCCAAGGCAAAAGCGCAAGCGAAAGCGGAAGAATTGCTGAATCTTGTGGGACTCGAAACTAGCTCGATCTATCGATATCCTCATCAATTCTCAGGCGGTCAGCGCCAGCGTATTGCTATCGCCAGAGCGTTGGCGCTTCAGCCTGAAATCGTTATCGCCGACGAGCCAGTGTCGGCCCTAGATGTGACGGTGCAAGATCAAGTGTTGCAACTTTTCGAGAAGATCAGAGACGAGTTAGGCGTGTCCTTGGTCTTTATTACCCATGATCTTCGTGTTGCGGCGCGGATGAGCGATCGAGTCGCAGTGATGTCGCATGGGTCAATTGTCGAGATTCAGCCCACGAACGGCCTCTTCGATAACCCACGAGAGGAATACACGAAAAAGCTCATTTCAGCCGTGCCAGGCGCAGGCTGGATTGATGCGGCCGTTCGATCAGATGCGCGATCTCAATCTGCGCACACCATTGCCAGCGACTAATCGCTATCCACCAAATTCAAAAAAGAGCGTTGACAGAATGAAGCGCCAAAGCCAATGTACCCAAAGAGATGGTAAATAGGATGTTTCATCTCTATTGATTTATATCAAGAGCGGGGAAAAAGAATGTTGAGATTGACGAGCGGAATTTTCGCACTCGTTGTTTCCTTTCTGGCGGCCACAACTTTCGACGCGAATGCCCAAAATCGCGGCGGCGTTTTGAGCATCGCGCTCAATCCCGAGCCTGCCACGCTTATTATGGCGATGAACTTGCAGGCGCCTACACAAACCGTCGCCGGCAAGATTTACGAAGGCCTTATCAAGTTTGACTTCGATTTGAAGCCGATGCCGGGCTTAGCCTCTTCTTGGAGCATTTCCTCTGATGGCCTGACGTATACTTTTAAGCTTCAGCCCGGCGTGAAATGGCACGATGGCGTCGCCTTCACGTCGGAAGACGTGGCTTTCACCCTTACGAAGATGCTTCCAGAGACCCATCCGATTGCCCGCTCTACGTTATCGCACATCGAGAGTGTGGCTACCCCCGATCCCACGACAGTCATCGTAAAGCTGAAAGAGCCCTTTGGTGCGTTTCTTACGGCGCTAGCGGTGAATTCAGCGCCAATGATGCCAAAGCACATTTATCAAAATGGAGATTATCGAAACAACCCCGCAAATCAGAAGCCGATCGGAACTGGTCCGTTCAAATTCCAAGAATGGAAACGCGGTGAATACATTCGACTAGTACGGAATGATCAGTATCGAATTCCGAACAAGCCGTATCTCGACGGTATCATCTTTAAGATAATCCCAGATGAGGCCGCTCGCGTTGCGGCACTTGAAAAAGGCGAGATTGATGCAACTAGCTTTACCGATGTCGAGTTTGTCGACGTCGACCGTCTCACTTCTAATCCAAAGCTGGAAGTCACTCGTAAGGGCTATGAGTTTTTCTCGCCACTTGCGTGGATCGAGATCAATGAGCGAAACCAGCCCTTCGCTGATCGTCGTTTTCGGCAAGCCTTGATGTACGCAATCGATCGCAAGTTTATTGCGAACGCAATTTGGTTTGGATCCGCAAAGCCGGCTACGGGCCCGGTTGCATCGACAACTGTGTTCTATGCGGGTGATCCGAAGGCATACGGATTTGATTTGAAGAAGGCCAATGCCTTGCTTGATGAAATGGGGCTTGCGAAAAATTCGTCAGGTACGAGAGCAACTGTTCGCCTTTTAGTGCCGGCTTACGGATCAAGTCTCACGCGCTTGGGCGAATACCTCAAGCAGACCCTCGGCAAAGTCGGCATCGATGTTACGTTGGAAACGCTGGATCCTGGAAGTTGGGCTCAGAAAGTATCCAATTGGGACTACGAAATGAGCATCAACTATGTGTTTCAGCTAGGCCACCCAGCGATCGGTGTAGCGCGAACATATGTATCCAGCAATATTCGCAAGATCATGTTTGCGAATACGATGGGCTATTCTAATCCGAAGGTCGATGAGCTGTTCGCCCGAGCATCGGACGCTCCCAGCGACGAGACGGCGCGCAAATTATACGCAGACGTACAACAAGTACTCATTGAGGACGTACCGGTCGCTTGGCTTATCGAGATCAACTTTCCGACGATCTTCAATAAGCGCGTGCAAGACTTGATCATGACAGCGCACGGAATCAATGACGGTCTGGAATCCGCCTATATCAAGCAATGACAACGGAAGCCGCTGTGCGGCTTCAACTAAAGAGAGGCTAGAATGATCGTAGGTGTCCCGCGCGAAATCAAGAATAACGAGTTTCGAGTCGGATTGACGCCATCGGCGGCGGCTGAACTCGTCGGCCGCGGTCATAAAGTGCTTGTCGAAGACGGTGCGGGCGTAGGATCTGGACTGCAAAACAACGAGTACAATTCGGCTGGAGCGCAGATCTCTAACGCAGAGGAGATTTTCGCACAGTCCGATCTGATCGTAAAAGAGAAAGAGCCTCAATCAATCGAGAGGAAGCGTTTGCGACCGGGGCAGGTCTTGTTCACGTATTTGCATCTTGCGCCAGATGAGGACCAAACACGTGAACTTCTCGATAGCGGGGCGACATGCATCGCTTACGAAACTGTTACGTCTCCCTCCGGCGGACTGCCTTTGCTGACGCCTATGTCGGAGGTGGCTGGTCGGCTCGCGCCGCAAGTTGGAGCGCGGTCACTTGAAAAATCGCAAGGTGGACGAGGAGTGCTGCTGGGGGGCGTGCCGGGCGTCCGAGCGGCGGACGTTGTCATTCTAGGTGGTGGCGTGTCGGGAACGCATGCCGCGACTATTGCGCTTGGCATGGGTGCAAATGTTACAGTCGTTGATAGGTCGATCGATGTTTTGCGTCGAATTGAATCGCAATTTCGAGGTGAAGTGAGAACCATTTTCTCCACACGCGACGCGGTCAGCTCGCTCGTTAAGGAAGCGGACATGGTTATCGGCACAGTCCTCATTCCGGGAGCAACGGCGCCCAAACTTATCACGCGCGGAATGCTGAGGTTAATGCGTCCAGGGGCCGTCATTGTGGACGTTGCTATTGACCAAGGTGGTTGCTGCGAGACATCCAGACCAACGACGCACGAGGATCCGACATACGTTGTTGACGGAATTGTACATTACTGCGTGGCGAATATGCCGGGCGCGGTGTCGAGAACATCTACCTTCGCGCTATCAAACGCTACGTTCCCGTTCACTCTCGAATTGGCGGACAAAGGTTGGAAGAAAGCACTGTCAGAAAACAAACACCTTCGCGATGGACTAAACATCCACGCCGGTAAGCTCACCTGCAAGCCAGTGGCTGAAGCGCAAGGTATCAAGTTTTCAACGGCTGAGAGTTGCCTGGAAGCTGCTTAGACAGTGTCGAGCGATGTCGGATGCTGTCGCTTTAACGGCGCAAATCATTGCTTCGGCTTAGCGAAGTGAATTTGGCGTGGACCAGGATTGAGCAATCCGGCCCTGAGCTTGGAGAACTCAATGAGAACCATCGGTCATTTTATCGGCGGCAAGGAAGTCAAGGGCACATCGGGCCGCACGGCCGATGTCTACGAGCCGATGACCGGCGAAATTCAGGCCAAGGTCGCGCTTGCCTCCAAGGCTGAGGTCCGCGCAGCGGTCGAGAATGCAAAGGCTGCGCAAGTCGAGTGGGGCAATACCAACCCGCAGCGTCGCGTCCGCGTCCTGATGAAATTCCTGGAACTCGTCGCCCGCGACAACGACGCGCTCGCCGAACTTCTGGCGCGCGAGCACGGCAAGACCATTCCCGATGCGCGCGGCGATATTCTGCGCGGTGTCGAGGTCGTCGAATTCGCGCTCGGTATTCCGCAATTGATGAAGGGCGAATACACCGAGGGCGCTGGTCCCGGCATCGACCTTTACTCAATGCGCCAGCCGCTCGGTGTCGTGGCCGGCATCACCCCGTTCAATTTTCCCGCGATGATCCCGATGTGGAAATTCGCGCCGGCGATTGCCTGCGGCAATGCATTCATCCTCAAGCCATCGGAGCGCGATCCCGGCGTGCCGATGAAGCTGTGCGAATTGATGCTCGAAGCGGGCCTGCCGCCGGGTGTGCTAAATTGCGTCAACGGCGACAAGGAAGCTGTCGACGCAATTGTGGATGATCCGGATATCCGCGCCGTCGGCTTCGTC
>JAFKKP010000226.1 GCA_017305515.1 Hyphomicrobiales bacterium
GATGCAATCGATCGAGCGCATCGAAATCACGCGCGGCAATTCGGGTGCCGTCCTTTACGGCGACAACGCCATCGGCGGTGTCATCAACATCGTGACCAAGACCGGTGCCGGCGGCAAAGCAAGTGCAGGTCGTATCGAAGGCGGCGTCGGCTCCTACGGCCAGCGCGAAGGCAATGTTTCCTACGGCACGAACAACGGCCCGTGGTCGTCTTCGGTGTTCGGAAATGTCGTCCATTCCGACGGCTACCGCGTCAATAACAGGCTCGAGCAGCAGAACGGCGTTGGAGACATTCGCTATGCGGTGCCGGACTTCACCGCGTTCCTGAATTTGTCGGGCGACAACCAGCAGCTTGGGTTTCCCGGCACGCGCCGCAATGTCTACCCCGGTCCGTCCCTGCCCGTGAATCAGTTCGTCGATCTGCGCGGCACGACGACGCCGAACGACTACGGCAACAAGCAAGGCATCAACGCCACCGCCGGTTTCACCAAGACCCTTTGGAGCGGCACGGACCTGATCGTCGATGGCGGCGTGCGCAACAAGAAGCAGAAGGCCGGCTTCTTCGGCGATCCTGCGTTCACGCCGCAATTCCCCGGCGACATCGCGCCGTTCAGCTATGTCGATTCCGATTTGACGACGTGGTCGATCACGCCGCGCATGAGCATGAAGAACATGTTCGGCAACGTGACCTCGAACATTCTCACTGGCATCGACTTCTACGACTACAGCTACCATTCGAGCCGCAGCTACACATCGAGCGCGCCTCCGAGTCATGTGTACGACGTCTCGCAACAGACGATTGCCGGATATTTCCAGCAAACGCTGGGCCTGCTTCCGAGCACGGACTTCTCCTATGGCGGCCGCGTCCAGCAAACCAGTGTAAAGGCCCGCGACGTCTACAATCCGAACACACCGGATGCGTTCGTGATCGCGCTGCAATCGCAGTCGGCGCCGCTCGACAAGGACGAGTTCAATCACGCCCTCCATATCGGCCTCGAACATCGCTTCAACGAAAACTTCGCAGTGTTCGCGCGGGCGGCGCAAGCCTTTCGCACGCCCAACGTGGACGAACGTGTTGTTACGGGCCCGGCCTTCGGCGGGCCTCCGTTCTTCGCGCCGATTCCGCAGACTTTCCAGTTGAAGACCCAAACGTCACATGACGTCGAAGGCGGCATCAAGATTCACGGCGGTGGGCTGGATATCCAGACCAGCTATTACGACATGCATCTGAAGAACGAGATTCACTTCGATCCAACCCAGTTCTTCAACTACAACCTCGATCCGACGCACCGCTACGGCTCGGAGACGAGTGTGTCGCTACGTATCAACGAGGCATTCCGGCTGAAGGGCGGGTTTGCCTACACGCGCGCGGTGTTCGAGGAAAGCCAGTTCACCGGCAAGGATATTCCTCTCGTCTCGCCGCTTTCGGGCAACGCGGGCTTTTCGTGGAACGTCTGGCAGAAATATCTCGTTCTCGACCTGAACGGGCGGTTCTGGAGCGCGCGCCGGTTCGATAACGACCAGCCGAACAGGCAGCCGCTGATTCCGGCGAACGGCACGATCGACCTGAAGCTGAGCGGCGAGATCAACCGGTTCTTCTGGTCGGCCTCGGTCATCAACCTGCTCGACAATTACTATTACGACTACGGCGTGGCGAGCGCCGGTGCCGCGCCCGCAGCGATCGGCAATATCGCGATCTACCCCTTGCCCGGGCGCGTCTTCATGCTCAAGGGCGGCATGACGTTCTAAAAAACAGCGCGGCCCGCGATCATCGCTAAACGCAATGACGCGGGCCGGACTACTTCCAGCGACACCGGACAGAACGGGGGCGAAACCGTCAGTATCGCGGAATTCAGATCGGAGAAGTCAGATCTTCTTCTTCACGATCACGGTCTTGGCAGGCGTTGCCGTCGAGACACGCTTCACGGTGGCGTTCTTCACGACAGCCATGTGCTTGCGCGCATGACGATGCGTGAAGTGCTTGCGGTGATGGCGATGCACCTTCTTGACGACGGGAACCTGCGCCTTGGCGTTGGCAACCGACGGCTTGATGGTCACGGACTTGGTGGCCGGTGCGCGCTCGGTCTTCATCGCGGTCGCTGCGAAAGCAGGCGCGGTCAGCAGCGAGGCTGCGATCACGGCTGCGGAAATTTTCTTAAACATGGTCGTCTCCTATTCCTCTTGGATCGTCAGGGGGGCCGGTCGGATGGCCGGATTGACGATCATGGAGACGAACTTAAGAACCGCGCGCTGAACTCCGGCTGAAGTGCGGTGACAGACTCCATTCATCTGGGTGACGTTTTTGTTAGCTTGCGCCGTGATGCGGTGCGTCAAAAATGACGAAGATTTGGCGCAAAGGGCGCGGAATGTTCGAACCGGACCCGTGTTTAAACCGACAAATCCTGTATATGATGGGTCATTCCCGAGGGAGACGTCACATGATCGATTCCACCACTTCGCGTCTGGTCTTCGCGTTTCTTTTTTCTGCGTTTTTCGCGATGCCGACTTTCGACGTCGTGATCGCCGCCGGTGGCGTCGATCCCAATCCGGTTCCCGTGACGACACCTCCCGCCAAGACCACGGCGCCCTCGACGACGACCAATGCGCCCAAAGCCGACACCACCGAGAAGAAGCACTGGTGGCAGAAACTCGAACCCGGCAGCAAGACCGACAAGAAATCGTCGATCGACGATCCGGCATTTCTCAAGGGCTATCGCGAAGCCTATTCGACCATCTACGAGCGCAACGATTACGCCGCAGCCATTCCGCAACTTGAAGCACTCGGCCAGCCGGATCGCGCCGATGTCGCCAACCTGATCGGCTATTCCTATCGCAAGCTCGGCAACTATCAGCTTGCGAGCCAATGGTACGAGCGCGCGCTGAAGGCCGATCCGAACCATGTCCGCACCTGGCAGTATTACGGCCTGTGGCAGATCGAACAGGGCAACCGCGAACAGGCGATGTATCACCTCGGCAAGATCGAGAAAATCTGCGGAAAAGGCTGCGCTGAATATCAGTCGCTCGCGCAGGCACTCACGACAGGGCAGACGACCTACTGAGAAAGACTTTCCGTAGTTGAAACTCGGCATCTGTCTCGCGACAGGTGCCGATTTCATTTGGTTAATCGGCCGCAGCGTATCTCCCATGCCTCGACAAGCACCTTGAAGGTCGTATAGACCGGCCAAGAACTCGCGCGCGGGCGCGCAAACTCCAATGAATTGCAGATGAGTACGCCGACCAAATATCAGCGCATTGCGTTTGTCGCCGGCCCCTCGGCCGAAGCGCAGCAGGCGCTCGCGCAACTCGTGAAGGCTTACGGCAATCATCCCTCCGACCAGGCCGATGTCATCGTGGCCCTCGGCGGCGACGGCCTGATGTTGCAGACGCTGCACGCCCATATGCGCGCAGGCATTCCGATCTACGGCATGCACCGCGGCACTGTCGGCTTCCTGATGAACGAGTTCAGCGCCACCGGCCTGATCGAGCGGCTCGAAGCGGCCAAGCTCACCGTCATCAATCCGCTCCTGATGCGCGCGACCGACATCGACGGCAAGGTCCACATTCATCACGCGATCAACGAAGTCGCGCTGTTTCGGCAGACGCATCAGGCCGCGCGGTTGCGCATTCTCGTCGATGAACGCGAACGCATGGCCGAGCTTGCTGCCGACGGTGTGCTTGTCGCCACGCCTGCCGGATCGACCGCCTATAATCTCTCGGTGCAGGGACCGATCATTCCGATCAATGCCGCGCTGCTGGCGCTGACGCCGATCAGCGCATTCCGCCCGCGCCGCTGGCGCGGCGCTCTGCTGCCGAACACGGCTTTCGTCGTCATCGAGGTTCTGGAATCCGAAAAGCGCCCGGTCGCCGCCGTCGCCGACCACGACGAGGCGCGCGACGTCCAGCGCGTCGAGATCATCGCGGACAAAACCATCGCGATCCGGATGCTGTTCGATCCCGGACACAGCCTCGAAGAGCGTATTCTCAGCGAACAGTTCGGCTATTGAGGCGTCTCCGGCACTCCCAAGGATAACCATTCGTTAACGGCGGCGGCATATAGTTAACGTCGCGTGTACCTTTCCGGTGCGCCGTTCGGGCTGCCCATGTTCCGTATCGATTTCAACAAACTGCGTTTTCTGGTTTGCGACGACAACGCACATATGCGCCGCATCCTGCGGACGCTGCTGCATTCGTTCGGCGCGCGCGAAGTCTATGAAGCCGAAGACGGCGCGACCGCGCTCGAAATGTACAGCCACTACGTCCCGGACATTGTCATCACCGACTGGTCGATGCCGATCTTCGACGGCCTCGAACTCTCGCAGATGATCCGCCAGCCCGATGGTGCGGGCAATCCCTACGCGCCGATCATCATGCTGACCGGCCATTCCGAAAAGCGCCGCGTCATGACCGCGCGCGATGCCGGCGTCACCGAATTTCTCGCCAAGCCAATTTCGGCCAAGGCGCTCTACCAGCGCATTCTCAACGTGGTGGCCAACCCCCGCCCCTTCATCAAAACCAAGAATTATTTCGGCCCGGATCGCCGCCGCAACACCAACACCAATTACGTGGGCGTCGAACGCCGTAACGGCGGAGATGCGGAGGTCGTCCAGCAGCCGTCGTTGCTGGATAAGGCCCGCGTCGCCGGCTAGGAGCGATCATGGCAGAGAAGAAAACCGCCGAGATCAAGGTCGAGACGTTCCGCGATTATCAGGTCATCACCCAGCCCAATCCGCTGCGCAAACACGTCCGCCGTGTCGACGAGAAAGACAAGGACGATCCCGTGGCGCGTGCCGAGAAGGCGCTTGCTTCGCTGTCAGGCGAGTTCAAGGGATGGATGCTTGCCGAATGCGAACGATTGAGCGCCGCGCACGCCGCGGTCAAAGCCAACGGCATGAACATGCAGAGCCGTGAGGAATTGTTTCGTGCCGCGCATGACATCAAGGGCGATGCCGCGACTTTCGGCTATCCAACCGCTGCCGCTGCTGCCGAAAGCCTCTGCCGGATCATCGAGCACGCACCGGATCTCGATGCCGTGCCGGACGACCTGATCGCGCATCACGTCAACGCCATTCACGCGATCTTCCGCGAGCAGGCCAAGATCGAAGCGACCGGTATGGCGAATGAGCTGAGCAAGCGCCTGCGCGGTCTTGCGGACGAATATCTGATCACCGTCAACAGGGACCGCCCCGAGCATCTCGACGCGATCCTGTCGCCGAGCATCGCGCCGGCCGAATAACCTACTCAGCCGCCACTGCAAAAGACGTCTGCGGCAGATCGGGTGCCATCAGATGACGGTCGCCCCATTTGCGGATCGCAGCCACCACCGGCACGAAGCTCTTGCCCTTGCGCGTCAGCTTGTATTCGACCTTGGGCGGCACAACGCCGTAATCCTTGCGCTCGATCAGCCCCATCGACGCGAGCGCCTTCAGTTCGCGACTGAGGACGCGCGGAGCGATTTCCGGCGAAGAGGAGGCGGCGCCCCGCAACAGACCGCTGCGGATTTCGCTGTAACGCCTTGCGCCATTCTTCAAATCCCAGACGATCCGCAGCTTGTACTTGCCGCTGATCATCTTCTGGAACGCAGCCACTGGACAGACTCTTTCCCGCTTCGCCATCAGTCACTCCCATTACCTCGCGCAAGCCTAGCGCGGAAATCGATAAGGAGCAAAAAAGTTTATAGTATCAAAAATGTCCATACTTGCCATGCAGATTCTGCGCGCCAGATACTCGCGATCGATACGGGAGCAGCCAATGAAACAGACGCTAATAAAATACAAACTCACCGATGCGACCGCCGAAGAATGGCATCGCGACATCGCAAGGTTCATCGCGGCACTGGACACGGACCCCGCCATCGGCGGCCGTATCTCCTATCGTGTGATGAAAAGCCGCGACAGCAACGACTACTATCATATCGCGACGCCCGCCGATGACGACGCGGTCAAGGCGTTGCAGCAGAGTGCGTTCTTCAAACCTTATCAGGAACGAACGCGGCAGGTGGCCGGAGGACATGTCACCGTTTCGCCGCTTGAACTGATCACGGAGACGAAACGAAAGGCTTAGGCAGCCATCGACTGATCGTCGTTGTCCTGACGTGCGCAGCCGTCGAAGCTCGCATAATCGTCGAATACGGGCTCGCGGCGGGTGTCCCAGGCGAACTCGTCGTCGAGAGCGGCTTCGTCGTCTTGCCCTGTTTCGGCCTCGGATGCCTCAGGTGTTTCGAACGCGAGCATCTCCACGTCGGAATAGGGCTCGATGGTTTCCAGCGGCTCAGCGAAAATCAATTCTTCCGCCGGTTCATCGACGACGTCGACCGAATCCGGGAAACGCATCGCCGCGACCAGTTCGTCGCAATAGAGCCGCGCCTCCTCGCGGGCGGATTCGGTGGCGAAACGGCGCAGCAAGATCAAAAGCGACTGAGCGGCCGGACCCTGCTCGCATTGGGTCAGCACGCGCTCGACCATGCGGCGGCGCAGCCGTGTCGCGCTATCGATCGTTCCGACGAAGCCGATTTCGTGCGCGGCTTCGAGCGCAGCGCGGAACGCGGGATAAGTCGATTCCGGCATGCCGGCTTTTGCGAGCAACGCATTGATGCTGACGGCACTGCGGTCGTGAACCAGCGCGGACACGCGATTGCGTGCGAGACCCGACAGTTCCACAAGTGCTTCCTCAAAGAGATCGAGGTTGCCTGACAAGAGAGCGCGCAGCACCAGACCGGCGTTGAGCTGACCTGTCGTGCGCAGATGCTTGACGAGTGCGGCCATGTCCTTGCCGCGCGACTGAGCCGCGACATTCACAGTCGAGCGTTCGAGCGCCTCGGAGGCCGCGCGGTGAGCACGATCCGGGTTGAGCCATTCGCGCGCAGCGACGAAATGCGCCAGCGTGCTTGAAAGACGTTCGGCCAAAGCAAGCCGCGTCGGGGCCGGGAGATCGTCAAGCGCAAGCAACGCTTCGCGGATCGCGGCAAGATGTCCGTGCCGCTCAACAATGCGATCGATCGAGAACGGCGCGAGCGCCGCCGCACGATTTTCGATCAATTCGAGCGCGGCGGACGCACAGCCGACTTCCGCGATCGCGGCCGACACCGAGGGGGGCAGTTCGGTGCGGCGCGCGATCGCGCATTGGGTCTCGGGATTACCTGTCGCAACGATATCCACGAGGTCGGCGTCGATGAGAAGCGGCGAGTGTTCGAGAATTGGAATGGCGACGGACGGCTGATCGACCGACAGCGCCGCCACGATGGATGCCGGCACATCGGCAGAGCGCGCGAAAACTTCCGCCATCGCCTGCCGAACCAACGGCGAAGAGTCGTCGAGAAGCATCAAGAGCGCGCCTTCGGCGGCTGCCCGATCGTCTTCCGATAAATCTGAAATGAGCCATGCGCGGGCCAAAGCCCGTGTCGCCTCTGCACGCTCGCCTGCGGGAGCGGTACGAACCCAGTTGATAAACTGCCGAACGATCATGGGTATTCCGGCTTACGCAACATGATGGCACCACCACGCGGCGCCGACTGTCAGAAACCGTAAACCATGACACTTAAGAAACAGTTCACCATAAACGCCCGTGTTTATTGAGCTTTTATTAACCGCACTTAACCGGCGGTGAACGCGTTCCAGAGGATGAACGAGCCCGCGACCAGCATCATTGCGTCCATCATCAGGCGGAATGAATCCGGATCGAGCTTAAGAACGAAACGCTTGGCGACGAATGCGCCGGCGAACAGCGACGATCCCGCGATAAGTCCATTGAGAAAAACATCGAGCGGCATGGCATCGAAGCGGCGGAACGTCAGCGACTTGGCGATGTAGACAAGAAGCGACCCTGCGGCTTCCGTTCCCAGCAACGCGCCCTTGACGAGGCCGAACGTCATGAAGATCGGCACCGTCATCGGTCCGGTGGACGCGACGATGCCGGTGAGAAATCCTGCGAATGCGCCAACGACCATCATGGCCCAGAGCGGCAGCGTGATGTTGTGGGCCGTAAGCCAGCGCCGCGCCGGGATCATTCCGATGAGAAAACCGCCGATCGCGATGTCGACGATGTGAGACGGCAGCGCCAGCAGCGTGCGCGCGCCCAGCACCGCCGCAGGTACCGCCGTGATCGAGTATGCGGCTGTCGCGCGCCAATCGACCTCGCGCCACCACACGATGATGCGCGACAGATTTGCCATCACCGCCGCGATCGCCATGATCGGCACGGCCTGCTTCGGGCCGAACTGATAGACCAGCACCGGCAGCAACATGATCGACGAGCCGGTACCGACGATGCCGCTGACGACACCGGCGATCAGGCCGACAATGAGGACGAAAATATAGCTCAAACGGCGCTCCGCGCGTTGACGGTCGCCGTCTACACGTTAGCTGGAGAACACGCCAGCGCGATCGCTGAAAAGGTCCATCTGCATGGAGGATTTCGCAGTCCCCGGCGCGGGCAGCGTCGAAGTCAGCGACGACGAATTACCCCATAACTCGCGAACCGCAGGCGAGACCGGTTCGGCGCGATCTCCGGCTTGAAACAGCGAGCGGAAGATCGGCTCCTGCGAGGTCTGCAAGGCCGCGACCTGCTGGACTGCCGGTGCCGGCGTGCGGACTTGAGGAAATTGCGACAGATACGCCGCGTTGTCGATCGCGGGAATAGCCGAAGCGACGCGTGTCGTGCTCGGCGCAACGCCGGCCGACGCCATGACGCTCTGCGCCGATTGCGAACTCGCTGCAACATCGTAACGCGAGGTCAGCACCGAATAGACCTGCGAGATCGTGCGCGGCGAGCCGTCGCGATTGTAGAAGATCGAACGGTTGGCAGCGGCAGCCGTCGGAAACAGCGCAGGCCCGGATTTGTTGGGATTGTCTTCGGCGTTAGAGATCAGTTTCGACGCCGCACCCGCGCCCATGAAATGCGCGATATAAAGTTCGCCGTCGGTCGGGCGGCGGCCCAGCGCGCCGGTCAGCTTGAAACTGTTGGATTGCGTCAGCACGCCGGCCATCGCGGCGGACGCGACCGGATCGTCGCGCAGTTTCAGGATTTCATCGCGCTTGGCGCTGTCGCTGACCGTGTATCGGCCATCGGCGGTCTTGGTGATCGAATCGGCATAGTTGCCGAAACCGAGCTTGGCACCTGCCTCTTTCACGGTCCCGAGCCAGGTCTGGTCGATAAACTGAAAAAGACCCCGCGCCGAGGACGTGGACGCCTTCGCGCTGGTGTTGAAGTTCGATTCCATCTTCGCAGTGGAAACGAGATATTCAAAGCTCGCGCCGGTCGCGCTCGCGGCATTCCTGATCGAACTCGCGATCTTGGCGCGCGCGGAATCCAATCCAGAAAAGATGTTGGACGTGTCGATCGCCATAGCAGCCCCCGCTCCCCAGGAACCTGTTCGAGGGTGCGGCCATTATGGTTAACGGGCAGTTAACGGGTGCGGCCTTCGAGGCTTAACGCCCGACACGAAGCTGCCATGCGGGCCTGTCATGCCGACGGGTACATCGCTTGCATTGTCAGACGCGATGGAGGGTCTCGGAATGATGGACTCGTTCAGTATCGCAGATACGACTTGGGTGTTTTTTGGCCTCGTCGGCTGCCTGTTGATCGCCTCGACGGCTCTGTTCTGGAGCATCGAGGATCAGCGGGCGAAGCGGCAGGTGACGCAGAAGCGCCGCTTCTGAGCGCGTGGTCTAGCGATAGACCTTGCCCGGATCGAACGTCTTGTCGGCATCGACGAAGCTCAGCTTCGCCGAACCGTCTTTGTTCGTCACCGCGCGATAGAAACATGAGCGCCGGCCGGTGTGGCACGCCCCCTCGCCTTTCTGCTCGACCCTGATCCAGACCGCATCCTGATCGCAATCCATCCGCATCTCGACAACACGCTGGACATGGCCGGATGTCTCGCCCTTCTTCCACAGCGCCTTGCGCGAACGGCTGTAGTACCAGGCCTCGCCCGTCGCGATGGTCTTGCGCAGCGCCTCGTCGTTCATGTGCGCAACCATCAGCACGTCGCCGGACGCTGCGTCCGTCGCGACACAGGTCACTAAACCGGACGCGTCGAACCTGGGCTGAAAGGTCAGCCCTTCTTCGATCTCTGCTGAGGATGAACTCACGGTGTCTGCTTTCATTCGGAGGGCGCAGCCTGCGCCTCCGAAGAAGCCTCAGATGCCGCGCACCATATTGAGGAAACGAGCCTGCTCGTCAGGGTTATCATGAAACACGCCGGTAAAGCGTGTCGTCAATGTCTTGGCGCCGTCCTTGGCGATGCCGCGCACCGACATGCAGGTATGCTCGGCTTCCATCACCACCGCGACGCCGCGCGGCTTGAGGATGGCGTTGATCGCACCGGCCACCTGCGCAGTAAGATGCTCCTGCGTCTGGAGGCGCTGCGCGAACACATCGACCAGCCGCGCCACCTTCGACAGGCCGACCACGCGATCGACCGGCGCGTAGGCGACATGCGCCTTGCCGTAGAACGGCATCATGTGATGCTCGCAATGGGAGTTGAATGTGATGTCGCGGATCAGCACGAAATCGTCGTAGCCAGCCGTCTCGCCGAAGGTGCGGTTGAGGATTTCGGCCGGGCACTGGAAGTACCCTTGATACAATTCGTCATAGGCCTCAACCACGCGGCGCGGCGTATCGAGCAGACCCTCGCGTTTCGCGTCCTCGCCGATATAGGACAGCAGCGTCCGCACAGCGGATTCAGCCTCCTGACGCGACGGGCGCGGCGCGTCCTTGGCGACGGGTGCGGCCATGTAGTCGGACGCGGGAATTTCGGATTTCTCGGCAGGCTTGCCGCCGCGGATAGGCTTGATGATCGCGTCCATGTCGTCTCCGTTCGACCGGTCCATGCCACAATAACCCATATGGCGGAGGGCCGGAGTGTCACCGGGAGCTAGCCGAAACCCTGATATGTCCGGGCAACTCACGACGCAGGCTGGTTTTTCCCGCGACGCCATAACTATATAGGGATGTGGCCGAAAGCGCCAAGGGCGGGACCGGCAAAGGTCTTATGCAGGTGCAGTTTCAAACATCATGCTGAACGACATCTACAACAAGAAAATCATCGAGTTGGCCGGGAATATTCCGCGTCTGGGTCGGTTGCCGGACCCCGATGCGTCCGCGACCGCTCACTCGAAATTGTGCGGGTCCACGGTCAAAGTCGATGTGAAGATGAAGGACGGCGTGGTCAGCGATTTCGCGCATGACGTGAAGGCCTGTGCGCTGGGGCAGGCATCATCCTCCATCATGGC
>JAFKKP010000302.1 GCA_017305515.1 Hyphomicrobiales bacterium
CACGTCGGAACGGATCACCTTTCACTTCTCTGGTTCGCCAGCGAATTGAAACGGCACCAACCTCGACGAATGTCGCTCAAACGCTGTCGGCACTAAGCCAGGCAATGCCAGGACGTTAAGGTCTCGCGGGCGGTAAGCCCTTCGGGATTTTGTTCGGATGCATGACCTCGGTTTGCCGCAAGGCGATCCGCGGTCCTCTGTGGCGGTCAAGCGCTTCCCATTCAGCGATGAATGGTTGGCGCGATTTCGCTTTGCGCGGTTGTTGTCGCGCACACAGGGAGCAGGGCGGTTCGGAAGTTCGGGATTTTTGAGAATTTGCGGAGCCGTTTCGGTTTCGCGCGAACAAGGGTGAACGATGCCGACGATCAACCAGCTGATCGCGAAACCTCGCGAAGCGCAGAAGGCCCGCAAGAAGGTGCCGGCGCTCCAGCAGTCGCCGCAGAAGCGCGGCGTGTGCACGCGCGTCTACACGACGACGCCGAAGAAGCCGAACTCGGCGCTTCGTAAGGTCGCCAAGGTGCGCTTGACCAACGGCTTTGAGGTGATCGGCTACATTCCCGGCGAAGGCCACAACCTTCAGGAACATTCGGTGGTCATGATCCGCGGCGGCCGCGTGAAGGACTTGCCGGGCGTTCGTTACCACATTCTCCGCGGCGTCCTCGATACGCAGGGCGTCAAGAACCGCAAGCAGCGCCGTTCGAAGTACGGCGCGAAGCGTCCGAAGTAAGCAGGAGCGGAAACAATGTCTCGTCGCCATTCTGCCGAAAAACGCGAAGTGAACCCGGATCCGAAATTCGGGAACATCATCGTCACCAAGTTCATGAATTCGATCATGTATGACGGCAAGAAGTCCGCCGCCGAAAGCATCGTCTACGGTGCATTCGACATGATCGAGCAGAAGACCAAGCAGGGTCCGCTGCAGGTGTTCGAGCAGGCGCTCGAAAACGTCATGCCGACCATCGAAGTGCGTTCGCGCCGCGTCGGCGGTGCGACCTATCAGGTGCCGGTCGAAGTTCGCTCGGTGCGCCGTCAGGCGCTGGGCCTGCGCTGGATCATTTCGGCTGCACGCGAGCGTAACGAAAAGACAATGACGGAGCGGCTCTCGGCGGAGCTGCTCGACGCGTCGAACAATCGGGGCAACGCCGTAAAGAAGCGCGAAGACGTGCACCGGATGGCGGAAGCCAACCGCGCGTTCTCGCATTATCGCTGGTAACGGCGAAACAACGGATCAAAGGAACAGCCCATGGCGCGCCAACACCCAATCGCTGAATACCGCAATTTCGGTATCATGGCGCATATCGACGCCGGCAAGACCACCACGACCGAGCGCATCCTTTATTACACCGGCAAGAGCCACAAGATCGGCGAAGTGCACGAAGGTGCGGCGACGATGGACTGGATGGAGCAGGAGCAGGAGCGCGGCATCACCATTACGTCGGCTGCGACCACCGCGTTCTGGAACGGCAAGCGCCTCAACATCATCGACACCCCCGGCCACGTCGACTTCACCATTGAAGTCGAGCGTTCGCTGCGCGTGCTTGACGGCGCTGTGTGCGTTCTCGATTCCAACCAGGGCGTCGAGCCGCAGACCGAAACTGTCTGGCGTCAGGGCGACAAGTACAAGGTTCCGCGCATCGTCTTCGCCAACAAGATGGATAAGACCGGTGCCGACTTCTACAAGTGCCTCGATGACATCGTCGATCGTCTCGGCGCAAAGCCGGTTGCGATCCAGCTGCCGATCGGCGCTGAAAACAATTTCAAGGGCCTCGTCGATCTCGTTCGCATGAAGGCTGTTGTCTGGGCTGACGAAGCCCTCGGCGCGAAGTTCGCCGACGAAGAAATTCCGGCCGACCTCGTCGAAAAGGCGAAGGAATACCGCGAGAAGATGATCGAAGCCGCCGTCGAACTCGACGACGACGCGATGGCTGCTTACCTCGACGGCAAGGAGCCGGACGAAGCCACGTTGAAGCGCCTCATCCGCAAGGCCGTTCTCACCGGCGCGTTCTATCCCGTGCTCTGCGGCTCGGCGTTCAAGAACAAGGGCGTTCAGCCGCTGCTCGACGCAGTCGTCGACTATCTGCCGTCGCCGCTCGACGTGCCTGCGATCAAGGGCATCGACGAAGACGGCAACGAAGTCGTGCGCAAGCCGGACGACAAGGAGCCGCTGGCGCTCCTCGCATTCAAGATCATGGACGATCCGTTCGTCGGCACCATCACCTTCTGCCGTATCTATTCGGGCACGCTGACCAGCGGCACCGGCGTCATCAACTCGACGCGCGAGAAGAAGGAACGTATCGGCCGCATGCTGTTGATGCATGCGAACAACCGCGAAGACATCAAGGAAGCCTATGCGGGCGACATCGTCGCGCTCGCTGGCCTGAAGGAAGCGCGCACCGGCGACACGCTGTGCGATCCCGACAAGCCTGTGATTCTGGAAAAGATGGAATTCCCGGAGCCGGTCATCGAAATCGCGATCGAGCCGAAGTCGAAGGCCGACCAGGAAAAGCTCGGCGTCGCGCTTGCGAAGCTCGCTGCGGAAGATCCGTCGTTCCGCGTGTCGACCGATCACGAGTCCGGCCAGACCATCCTCAAGGGCATGGGCGAACTCCATCTCGACATCAAGGTCGATATTCTCCGCCGCACCTACAAGGTGGACGCCAACATCGGCGCGCCGCAGGTGGCGTTCCGCGAGAAAATCACCAAGAAGGCCGAAGTCAAATACACCCACAAGAAGCAGACCGGCGGTACGGGCCAGTTCGCCGAAGTGTCGATCGTTGTCGAACCGAACGAGCCGGGTGCGGGCTATGTGTTCGAATCCAAGATCGTCGGCGGTTCGGTGCCGAAGGAATATATCCCCGGCGTCGAAAAGGGCCTGAACAGCGTGATGGGTTCGGGCGTGGTCGCCGGCTTCCCGGTCGTGGACGTCAAGGTCCAGCTCGTGGACGGCAAGTATCACGACGTCGACTCGTCGGCGCTCGCATTCGAAATCGCGTCGCGCGCTGCATTCCGTGAGGCGCTGACGAAAGGCAAGTCCGTCCTCCTCGAGCCGATCATGAAGGTCGAGGTGGTGACGCCTGAAGATTACACCGGCTCCGTCATTGGCGACTTGAACTCTCGCCGTGGACAAATTCAGGGCCAGGACATGCGCGGCAACGCCAACGTCATCAACGCGATGGTGCCGCTCATGAACATGTTCGGTTACGTGAACAACCTGCGCTCGATGAGCCAGGGCCGCGCGACCTTTACGATGCAATTCGACCACTACGCAGAAGCGCCGGCAAACGTGTCGGCAGAAGTCCAGAAGAAATTCGCTTGATTTCTTTGACGTAAGTCAAAGTTGAACGGAGAACGTCATGGCTAAAGAGAAATTTGAACGTAACAAACCTCACTGCAACATCGGCACCATCGGTCATGTCGACCATGGCAAGACGTCGCTGACGGCTGCGATCACGAAGGTTCTGGCTGAAACCGGCGGCGCGACGTTCACCGCCTACGACCAGATCGACAAGGCGCCGGAAGAAAAGGCGCGCGGCATCACCATCTCGACCGCTCACGTTGAGTACGAGACCAAGAACCGCCACTACGCTCACGTCGATTGCCCCGGCCACGCCGACTACGTGAAGAACATGATCACCGGCGCTGCCCAGATGGACGGCGCGATCCTGGTCGTGTCGGCTGCCGACGGCCCGATGCCGCAGACCCGCGAGCACATCCTGCTTGCCCGTCAGGTCGGCGTTCCTGCGCTCGTCGTGTTCATGAACAAGTGCGACATGGTCGACGATCCGGAATTGCTCGAGCTCGTCGAACTCGAAGTTCGCGAACTGCTCTCGAAGTACAACTTCCCCGGCGACAAGATTCCGATCATCAAGGGTTCGGCTCTCGCCGCTCTTGAGAACAAGGATCCGAAGCTCGGCCACGACGCCATCCTCGAGCTGATGAAGAATGTTGACGAATACATTCCGCAGCCGGAGCGTCCGGTCGACCAGCCGTTCCTGATGCCGGTCGAAGACGTGTTCTCGATCTCGGGCCGCGGCACCGTTGTCACCGGCCGTGTCGAGCGCGGCATCGTCAAGGTTGGCGAGGAAATCGAGATCGTCGGCCTCAAGCCGACCATCAAGACCACCGTCACCGGCGTTGAAATGTTCCGCAAGCTGCTCGATCAGGGCCAGGCTGGCGACAACATCGGCGCACTTCTGCGCGGCACCAAGCGCGAGGAAGTCGAGCGCGGCCAGGTTCTCTGCAAGCCGGGTTCGGTCAAGCCGCACACCAAGTTCAAGGCTGAAGCCTACATCCTCACCAAGGAAGAGGGCGGACGTCACACCCCGTTCTTCACCAACTATCGTCCGCAGTTCTACTTCCGCACGACCGACGTGACGGGCGTGGTGCATCTGCCGGCCGGTACCGAAATGGTGATGCCGGGCGACAACATCGCGATGGAAGTGCACCTGATCGTGCCGATTGCGATGGAAGAAAAGCTCCGCTTCGCGATCCGCGAAGGCGGCCGCACCGTCGGTGCAGGCGTCGTCGCGGCGATCATCGAGTAAGTTTCACCTCTCCCCGCAAGCGGGGAGAGGTCGACCGTGAAACGGTCGGGTGAGGGGCGTTTCCCTCAAAGCGTAAGGCCCCTCACCCCGGCCCTCTCCCCGTAAACAGGGAGAGGGAGAAGAACAGAGAGAAAGACAACGGCAATGAACGGCCAGAATATTCGCATACGTCTCAAGGCGTTCGACCATCGGATTCTCGATACGTCGACCCGCGAGATCGTCAACACGGCGAAACGTACCGGCGCACAGGTTCGCGGACCCATTCCGCTGCCGACCCGCATCGAGAAGTTCACCGTCAACCGTTCGCCGCACGTCGATAAGAAGAGCCGCGAGCAGTTCGAAATGCGCACGCACAAGCGCCTTTTGGACATCGTCGATCCGACACCGCAGACCGTGGACGCGCTGATGAAGCTCGACCTCGCAGCCGGTGTCGATGTCGAGATCAAGCTCTAAGATTTTTGGGTAAGTCCCTCGGGACAGAAAGAACAGGAAGCACGCCGATGCGCTCCGGAGTGATCGCACAAAAGGTCGGGATGACGCGGGTCTTTACGGAGACCGGCGAACATATCCCTGTGACCGTGCTCAAGTTGGGCAATTGCCAGGTTGTTGGCCATCGCACGACCGAGAAGAATGGATATGTCGCGTTGCAGCTCGGTTCAGGTTCGCGCAAGTCGGTTTACATGCCGAAGGCGGAACGCGGCCAGTTCGCGGTCGCCAAGGTCGAGCCGAAGCGCAAGCTCGCCGAATTTCGCGTGACCGAGGATGCTTTGATCCCGGTCGGCGCCGAGATTCAGGCCGACCATTTCGTCGTGGGCCAGTTCGTCGATGTGACGGGCACCTCGACGGGTAAGGGTTTTGCCGGCGGCATGAAACGCTGGAATTTCGGCGGTCTTCGCGCAACGCACGGCGTTTCGGTTTCGCATCGTTCGATCGGTTCGACCGGCGGACGTCAGGATCCCGGCAAGACTTTCAAGAACAAGAAGATGCCCGGTCACATGGGCGTCGATCGCATCACCACGCTCAATCTGCGCGTCGTGCAGACCGACGTGGCTCGCGGGCTTCTGCTCGTCGAAGGCGCCGTTCCCGGCACCAAGGGTGGATGGATCACGGTTCGCGATGCGGTGAAGAAGCCGTTGCCGAAGGAAGCCGTGAAGCCCGGCAAGTTCAAGCTCGCCGACGGCGGCGCAGATAAGAAGGCTGCGGATAAGCCCGCGCCTGAAGCCGCTGCTCCGGAAGCGGCTCCGGCCGAGGAGGGCGCGTGATGGATCTGAAAGTCACAAACCTCGACGGCAAGGAAGCCGGTTCGGTCAAGCTGAACGCTGCGATCTTCGGTCTCGAGCCGCGCAAGGATCTGATCCAGCGCGTCGTGCAATGGCAGCTCGCCAAGCGTCAGGCCGGTACGCACAAGGCCAAGGGCCGTGCGGAAATCTGGCGCACCGGCAAGAAGATGTACGCGCAGAAGGGCACTGGCGGTGCTCGTCACGGCTCGGCCCGCGTGCCGCAGTTCCGCGGCGGCGGACGCGCGTTCGGTCCGGTCGTGCGCAGCCATGCCCACGATCTGCCGAAGAAGGTTCGCGCGCTCGGCCTCAAGCATGCTCTTTCGGCGAAGGCCAAGGACGGCGGGCTGATCGTGATCGAGAACACCGAGATGAAGGACGCCAAGACCAAGGCGCTTGCCGCTCATTTCTCGAAGATGGAATTGACCAGCGCGCTGATCGTCGATGGCGCCCAGGTGAACGCGGGTTTCGCGTCCGCCGCCCGCAACATTCCGCACATCGACGTGCTGCCGGTTCAGGGCATCAACGTCTATGACATCCTGCGCCGTCAGAAGCTTGTTCTGACCAAGGCCGCTCTCGATGCGTTGGAGGCGCGCTTCAAATGAAGACCATGGATGCGCGTCATTACGACATCATCATTGCGCCGGTTGTGACCGAAAAGGCGACGATGGCCTCCGAGCACAACAAGGTTGTGTTCAAGGTCGCCGCCAAGGCCACCAAGCCGCAGATCAAGGATGCGATTGAGAAGCTGTTCGACGTCAAGGTGAAGAGCGTCAACACGATTGTCCGCAAGGGGAAGGTGAAAGTCTTCCGCGGCCAGTTCGGCTCTCATTCCGATAGCAAGCGCGCGATCGTGACCCTCGTCGAGGGTCAGAGCATCGACGTGACCACCGGGCTGTAAGGCGAACGACGATGGCATTGAAAACATTCAACCCGACGACGCCCGGCCAGCGCCAGCTGGTGATGGTCGATCGCTCCGCTCTTTATAAGGGCAAGCCGGTCAAGGCGCTCACCGAGGGCAAGAACTCGAACGGCGGCCGTGGCAACACGGGCCGCATCACCGTGCGCTTTCGCGGCGGCGGCCACAAGAAGGCCTACCGCATCGTCGACTTCAAGCGCACGAAGGTCGATGTTCCGGCGAAGGTCGAGCGTTTGGAATACGATCCGAACCGCACCGCGTTCATTGCGCTCATCAAGTATGCCGACGGCGAGCAGGCCTATATCCTTGCGCCGCAGCGTTTGGCGGTTGGCGACACCGTCGTTGCCGGCAATTACGTCGACGTGAAACCGGGCAACGTCATGCCGCTCGGCAACATGCCGATCGGTACCATTGTCCACAATGTCGAGATGAAGATCGGCAAGGGCGGTCAGATCGCGCGTTCGGCTGGAACGTATGCGCAGATCGTCGGTCGCGACCACGACTTCGTCATTATCCGTCTCAACTCCGGCGAGCAGCGTCTGGTTCACGGCCGCTGCATGGGCACCATCGGCGCGGTGTCGAACCCGGATCACATGAACATCTCGATCGGCAAGGCAGGCCGCAAGCGTTGGATGGGCCGTCGCCCGCACAACCGCGGCGTCGTCATGAACCCGATCGACCATCCGCACGGCGGCGGCGAAGGCCGCACCTCGGGCGGACGTCATCCTGTCACGCCGTGGGGCAAGCCTACGAAGGGCAAGAAGACGCGCACCAACAAGTCGACCAACAAGTTCATTCTCATCAGCCGCCACAAGCGGAAGAAGTAAGGATCACCGGACATGGTTCGTTCAGTCTGGAAAGGCCCGTTCGTCGAAGGCTCTCTGCTCAAGAAGGCAGATGCAGCGCGTTCGAGTGGCCGTCACGACGTCATCAAGATCTGGAGCCGCCGCTCGACGATCCTGCCGCAGTTCGTGGGACTCACGTTTGGCGTTTACAACGGCCAGAAGCATGTTCCGGTCGCAGTGAATGAAGAAATGGTCGGTCACAAGTTCGGCGAGTTCTCGCCAACGCGGACCTTCCACGGCCATTCCGGCGACAAGAAAGCCAAGAAGACCTGAGACAAGGTTTAAGGACCTAAAGTTATGAGCAAACCAAAGCGCGAAAGAGTTCTTTCGGAGAACGAGGCGAAAGCCGTCGCCCGCATGCTTCGCGTCTCGCCGCAGAAGCTCAACCTGGTCGCGCAGATGATCCGCGGCCGGAAGGCGTCTGCTGCGCTGGCCGATTTGCAGTTTTCGCGCAAGCGCATCGCAGTCGACGTGAAGAAGTGCCTGGAATCGGCCATCGCCAACGCCGAGAACAACCACGACCTCGATGTCGACGCGCTCGTCGTGTCCGAGGCACATGTCGGCAACGGCATCGTGATGAAGCGTTTTGCACCGCGCGGCCGCGGCAAGTCCGGCCGAGTATTCAAACCGTTCTCGCAGCTGACGATCGTCGTTCGTCAGGTCGAGGCGGAGGCGAGCGCCTAAGGGCGCGGGAGAGAACGATGGGTCAGAAGATCAATCCAATCGGGCTGCGTCTGGGCATCAACCGGACCTGGGATTCCCGTTGGTTCGCCGGCAAGAGCGAATATTCGAAGCTCCTCCATGAGGACATCGAGATTCGTAAAGTTCTGATGAAGGAACTGAAGCAGGCGGCTGTCGCGCGCATCGTGATCGAGCGCCCGCACAAGAAGTGCCGCGTGTCGGTTCATTCCGCGCGTCCCGGCGTCGTGATCGGCAAGAAGGGCGCCGACATCGACAAGCTGAAGAAGATGGTCTCGAAGATCACCGACTCCGACGTGGTCATCAACATCATCGAAATCCGCAAGCCCGAACTTGACGCGACACTTGTCGCCGAATCGATCGCGCAGCAGCTCGAGCGCCGCGTCGCATTCCGCCGCGCCATGAAGCGCGCCGTTCAGTCCGCGATGCGTCTCGGCGCACAGGGCATTCGTATCAATTGTTCGGGCCGTCTCGGCGGCGCCGAAATCGCGCGCATGGAATGGTATCGCGAAGGCCGCGTGCCTCTGCACACGCTGCGCGCCGATGTCGATTACGGCGTTGCGACCGCGTTCACGACGTTTGGCACATGCGGCGTCAAGGTCTGGCTCTTCAAGGGCGAGATTCTTGAGCACGATCCGATGGCGCAGGACAAGCGTATGGCCGAAGGCGACAGCGGACGTCCGCCGCGCCGCGATGCGGCTTGATTGAAATTTGAAGAAGGTTTGAGGGCGTAAGCCATGATGCAACCAAAGAAGACAAAGTTCCGCAAGGCGCATAAGGGCCGAATTCACGGCACCGCCTCGTCGGGCGCGACGTTGTCTTTCGGCCAGTTCGGCCTGAAGGCGATGGCGCCGGAGCGCATCACCGCGCGCCAGATCGAAGCCGCGCGCCGCGCGCTGACCCGTCACATGAAGCGTGCCGGCCGCGTCTGGATCCGCATTTTCCCCGACGTTCCGGTGTCGAAGAAGCCTGCCGAAGTGCGCATGGGTTCCGGCAAGGGCACGCCTGAATTGTGGGTTGCCCGCGTGAAGCCCGGCCGCCTGATTTTCGAGATCGACGGCGTGACGCAGCAGACGGCGAAAGAGGCGCTTGAACTCGCCGCCGCCAAACTTCCGATCAAGACGCGCTTCGTTGCGCGCATCGCGGAGTAAGAACGATGGCCCAGATGAAGATCGACGACATTCGCGCGATGAGCCCCGATCAGATGGAAGAGAATATTCTCAACCTGAAGAAGGAGCGGTTCAACCTGCGCTTTCAGCGCGCCACCGGCCAGCTCGAAAACACCTCGCGCCTGCGCGAAGCGCGCCGCGACATTGCACGTATCAAGACCGTTGCCGCGCAGAAGCGCGACAACAAGAAGAAGTAAGGGAAAGCCTCGATGCCAAAACGGACACTTCAGGGCGTCGTCGTCAGCGACAAGCAGGACAAGACCGTTGTCGTGCGTGTCGATCGCCGCTTCACCCACCCGATCTACAAGAAGACCATCCGACGTTCCAAGAACTATCACGCGCACGACGAGAAGAACGAATTCAAGGCGGGCGACACGGTTCGGATCGAGGAAAGCAAACCGCTATCGAAGTTGAAGCGCTGGATCGTGATCCAGGGCGAGAAGGCAAAAACAGCTTAAGCGCAGGTAAGCGCAAGAAAGAGGACGAGGTGCATCAATGATTCAGATGCAGACCAACCTCGACGTGGCCGATAATTCCGGTGCGCGCCGTGTCATGTGTATCAAGGTTCTTGGAGGCTCCAAGCGCCGTTACGCGACCGTGGGCGACATCATTGTCGTGTCCGTCAAGGATGCCATTCCGCGCGGCAAAGTGAAGAAGGGCGACGTCATGAAGGCGGTCGTCGTTCGCGTGCGCAAGGACATCCGCCGCCCCGACGGTTCGGTGATCCGTTTCGACCGCAACGCGGCCGTGCTCATCAACAACCAGGCCGAGCCGGTCGGCACCCGTATCTTCGGGCCGGTGCCGCGCGAACTGCGCGCCAAGAACCACATGAAGATCATCTCGCTTGCGCCGGAGGTGCTGTAATGGCCGCCAAGATCCGCAAGGGCGACAAGGTCATCGTTTTGTCGGGCCGCGACAAGGGTCGCACCGGCGAAGTGTTTGAAGTTCGTCCGACAGCAAACGTTGCGCTCGTGCGCGGCGTGAACATGGTCAAGCGTCACCAGAAGCAGACGCAGGCTCAGGAAGGCGGCATCATCTCGAAAGAGGCGCCGATCCACCTGTCGAACCTCGCTTACGTCGGCAAGGACGGCAAGCGCACGCGCATCGGATTCAAGATTCAGAAGGATGGCACCAAGGTGCGCATTGCCAAGAGCTCGGGAGCTGAGATCTGATGGCCGCGACAGCATACATTCCGCGCCTGCGGGCGCAGTACGACAAGGACATCCGCGCCAAGATGACCGAGCAGTTCGGTTATCAGAACGCGATGCAGGTTCCTGCGCTTATCAAGGTCGTGCTCAACATGGGCATCGGCGAAGCCGTCAACGATCGCAAGAAGGTCGAACTGGCGTCGAACGATCTCGCACTGATCGCCGGCCAGAAGCCGCAGGTCACGCATTCGCGCAAGGCGATCGCGACCTTCAAGCTGCGCGAAGGCCAGGCGATCGGCGCCAAGGTCACGTTGCGCAAGTCGAAGATGTACGATTTCGTCGATCGCCTCGTGAACATCGCGCTGCCTCGCGTGCGCGACTTCCGCGGCCTCAACCCGAAGAGCTTCGACGGCCGCGGCAATTATTCGCTCGGCCTGAAAGAACACATCGTGTTCCCGGAAATCGACTACGACAAGTCAGGCGAGACCTGGGGCATGGACATCACGATCTGCACAAGCGCAACCAATGACGACGAGGCGCGCGCCCTGCTGACCGCATTCAATTTTCCGTTCCGGCAGTGAGTTGCTGAACTCAGCATCTCAAACGCGGAAAGGTATGGAGACCTAGATGGCGAAGAAGAGTTCGATCGAGAAGAACAACCGGCGTCAGCGCATGACGAAGAACGCGGCTGCCAAGCGGGCGAAATTGAAGGCGATCATCGCCGACAAGAAGAAGCCGGTGGAAGAGCGTTTCGCGGCGACCATCAAGCTCGCCGAAATGCCGCGGAACTCGTCGGCAACCCGCATCCGCAATCGCTGCGAGATTTCGGGCCGTTCCCGCTCGGTCTATCGCAAGCAGAAGATGAGCCGCATCGCGATCCGCGACTTCGGTTCCAAGGGCCTGATTCCGGGCCTCGTGAAATCAAGCTGGTAAGGGGGCGGGCATGTCGACGCACGATCCGATCAGCGATCTCATCACCCGCATCCGCAACGCCCAGCTGCGCGCGAAGCCGAAGGTTTCGACGCCGGGCTCGAAGATGCGCGCCAACGTTCTCGAAGTTCTCAAAGCCGAAGGCTACATCCGCGGCTACGCCGCCGTTGAGCACAAGAGCGGCCAGAGCGAACTCGAGATCGAATTGAAATATTTCGATGGCGAGCCGGTCATCCGCGAAATCGAGCGAGTTTCCAAGCCTGGGCGCCGCGTTTACGCCTCGGTGAAGAACCTGCCGCGCGTGAAGAACGGTCTCGGAATTTCGGTGCTGTCGACGCCGAAGGGAATCATGGCTGACCACGACGCGCGCGACGCGAATGTGGGCGGCGAAATTCTCTTCACGGTGTTCTGAGGAAGGGACGAGCAATGTCACGCGTTGGAAAACGCCCCGTCAAGATCGCGTCCGGTGTGACCGCGAATGTCGAAGGGCAGACCGTCAAGATGAAGGGGCCGAAGGGCAACCTTCAGTTCGTCGTGCATAACGACGTGTCGGTTGCGATGAAGGACGGCGCGATCACCGTTGCGCCGCGCTTCGAGACCAAGCGTGCGCAGTCGCTGTACGGCACCGCGCGCGCCCAGATCGCAAGCCTCGTCGAAGGCGTCACCAAGGGTTTCGAGAAGAACCTCGAAATCACCGGCGTCGGCTATCGCGCGGCGATGCAGGGCAAGAATTTGCAGCTGTCGCTCGGCTACAGCCACGACGTGGTCTATCCGATCCCGCAGGGAATCACGATCACCGTGCCGAAGCCGACCGAAATCAAGATCGTCGGCATCGACAGCCAGCAGGTCGGGCAGGTTGCGGCGGAAATCCGCAGCTACCGTCCGCCGGAGCCTTACAAGGGCAAGGGCGTGAAGTACGCCGATGAATTCATCTTCCGCAAGGAAGGCAAGAAGAAGTAACGGAGCGGACATGTCGAAACTCAAAGTCACGAATGCCCGTCGTAAGCAGCGCGTGCGTCTTGCTTTGCGCCGCTCGGCCAATGGCCGTCCGCGCCTGTCGGTGTTTCGCTCGTCGAAGCACATCTACGCGCAGGTCATCGACGACGTGAAGGGAATGACGCTTGCGTCGGCTTCGTCGCTGGAGAAGGCGATGCGCGACGGCGGCAAGACCGGCGCGAACATCGACGCTGCGAAGGCCGTCGGCAAGTTGCTGGCGGAGCGCGCGGTGAAGAACGGCGTCAAGGAAGTGGTTTTCGACCGTGGCGGTTATCTCTACCACGGCCGCGTCAAGGCATTGGGTGAGGCAGCCCGCGAAAGCGGACTTAGCTTCTAAGGCTTCTAACTTTAACGAAGGATGAGGCGGGAGCCTCTGAAGGATTGGATATCATGGCAGGTGAACGCGAACGCGGCGGCCGGCGAGATCGGGAAGAGCGCGACAGCGAGTTCGTCGACAAGCTCGTCCACATCAATCGCGTCGCGAAGGTGGTGAAGGGCGGCAAGCGATTCGGCTTTGCGGCTCTCGTCGTCATCGGCGATCAGAAAGGCCGGGTCGGATTCGGCCACGGCAAGGCGCGCGAAGTGCCGGAAGCGATCCGCAAGGCAACCGAGTCAGCCAAGCGCAACCTGACGCGCGTCGCTCTGCGCGACGGCCGCACTCTGCATCACGACGTTGCCGGCCGTCACGGCGCGGGCCGCGTCTATCTGCGCGCTGCGCCTGCCGGTACCGGCATCATTGCCGGCGGCCCGATGCGCGCTGTGTTCGAGACGCTCGGCATCGCCGACGTGGTGGCGAAGTCGATCGGCTCGTCGAATCCCTACAACATGGTTCGCGCGACCTTCAACGCGCTGAAGCATCAGGATTCGCCGCGTTCGGTCGCTGCCCGCCGCAACATCAAGGTTTCCGCTCTGCAATCGCGCCGCGTCGGTGGCGATGCCGAAGCGACCGCGGACTGATCCGCGCTGACTGGAGTTTAAGACGATGGCCAAAGCGTCCGGAAAAACCATCAAGGTCGAACAGACCGGCAGTCCGATCAGGCGTCAGTCCGCGCAGCGCGCGACGCTGATCGGATTGAATCTGAACAAGATCGGCCGCGTCGCCGAGTTGCAGGATTCGCCTGCGACGCGAGGCATGATCGCCCGGGTCAAACACCTCGTCCGCGTCGTCGGCGAGAAGTAAGGATTACAGCGATGAAGCTCAACCAAATCGCCGACAATGCCGGCTCGCGCAAGAAGCGCATGCGCATTGGCCGCGGCATCGGCTCCGGCAAGGGCAAGCAGGGCGGACGCGGCGGCAAGGGCCAGACCGCGCGCTCGGGCGTGCGCATCAAGGGCTTCGAGGGCGGCCAGATGCCGCTGCATCGCCGTCTGCCCAAGCGCGGCTTCAACAACATCTTCCGTATCGAATTGACCGAAGTGAATCTCGATCGCCTCCAGGAAGCTATCGACGCCAAGCGTCTCGACGGCAACGCGACGATCAATGCCGAGTCGCTGGTGAAGTCAGGACTTCTGCGCCGCGCCAAGGGCGGTGTGCGTCTGCTCGGCCGCGGCGAACTCAAGTCGAAGATCAACGTCGAAGTCTACGGCGCGACCAAATCGGCCGTCGAGGCCGTTCAGAAGGCCGGCGGTTCGGTGAAGATTCTGGCTCCGGCGAAGGACGCTGCCGCACAGAAGGCGGAAGCCAAGAAGCGCAGCAAGAAGAAGGCATCGTAAGAGTCAGTCGATCCCGTTGTTGTGACGGGTATCCGCGCGTTTGTGTCCTATATGATTGCGTAAGGAAACAGACGTAGGTGGCGCGACAATCTGCGGCCACGCGAACTAGGATCGGAACCTGAAGATGGCTTCTGCGGCAGAACAGTTAGCGGCAAATCTCAACTTCTCGGCGTTCGCCAAGGCCGACGAACTCAAGAAGCGCATCTGGTTCACGCTCGGCGCGCTACTGGTCTATCGCCTCGGCACCTACGTTCCGCTTCCGGGCATCGATCCCACGATCTGGAGCCAGCTTTTCAAGTCGCAGGCCGGCGGCATCCTCGGCATGTTCAACATGTTCTCCGGCGGCGGCATCAACCGCATGGCGATCTTTGCGCTGAACATCATGCCGTACATCTCGGCATCGATTATTTTGCAGCTTCTGACCTCGGTGTCGCCGCAGCTTGAAGCCCTCAAGAAAGAGGGCGAGTCGGGCCGCAAGGTCATCAATCAGTACACCCGCTATCTCACCGTGCTGCTCGCCGCGTTCCAGGCCTACGGCATCGCCGTCGGTCTTGAAGGCGCGAGCAATGTCGTGTCCGATCCCGGCCTGTTCTTCCGTCTTTCGACGACGGTCACTCTCGTCGGCGGCACCATGTTCCTGATGTGGCTCGGCGAGCAGATCACCTCGCGCGGCATCGGCAACGGCATTTCGCTCATCATCATGGCGGGCATCGTCGCCGAACTGCCGTCGGCCATCGCCAACACGCTCGAACTCGGCCGTCAGGGCGCGCTGTCGACCTTCCTGATTCTCGCGATCATCGTGATGGTGGTTGCGATCATCGCGCTGATCGTGTTCGTCGAGCGCGCGCAGCGCCGTCTGCTGATCCAGTATCCGAAGCGCCAGGTCGGCAACAAGATGTTCGAAGGCCAGTCCTCGCATCTGCCGCTCAAGCTCAATACCTCCGGCGTCATTCCGCCGATCTTCGCTTCGTCGCTGCTGCTGCTGCCGACGACAATTGCGAGCTTCAACGCCGGCAAGGGACCGGAATGGTTTCAGGCGATCACGACGCAGCTCGCGCACGGCCGCCCGCTGTTCCTCGTGCTCTATCTCGGCATGATCGTGTTCTTCTGCTTCTTCTATACGGCGATCGTGTTCAACCCGACCGAGACCGCCGACAACCTCAAGAAGCATGGTGGCTTCATTCCGGGCATCCGTCCGGGCGAGCGCACCGCCGAATACATCGACTATGTGCTGTCGCGAATCACGGTGATCGGCGCGATCTACCTCGCGGTGGTCTGTCTCATTCCTGAAATCCTGATTTCCTACGCCTCGGTGCCGTTCTATCTCGGCGGCACGTCGCTTCTGATCGTCGTCAGCGTGACGATGGACACGGTCGCGCAGGTGCAGGGCTACCTTCTGGCCCATCAATACGAGGGCCTGATCCGTAAATCCAAGCTGCGGGGACGCCGTTAAAATGAGGCTGATACTTCTGGGGCCGCCGGGAGCGGGCAAGGGGACGCAGGCGCAGAAGCTGGTCGAAAAACACGGCATCGTGCAGCTATCCACCGGCGACATGCTGCGGGCGGCGGTCGCGGCGGGCACCCCGATCGGCCTCAAAGCCAAGGATATTATGGCCTCAGGCGGGCTTGTTCCTGATGACGTGGTGGTGGGAATCATCTCTGATCGGATCGAGCAGCCCGACGCGAAGAGGGGATTCATCCTCGACGGGTTTCCGCGCACGGTGCCTCAGGCCCGCGCGCTCGATGAGTTGCTGAAGAAAAAGCAGCTCAAGCTCGATGCAGTCGTTGAGTTGCGTGTGAATGAGAGTGCGCTGTTGCAGCGTGTTGAGAAGCGTGTCGCGGAAATGCGTGCGCGCGGCGAAGAAGTCCGGGCCGACGATACCCCGGAAGTGTTGTCCAAGCGTCTTGCGAGCTATCGCGCTCAGACCGAGCCGTTAGTCCACTATTATTCTGAAAAACGAAAACTCATTACTGTGGATGGGATGATGACAATAGGAAACGTTACCTCCGCGATTAACAGGGTTCTTGAGGCGCTCGGCGCATCTCCGGCAAAGCCGGCCAGGAAGTCCAAAAAGACCTCTGCGAAGGCCGCCAAGAAGTCGGCCAAAAAGACCAAATCGAAGCCCAAAAAAGCGTCCAGGAAGGCTTCCAAGGCGGCCCGGAAGGGCTCCAAAAAGGCGTCCAAGAAGTCGAAAAAGAAGGCCAAAAAGGGCAAGTCCAGGAAGTCCAAGAAGTAGGCCAAAAAGCAGGCCAAAACGGCTGCGAAAAAGGCTGCTAAGGCCATCTGGCGGTTGACGAAACACCGTTCGATACCTTAATAAGCGGCCTATCCAGTCGGATATGTTTCCAGCGATGCCGGACCCCGAAAGTTGGGGCGGGCGTCGTGTTCGCGTTTGTGACAACTAGTTCGACTTAAGAAATTCATAGCCGTGCCCAACGAGGACGGCGACAGGAGCGAAGACCTTGGCACGTATCGCCGGTGTAAACATTCCGACCAACAAGCGCGTCGTGATCGCGCTTCAGTACATTCATGGCATTGGCCAGAAGAACGCCAACACCATCATGGAGCAGCTGAAGATTCCGCTCGATCGCCGCGTGTCGCAGCTGACCGACGCGGAAGTTCTGCAGATCCGCGAAATGATCGACCGCGACTTCATGGTCGAAGGCGATCTTCGCCGCGAAGTCGGCATGAACATCAAGCGTCTGATGGACCTCGGCTGCTATCGCGGCTTGCGCCATCGTCGTGGCCTGCCGGTGCGCGGTCAGCGCACCCACACCAAGGCGCGCACGCGCAAGGGTCCGGCCAAGGCCATCGCCGGCAAAAAGAAGTAATTCCGTTTCTACCAAAACCGATCCGGCTCGCTTGAGGCGGAGATCACCTGAAATTCCCCAGCGTCTGGCATGACGGACGCGCTTGAAGGAAAAAGACCATGGGTAAAGAAGTCGCCGGACGCGTTCGCCGCCGCTAACGCAAGAACATCGCTTCCGGCATCGCGCACGTAAATTCGTCGTTCAACAACACGACCATCACCATCACCGACGCGCAGGGCAACACCATTGCCTGGTCGAGCGCCGGCACGATGGGCTTCAAGGGTTCGCGCAAGTCGACCCCTTATGCCGCGCAGGTTGCTGCCGAAGACGTCTCGAAGAAGGCGCAGGAACACGGCATGCGCACGCTGGAAGTCGAAGTCGCAGGTCCGGGTTCGGGCCGTGAATCGGCACTTCGCGCGTTGCAGGCCGCAGGTTTCACCGTCACTTCGATCCGTGACGTGACCACGATCCCGCACAACGGTTGCCGTCCGCGCAAGCGCCGCCGCGTCTGATTTGTCTGCCGCGGGCGATATGCGCCCGCGTTCGTTTTTTGAATTTTTCGCAGCGCAAGCTACGGCTTCAAATCCTCCAACGCCAGTAATCGAATGGCATGGGTGAACAAGTGACGATCCAAAAGAATTGGCAAGAACTCATTCGTCCGAACAAGTTGCAGGTGACTGCCGGTTCGGACCCGACCCGTTTCGCAACCCTCGTCGCAGAGCCGCTCGAGCGCGGCTTCGGCCAGACGCTCGGCAACGCGCTGCGCCGCGTGCTCTTGTCGTCGCTGCAGGGTGCAGCGGTGCAGTCGGTTCACATCGACGGCGTGCTGCACGAGTTTTCCTCGATCGCCGGCGTGCGCGAGGACGTGACCGACATCGTTCTCAACATCAAGGACATCGCGATCAAGATGCAGGGCGAAGGCCCCAAGCGCATGGTCGTGAAGAAGTCCGGTCCGGGCACCGTGACCGCAGCCGACATCCAGACCGTCGGCGACGTCACCGTTCTCAATCCTGAGCTTCAGATCTGCACGCTCGACGAGGGCGCGGAAATCCGCATGGAGTTCACCGTGAACTCCGGCAAGGGCTATGTCGCCGCCGAGCGCAACCGTCCCGAGGACGCGCCGATCGGTCTGATCCCGGTCGACAGCCTGTTCTCGCCGGTGCGCAAGGTGTCGTACCGCGTCGAAAACACCCGCGAAGGCCAGATCCTCGACTACGACAAGCTGACGCTGACGATCGAGACCAACGGCGCGATCACGCCGGAAGATGCGCTGGCTTATTCCGCGCGCATCCTCCAGGACCAGCTCAACGTGTTCGTGAACTTCGAGGAGCCGCGCAAGCAGGAAACCGCCGAAGTCATTCCGGACCTCGCGTTCAATCCGGCTTTCCTCAAGAAGGTGGACGAACTGGAATTGTCGGTGCGTTCGGCAAACTGCCTGAAGAACGACAACATCGTCTATATCGGCGATCTCGTGCAGAAGTCGGAAGCCGAAATGCTCCGCACTCCGAACTTCGGCCGCAAGTCGCTGAACGAGATCAAGGAAGTGCTGGCCCAGATGGGTCTGCATCTCGGCATGGAAGTGCCGGGCTGGCCGCCGGAGAATATCGACGAACTGGCGAAGCGTTTCGAGGATCACTACTGAGTTTTATCGCGGCTTAATTCGAGCCGCGATTTAAGGGCGAACGCAGGCAGCCCACCTGAGCAAATGTCCGACAGCGGTCGCGACGAAGGAGAAGACAAATGAACCACGGTAAAGTTCACCGCAAACTCAATCGTACCGCCGAGCATCGCAAGGCGATGTTCGCCAACATGTCGGCGGCGCTCATCAAGCACGAACAGATCGTGACGACCTTGCCGAAGGCGAAGGAATTGCGCCCCATCGTCGAGAAGCTCGTTACGCTCGGCAAGAAGGGCGGCCTCGACAAGCGCCGTCAGGCCATCAGCGAGATGCGCGATCTCGATCAGGTCAAGAAGCTGTTCGACGTGCTGGCACCTCGCTACAAGGACCGCAATGGCGGCTACACCCGCATCATTAAGGCCGGCTTCCGCTACGGCGACAACGCGCCGATGGCCGTAATCGAATTCGTCGACCGCGACGAAAGCGCGCGCGGTCAGGATTCGGGTCCGGTTCAGGAAACCAAGGCCGACACCGAGGCGGCGTAACCGCTTCGACAATCTTTAAACTCAAAAGCGGCGCCTCAAGCGCCGCTTTTTTTGTGCTGTGACTTTTCCGCCACCCGCACGCAGTACCGTTTTTCATATGAAAGCGCGTGCGCTTCGCGCGGATTTCAGTCTCCGCAATCGTCAACCGTTACGTCTTCGTCGTTGCGTGCGATGAAAGAAATGCCTGCAAGCGTTGCGTTGCTTTGATCGGTCACGCTGCGCGCCGCCCGCCGCCGCGAACAACGCGCACATTTCAGAAATACCTTTGTAACAGGCGAGTGACATGCGCGTGTATCGCGATGCGGCATAACGACAAACTGACTCGCATCAATCGAAAAACATAGATGCGCCCACGCACTGACCGGTGCGTTCGACTCGCATGAGCGCGCACAAGCGCATTTGCAAATGTCGGACACATGCGGGCAGCCGTGGGGGCGCGGGGCTGAACCCTCCCTCAATAGAAATCGTTGGAGGTGTTATGACTAAGATGAAATGCGTTGCGCTGGGATCGGCGGCGATGGTGCTCGCGTTCTCGGGCGCGCAGGCGGCCGATCTGCCAGTCAAGGCGAAAGCCATTCAATACGTGAAGGTATGCTCGCTCTACGGCGCGGGCTTCTACTATGTCCCCGAAACGGACACCTGCATCAAGCTCGGCGGCTACGCCCAGCTCGACGCCAGCTTCAACGCGACCGCGCATCACCAGCCGGCGTGGAACAACTCCGGCAATATCGGATTGCACAACCGCAATTCCGATTTCTTCACCACGCGCACCCGCACACAGCTCAACATCGACACGCGGACGCAGAGCGAGTACGGCGTCGTTCGCACGTTCTGGTCGAGCAACTTCCAGCACACCTCGGGCGAAAACGCTTCGGCAGGCACGCTCACGATGGATTTCGGCTTCGTGCAGTTCGCCGGATTTACGCTCGGTAAGGCCGTCTCCACGTTCCAGACGCCGTGGGGCGGAAACCCGGTCGGGCTGAACACGTCCAACCTGATCGGCGGCTATGACAACGCAACCGGCATCACGCAGATTGCGTACACTTGGCAGTTCGGCAACGGCATTTCGGCGCAGGTTGGCGTCGAAGACGCCCGCACCATCGACCGCGCACCGCTGTTCAACGGCGCGACCGCATCGACCAGTGCACAGTTCTTCGCATCGGCCTATACCAACGGCGCGGGCGGCAACGCAGCGCCTGACGTCGTCGGCAATTTCAAGATCGATCAGGCTGCATATACCGCGCAGCTTTCGGTCGCCGGCCATAACATCCATCCCAGCTACTACGGAGCAACCGAGCAGAGCGGACATCCGTCCGACGTCTGGGGCTTCGCCGTTCAGGGCGGTTTGCAGCTGAAGAATCTGCCGACCGGCAAGGGCGACAAGATTTCGATGAGCGCGATCTACACCGACGGCGCTCCGAAATACGCAATCGGCGGCACCACCGGAAACAGCTTCGTCTCGTTCAGCGGCGGCGCCAACCCGGCATTCTATCAGGGTGTTGCGCTGGGCGTGCTGCTCGACGGCGTGTTCGGCGCGTGGACCGGCGTCGAAAAGACGAAGGTCTGGGCGGTGCAGGGCGGTTACGAGCACAATTGGGACGCCAACTGGCAGACCAGTCTGTTCGGCAGCTACACCCACGTCGACTACAACACCAACGCCACCGCGATCTACTGCGCCAATACCGCGGCCTTCTTCAACGCGGGCAGCACGTGTAATCCGGATTTCAACATCTGGCAGGTAGGATCGCGCACGGCCTGGACGCCGGTGCAGAATCTCACTTTCTCGGGCGAGGTTCTCTACACGATGCTCGACGGCGCGCATGTCGGCTCGGCGAACGCCGCAGCCGCAGGCAACGCAGGTTTGGGCAAACCGGCCGGCAACTACGAGTTCAAGGATCAGGGCATGTGGTCGGGTAATATCCGCGTCCGCCGCACCTGGTAACGCAATCGCACTCCAAGGATTGCGCTCTGACGACGAAACCCCGGCAGCGATGCCGGGGTTTGCTTTTTCAGCGTGCAGTGTTGCAATATTTGTTCTGCTGAGGTGAGGGCCCTGGTGGCGTTCGTCAGAACTTTGCCCGCGCGAAAATGAACAAGGAAATCCGCTGATGCGTCGACATCTTCCGCTCGCAGTTGCCTTCTTCGTCGCTGCCGCGACTTCAAATGCCGCCGCGCAAGTCACAACACCGGATGGCCGCGTCATCAAGGGCGTGGGGCCCGATCGAACGGTCACGAACGAGAACGTGCCGATGCCGGGGTCGGGGCAGGTCGTTCCGGCACCCGCGTCTGCTGCGGGCAGCGCCGCCTGGGAAGGCTGCCGTGCCTATGTGGATCGCTTCAAAAATCCGATGCAGATGTGCTGTACGATCAACGCCGCCAGCGAGCGCAGTTGCGAGTATCGCTATTCGGCACAATAACGGAATCGGCGACCTTCTAACCCATTCAAATATATTGCGATTTTGTCATTTAGCGGGCCTTATATCCGACTTCTCTTTGCGCGCCAGTCGGCCTATATCTCTGCCAACCGCATCCGGGAATTTTCCATGACCATTGTCCGCGCTCTTTCTGCGTTTGCCGTTTCTGTATTGTTTGTCGCGCCTGCCGTTGCGCAGGACCGAGTCGTTCCGACCTCGCCCAGTCAGGTCCGGCTGTCCTACGCGCCGATCGTGCAGCGCGTGCAGCCTGCGGTCGTGAACGTCTACGCCGCCAAGATGGTGCAGAACCGCAATCCGCTGATGGACGATCCGATGTTCCGCCGTTTCTTCGGCGTGCCCGGCCAGCAGCCCGAACAGATGCAGCGTTCGCTCGGCTCCGGCATCATGGTGGACAGCAACGGATTGGTCGTCACCAACAACCACGTCATCGAGGGCGCGGATCAGGTGAAGGTGTCGCTGTCCGACAAGCGCGAGTTCGAGGCCGAGATCGTGCTGAAGGACAGCCGCACGGATTTGGCGGTGTTGCGCCTGAAGGATGTGAAGGAAAAATTCCCGACGCTGGATTTTTCCAATTCGGATGACGCGCAGATCGGCGACGTCGTTCTCGCCATCGGCAACCCGTTCGGCGTCGGCCAGACCGTGACGCACGGAATCATCTCGGCGCTCGCGCGCACGCAGGCCGGCATCACCGACTATCAGTTTTTCATTCAGACGGACGCTGCGATCAATCCCGGCAATTCGGGCGGCGCGCTGGTGGACATGAACGGCAAGCTGGTCGGCATCAACACGGCGATCTATTCGCGTTCCGGCGGCTCGGTCGGTATCGGCTTTGCGATTCCCTCCAACATGGTGCGCGTCGTCGTTGCCTCCGCCAAGGGCGGCGGCAAGGCCGTTCAGCGTCCGTGGCTCGGCGCACGGCTGCAAACGGTCACGCCGGAAATTGCGGAGACCCTCGGTCTCGCGCGTCCGACGGGTGCGCTGGTGTCGAGCGTGTCGCCGAACAGTCCGGCGGCCAAAGCAGGGTTGAAGGTGTCCGATCTCGTCACCGGCATCGACGGGCAAACCGTCGACGATCCCAACACGTTCGACTATCGCTTCGCGACCCGTCCTCTCGGCGGCACGGCGGCAATCGACATTCAGCGCGGCGGCAAGCTCGTCAAGCTCACCATCCCGCTGGAAGTTGCGCCCGATACCGGCCGCGACGAGATCGAGATCAAGTCGCGTTCGCCGTTCCAGGGCGCGAAGGTCGCCAACATTTCACCGGCACTCGCCGACGAACTGAAACTCGATTCCAATGTCGAGGGTATCGTTGTCACGGACCTCGCCGAAAACGCACCCGCAGCCGGCGTCGGCTTCCGCAAGGGCGACGTCATTCTCGCAGTCAACGGCCAGAAGATCGCCAAGACCGGCGATCTTGCAAAGGCCGCGCTCGACCAATCGCGCGTGTGGCGCATCACCGTCATTCGCGGCGGCCAGCAGATCAATGTGACGCTGGGTGGATGAACGCAAAGCGCAACGAGCAGCCCGCAAGTCTCTTCGCCGCCGCCGGCCTCGATCAGGATGCGCCGCGCCCGTTGCCCGACAAGTTGCGCCCGCGCGCGCTGTCCGATGTCGTCGGTCAGGATCACATTCTCGGACCTGACGGCGCGCTGACGCGCATGCTCGAGACGCGCACGCTCGGCTCGCTGGTGTTCTGGGGTCCGCCGGGAACGGGCAAGACAACCGTGGCGCGGCTTCTGGCCGACGCGACCGATCTGCATTTCGAGCAAATCTCGGCGGTGTTTTCCGGCGTCGCTGATTTGAAGAAGGTGTTTGACGCCGCGCGATCCCGCCGCGAGATGGGCAAGGGCACGCTGCTGTTCGTGGACGAGGTGCATCGCTTCAACAAGGCGCAGCAGGATTCGTTTCTGCCGGTGATGGAAGACGGCACGGTGGTGCTGGTCGGCGCGACGACGGAAAATCCATCGTTCGAGCTGAACGCGGCGCTTCTGTCGCGCGCGCGCGTGCTGGTGTTCCAGTCGCTCGATCCCCAAGCGGTCGAGAAACTCTATGCCCGTGCCGAAGAAGTCGAAGGCCGGAAGCTGCCGCTCGACGCCGAAGCGCGGGCCGTGCTCGTGCGCATGGCTGACGGTGACGGACGCGCCGCGCTGACATTGGCCGACGAAGTCTGGCGTGCCGCGCGCACCGACGAAGTGTTCAACGCCGCGCAGTTGCAGGAGATTCTCCAGCGCCGCGCCCCGATCTACGACAAATCCGCCGACGGTCATTACAATCTGATTTCCGCGCTGCATAAGTCGGTGCGCGGCTCCGATCCCGACGCGTCCCTTTATTATCTCGCGCGCATGCTGGACGCCGGCGAAGATCCATTGTTTCTGGCAAGGCGTATCGTTCGCATGGCGGTGGAGGACATCGGCCTTGCCGATCCGCAGGCGCTGGTGATCGCTAATGCCGCCAAGGATGCGTTCGATTTTCTCGGTCACCCCGAAGGCGAACTCGCCATCGCGCAGGCGGTGATCTATCTCGCGACCGCGCCGAAATCGAACGCGGCGTACAAGGCGTTCGGTGCCGCGATACGGACGGCGAAGGAGGGCGGTTCGCTGTTGCCGCCCAAGCATATTCTCAACTCGCCGACCAAGCTGATGAAGTCCGAAGGCTATGGAGGCGGCTACGAATACGACCACGACACGCCCGAGGCATTTTCCGGGCAGGACTATTTGCCGGAAGCATTGGGACGGCAGACGTTCTACGATCCGCCGGATCGCGGATTCGAGCGCGAGATTCGCAAGCGGCTCGACTATTGGGCGAAGTTGAGAAAAGACAAATCGAAATGAGCCGCCGTTTCCGCAAGCCTCTGGAGAAGAAATCCGTTCGCGATGCCAAGCGGCGCGGGCCGAAGTTCGCTACGAAAGGCCGTCACCCTGAGGTGCGAGGCGGTTCCGCCGAGCCTCGAAGGGCGACGGGCAAATCATCCTTCGAGGCGCGTAAGGAACGCGCACCTCAGGATGACGGAAGAATAGAAAAACCCGCACCGCCGCCGCTGCCGACCAAGGTGCAGACCGTCACGGTCACGGCGGATGAAAACAACATGCGGGTGGATCGCTTTCTCGAACATCGTTTTCCCGGCCTGTCGTTCTCCCACATCCAGCGCATTGTTCGTAAGGGTGAGTTGCGCGTGAACGGCAAGCGCGCCGACAGCAAGGATCGGCTCGAGGAAGGCCAGAGCGTCCGCATTCCGCCGCTCAAGCTCGACGCGCCGAAGGGCGGCGGAGAACTGTCGGAAGCTGCGACCAAGGCGCGCGATGCGCTGCGCGAGATGATTCTGTTCGAGGACGACGATCTGATGGTGCTGAACAAGCCAGCGGGTCTCGCCGTGCAGGGCGGTTCGGGACTGAGCAAGCATGTCGATCAGATGCTGGAATCGATGCGCGATGCCAAGGGTCAGCGGCCGCGTCTCGTGCATCGGCTCGACCGCGAAACCGCGGGCTGTCTATTGGTTGCGAAAACGCGCTTTGCGGCCTCTGCATTGACCGGCTCGTTCCGCCATCGCTCCGCGCGCAAGATTTACTGGGCGCTGGTGGCAGGCGTGCCGAAACCGAAGCAGGGCCGCATCTCGACATATCTGGCGAAAGAAGAGAGCGAAGAAGATTCGATCATGCGGGTCGCGGCGCATGGTGACGAGGGTGCCGCGCATGCGGTGACATATTATGCGGTGGTGGAATCGTCCGCGCAGAAACTGGCATGGGTGTCGCTGAAGCCTGTCACCGGACGCACGCATCAGCTGCGCGCGCACATGGCTCATATCGATCACGCCATCGTCGGCGATCCGAAATACTTCAACAAGGAAAACTGGCAGCTGCCGGGCGGTCTGCAAAATCGCCTGCATCTGTTGGCGCGGCGTATCGTCATTCCGCATCCGCGCGGCGGGTTCATCGACGTGACCGCACCGCTGCCGCCGCACATGCTGCAATCCTGGAACCTGTTGGGGCTTGAGGCGGATCGCTTCGATCCGATCGAGAACGCGCCGGAAGAATGATGGTTGAAGACCGCCGCCGCCGCCCCACATGATTTGAATGAAGACAAAGATCGTCATTGCCGGGCTTGACCCGGCAATCCATCTCGCCGGCGAAATTTTCAGCAGATGGATGCGCGGGTCGAGCCCGCGCATGACTGTGCTTTTTGCGCTCCTGTTAGGCGCTCATCCTGCCTCCGCGCAAATTCCGCCGGCACCGGGAACGTCGCCCGTGATTCCGTTCCCGACCGCGCCGCCGCCTCCGCCACCGCCGCCAATCACCGTGCCGCAGGTGCCGCAGATGAATTCGCCGCCGAAGTTCGAGTTGCAGAACACGACGCCGAGCCTCGTCGAGCAGGACGGCCCGCCGAAACAGATTTACAAGCCGGAACGGCGGCGTTCGTTCAACAGCCGCATCCAAAATTGTCTCGACGAGGGTGCGGCGATGGGCCTTGGCCCGAACGAGCGCGCCGCATATTCGCGAAGCTGCGCCACGCGCTAGTGCGCCCGCCGCTCTTGCTTTATACAGGCGGCTTCTCTCAGGCAGCGGGATTTTCCGGCGATGCGTGAACTGTTCGACGAGGTGGCCGGCAAATCCCCGCTCGATCCGCGCGAGGCCTCGCGGAAATCGTCGCGCACGCCGCTGCGCGCGAAGTTCTATAAGGATGCGTCGGTCGCCGAAGCCGACGGCGGTTTTGCTGTCGCGCTCGATGCCAAGCCGATCCGCACCCCCGGCAAGAAACCGCTCATCGCGCCAAGCCGCGACATCGCCGAGGCGATGGCGGCGGAATGGAATGCGCAGGGCGAGCAGATCGATCCGATGTCGATGCCGCTGACGCGCCTGGCCAACAGCGCCATCGACGGCGTTGCGGACAACACGCAGGCCGTCGTTGACGACATTGCAAAATATTTCGGATCGGATCTGCTGTTCTATCGCGCTGGCTTTCCTGAGGAGCTGATCGCGCGTCAGGCGCAGCATTGGGATCCGGTGCTGCGCTGGGCAGCGGACGATCTCGGCGCGCATTTCATTTTGACCGAAGGCGTGGTGCATGTGGCGCAGCCGGACGCGGCCATCGCGGCAGCGCGCGAGAAATTGCCGAAAGACGTTTGGCCGGTCGCGGCGATGCATGTCGCGACCACGATCACAGGATCGGCCTTGCTGGCGCTGGCTCTGAAAGAGGGCGTTCTCGGCCCCGAGCAGGTGTGGGCGGCAGCGCATGTCGATGAGGACTGGAATCGCGACAAATGGGGCGCGGACGAGGAGGTCGAGGCGCGCCGCGCCGCGCGGCTGCGCGATTTCGAGGCGGCAGCCCTCGTCATAAAGGCTCTGGCCTGAACGTTTAAGTTAACGAGAGGTTTACGACGCGGAGGGTAACTTCCGCCGATGGCCGTCGCGATCAATCCCATTTTCCCGACTATCAGCGCGCAGGGTGTGACGCCCGGCGCGGTGTTGCAGCCCGGCACCGTGATCGATGCCACGGTGCTGAAGGTGCTCGACGCAAATCTGGTGCGGATCGCGATTGCGAGCCTGTCGATCGACGTTCAGTCCGAAGTCGCTCTGAAGGCCGGCCAGACCTTGCAGCTTGCGGTGTCGCAGACCGAGCAGGGGATCAAGCTCGCCATCGTGCCGCAGCCGGGCGACGGCGACGTTGCGCCGTCATCTTCGGCAGCATTGCCCCTTTCATCGCAGTCGTCGTCATCCGCCTCTGTCGCTGCGCCGGCTCTCGACGAGTCTCCAAGTACGCCGCAGCCCGCCACCAGTGTCGCGCCGAATATCGCGGCTGCGAAAATCGCGCCGCAGATCGACGCGCCGATTGATCCGCGCGCCGCGCGTCCATTGACCAATGTCGAGACGATTGCGGTTGCGGTCGCCGCGCAATCGGCTGCGGCGAAACAGGCGAGCCTGTCGCCGCTGTTCGCCAATCTCAATGTTGCAGCAACGCTGCAATCGCTGCCGCCGGCGTTGCAGGAGGCTGCGGCGAGGCTGCTGTCCGTGCGTCCGCAGCTCGACACCAATCTGTCGGGCGATGACGTGAAGACCGCTTTCGAGAAGTCGGGACTTTTTCTCGAACAGTCGCTGGCGGCGAAAGCGAGCCCGTCATCCGATGCGCCGGACGCGCAGCCCGCGATTCTGCAAAACTTCGCGGGCGAGAACGATACGCCCGATCTGAAAGCCGCGCTGATCGTTTTCCGGCAGACGGTTGCGTCCTGGCTTGGCGATGCGGCGGAGACATCGCCGGTTCAAACGCCATCGACGCCCGCGGGAAATAGCGTACCGCAGCCTCAGGCGGGATCGATTGAAACTCCCGAAGCTCCGTTTCCGAATTCACCGCAAGCTACGAACGCCGCACCTCAACAGCAGGCGCAGCCTCAAACCACGCAAACCGGCCAGTCTGCTTCGCCGCCGCTGGTGCCGGGGCAGACACCCGCAGTCGAATATGACGAAGTTCTGCTGCCGCAGGCGTCCATCCACATCGGTGACGAACAGAGCGCCATCGATCCGAAAATCCGCATCTATGCGCCATCGGAGTCGCTTCCCGCTGCAACAGCGCGTGCGACCGCTGCCGGCACTGGGCTGACCTCGTTGCAGGAAGTCTTGCAGGCGTTTCCGAAAGGCGTGCGCGATGCTGTTGCGGCGTTGTTCGCCAACGAAGCGAATGCGCCGCATGCATTGAACAGTTCCGCATCGAAGGCGGCTGCCAGCTTCGAGTCCACCGACGTTCCGCCGCCGCCATTTCGGGGCGCGGCTCCTTCGGCGCAGCCTGTCGCTTCGCCGTCAATTGCGAACGATGCCGAACCGGCCGCTGTGGCAAGACATCTGGTTGATGATGCGGACGCCGCCATCGCGCGGCAGACATTGTTGCAGGTGGCGTCGTTGCCGGATCGCGTGGACGCGCAGGCGATGCGGCCCGATGCGACGGCGCCACGCTGGAATTTCGAGATTCCGTTCGCGACGCCGCAGGGCACAGCCGTGGCGCAATTCGAGATTTCGCGCGACGGCGGCGGCATCAGCGCAGATCCGTCACGAAAAATCTGGAAAGCGCGCTTTTCGCTCAACGTCGAGCCGACCGGACCCGTCCATGCGCAGGTCACCCTAAGTGGCGACCGCGCGTCGGTGCGCATGTGGGCGGAGCGTCCGCAGACCGCCGCGCAACTGCGTGCCAATGCGCCGCAGCTCACGCATGCCTTGCGCGAAGCTGCATTGGAGCCGGGCGACATCGTGATCGGCGACGGCGCGCCGCCGCAGCCTGCGAAAGCCGTAGCCGGTCATTTTCTGGATCGCGCCTCATGAGCACGGACGTGAAGAACACGCTCGCGGTCGCGCTGCACTACGACAAGAAGGGCGCGCCGCGCGTCGTCGCCAAGGGCAAGGGCACGCTCGGCGAAAAGATCGTCGAGATCGCCAAAGAGCACGATATTCCTATTCAGGAAAACGAGGTTCTGGCGGGTGCGCTGTCGAATGTCGAACTCGGCGACGAAATTCCGAACGAGCTTTATAAGGCTGTGGCCGAAGTCCTGATTTTCGTGATGCGCCTGTCCGGGCGGCTGCGTTAACTCCTTTTCTTTCGCAAAAATTTCGCTAGGCTTCGCTCCAACGAGAATCCGGGGAGTGAAAATGCCGAAAGAATCCTTCAAGGAATTCGCGACGCGTTACAACGCCGCCTGGAACGCGCATGACGTTCCGGCCATCATGGCGATGCATAATGACGACACGTCGTACCAGCGCCACGGGATTCCGAAAGTCTACAAGGGCAAGGAATCCGTCGCCGAGCAGTTCGCCAAGGATATGTCCGGACTGCCGGGATTGCATTTCGAGGGTGTCGCGCTTTACGGCAGCGACGATCATTTCGTCTCCGAATCCATCCTCACCGCGACCAGGCCCGACGGCGAAAAGGTGACGATGGAGCTTGTCGACGTCATCACCACGCGCGACGGCAAGGTGGTGCACAAGTCGAGCTACTTCGTGCCGAGCCGTCCGCCGCGATAAAACTCCGCGCGCTGAATCCTACGACACATCCATCTCGACCGGGCGCCTGGCTTTGCCGACGAGGCCGAGATGGGTGTAGCCGAATCCGGCCGGATATTTCAGCCCATAGCCGAGCGCGCGGTCGAAACCGATATGCGCGAGCCAGATCAGGCTGACCGCGAGCACGATATAATTCGCCGCAAGAAAATATCCGGTGACGACGATGGCAATCGGCGCGAAGGTATCGTGCGCGGCGTTATAGGCGGCGGCACCGATACGAGGCCCGGCGAGATAGCCGAGGAAGCTGATATCGGGCACCAGAAACAGCGCGGCGAAAGCCAGCCACGACAGATGGGTCTGCGAATAGAGCGCGACCGCAAGGCCGAACAGCGCCAGCCCCTCCAGCCGCAACAGCACGCGCACGCTGCCGGTGACAGCGCCAACATCTTCCGGTCTTGGAATGTCCGTCATCGGCTGAAATCCCCTGAAAAGGCCAGTTTATCACGGCTCCACGCATCTGGCATGCCGGGATTTCAGCCGGTTTTCGCCAGGGCAGACCGCATGCTAGAACGCTTGACGACATCCATGACAGCGGCCCCGGCCGCGCCGATTTGGGGCTACACATGAAGACCATTCTCGAAGCACTCGACGACCGCCGCGCCGGCGCCAAGAAGGGCGGCGGCGACAAGCGCATCGAGGCGCAGCACGCGCGCGGCAAGCTCACCGCCCGCGAGCGCATCGAGCTTCTGCTCGACAAAGGCTCGTTCGAGGAATTCGACATGTTCGTCGAGCACCGCTCGGTCGAGTTCGGCATGGAGAAAAATAAAATCCCCGGCGACGGCGTGGTGACGGGGTGGGGCACCGTCAACGGACGAACGACTTTCGTGTTCGCGAAAGACTTCACCGTGTTCGGCGGCTCGCTGTCGGAAACGCACGCGCTGAAAATTACCAAATTGCAGGACATGGCGCTGAAGGCGCGCGCGCCGATCATCGGGCTATATGACGCGGGCGGCGCGCGCATTCAGGAAGGCGTCGCGGCGCTGGCCGGTTACTCCTATGTGTTCCGCCGTAACGTGCAGGCATCGGGCGTCATTCCGCAGATCAGCGTCATCATGGGCCCGTGCGCGGGCGGCGACGTGTATTCGCCGGCGATGACCGATTTCATCTTCATGGTGAAGAACACGAGCTACATGTTCGTTACCGGTCCCGACGTGGTGAAGACCGTGACCAACGAAGTGGTGACGGCGGAAGAACTCGGCGGCGCGTCGGTTCACGCGACGAAATCTTCCATCGCCGATGGCGCGTTCGAGAACGATGTCGAGACGCTGTTGCAGATGCGGCGCTTCATCGATTTCCTTCCGGCGAACAACACCGAGGGCGTGCCGGAATGGCCGAGCTTCGACGACATCGAGCGCGTGGACGATTCGCTCGATACGCTGATCCCGGCGAACCCTAACCAGCCCTATGACATCAAGGAGCTGATCTACAAGGTGGTGGACGAGGGCGATTTCTTCGAGCTTGCGGAAACTTTCGCGAAGAACATCGTCACGGGTTTTGGACGCATCGCGGGCAAGACGGTCGGCTTCGTCGCCAATCAGCCGATGGTGCTGGCGGGCGTGCTCGACAGCGACGCGTCACGCAAGGCCGCGCGCTTCGTGCGGTTCTGCGACGCGTTCAACATTCCGATTGTCACTTTTGTCGACGTGCCGGGATTTCTGCCGGGCACCGCGCAGGAATACGGCGGTCTCATCAAGCACGGCGCGAAGCTGTTGTTCGCTTACTCGCAATGCACGGTGCCGCTGGTGACCGTCATTACACGCAAGGCCTACGGCGGTGCGTTCGACGTCATGGCGTCGAAGGAAATCGGCGCGGACATGAACTATGCGTGGCCGACGGCGCAGATCGCGGTGATGGGCGCGAAGGGTGCGGTGGAAATCATCTTTCGTCAGGACATTGGTGACGCGGAAAAAATCGCCGCGCGCACCAAGGAATATGAGGATCGTTTCCTGTCGCCGTTCATCGCCGCCGAGCGCGGCTATATCGACGACGTCATCATGCCGCACTCAACGCGCAAGCGCATCGCGCGTGCGCTGGCGATGCTGAAGGACAAGCATGTCGATACGCCGATGAAGAAGCACGACAATATTCCGTTGTGAGGATGTAATCGTTTGATTTAAATGTCCGATATTTTGCGGTGGCTCTTTTTTTATCGTCGACGCCTTCGGTGTCGATGGCAAAGGATGAAGCCACAAATATCCACATTTTCTACAAGACGAAATCCGTTCGCGTGACGCCAAGTGCCGGCGTTTTCGGAAATACCGTGGATATCCACATTCGTTTAAATCCAGACGGAACCGTCCAGGACAAGTTTGATGCAAAGAATGTGAGCAAGGGCGATTCAAAATCAGCGTTGGGAAAGAAGAACGACGGGACATATTTCAAAGTCATCGATCAATCGACCATTGCGCGCGTAAGTCATCCAAAAAATTATACGGTGACGATGACTGTAAAGGTCGACGGTAAAAATTGCACGGCGAGCGTGACGAGAATTCTCGATCCCGGTGAAAAGCTATTCGATGTATATTCGCAATTGTCGAAGCAGCGCGAGGGATATCGCAGTATCGAGAACGAATACACGACGTGCGTGATTGAGTAATTGTTCATTCGATTATCATGTGGCCATCCAATAGACCTAGATAAACCGCCCATACTTTGACAGGCTCGTTTCGATTTCGCTCTCAAGTTCAGGGAAAGACGAGATCGCGGTGTTCGTGAGGGCATCGCCGATACCGGCTATGGCGGTAGCTATATTCTTCGCATGTATTTTGTATTCATCGGCACTGAGCTGTTCTTTCAGCAACATCATAAGTTCTTGCAATTCTCTCGAGCAGCGAAAATTCACCCGGATCATCTGTCGTGCCAAGTCCTTATTCATTCGCCAATCCTCACTTGCCAAGCCAGAAATTGATATAGTTTCAGCGTTCGAAGATAATGGGTTGGCTGTACCGATCCGTCCATCGGCCTTGTTCGGCGCGCGGCTGATCGGGATCGAATTTCCGCAACAATGTTGAAAAGCGCAAAGCCGCAATCTTGAAACTCAACCCGCTAAATTTCGTATCGAGATCAGAAAGGCGAATTGCCTGGCTGCTTGATCGTGTAGTCTTAGGTGCGTGAAATCCGAGCATCGTCTTTTCCAAAGTCATGAAATCGGCAATATAAGAATATAATCCTATTTGTCAAGCGGCACTTTCAATATCGAGAAGGTTCACCCATGCCACTCTCACTTTTCCTTCTTCTCGCTGCGCTCAACGAAGCCATCTTCGGCGTCGGCTTTCTGCTCGTCCCCGATATGACCGTCGCGCCGATGGGCGTCGTGCTCAATCCCGCAGGCACGATGCTCGCGCGCATTCTCGGCGCGGCGCTCATCTTCATGGCGCTGATATTTTTCTGGATACGCAGCGTGCCTTCCAGCGAGGCGAAAACAGCGGTGCTGCGCGCGGCGTTCATCTATTACGTCGTGTCCGCCGTGCCGATCATTCTCGGCATCACATCGGGCCTTGCTAATGCCACGGCCTGGGGCACGGTCGTGATCCACGCGCTCTTGGCGTTCGGCTTCTGGCATTTCGGTTTTCGGAAAAAGTGACTTGAACGCGGAAGAGTCCCCCGCGACAAATTGCACAGGCCGGTCGCTCGAATCCGGCCGCAGCCGGGAGAAGTCCATGTTCGTCCATCATATGGCCGCGCTTGCCGGTCTTGTTGCCGTGCTCGCCTTGACCCAAACCGTCCGCGCCGACGAGACCGTCGAGGTCGGCGGCTCGCGCTCGGTTCTTATCAAGCCTGCGTCGCCGCGCGGCAGCGTCATCCTGATGGCGGGCGGCAGCGGTTCGATCAACGCAGGTCCGGGCGGCTCCATCGGCTCGCTCGGCGGCAACCAGCTTGTGCGCACGCGCTCGGCCTATGCGGGGCGGGGACTTGCGGTTCTCGTGCTCGATTCCAGCGGCAGCCTTCCCGCCGCCGTCGATTACATGGCGGCGATCAAGCGGCCTGTGGTCGTGATCGGCACGAGCCGCGGCACTCAGCGCGCGGCGGAAGGAATTGCCGCGGGCGCAAAGCCCGATGCGCTGGTTCTGACGTCGGGATTCCTGTCGCCGGAATCCGGCGGGCAGGCGAGCGTGATGTCGATCCTCGGTTCGCCCGAAAAATTACCGCGCACGCTCGTCATCCATCACCGCCAGGACGGTTGCAGGTTCACGCAGCCAGCCGGCGTCGATCCTTTCATCAAATGGTCTGCGGGACGCGCGCGGGTGTCGTGGGTGAGCGGCGGCGCTGAAAATGGCGATCCCTGCGAGGCTGCGGGTCATCATGGCTTCGCCGGACTCGACGCGCAGGTGGTGGGGCTGGCATCCTCGTTTCACTGAATTTTCGGAAAAGGATTTTTCATGAAGTATTTGATTTTTGCTGCGGCCGTCATTTTCGCGGCCACACCGGCGCGCGCGGACGCGACGGCAACCTGCAAATTCGAAAAGGGCGTCGTCACCGTTGCGTTCAGCAACGCGGGCCCGAAGGCGATGCAGTGCGAGGTCAACTGCAACATGGCGGTGAAAGGCGGCATCGGCACCGTCGTTTGCGTCAAAGTCGTGCCGCCAGGTTCCAAGGACCTCGTGATGTGCACTGAGAACAGCGACGGTGCGCCGTGGACCGGCATCAAGGCGCAGGAAGTGAATTGCCGCGATCCGGAAGGCACGCCGGTCTCGCCGGAGGAGCAGAAGGCACAGGAAAAGGCCGACGACGAGGATTCGGACGCGCTGATTAAGAAGTTGCAGCAGCATTCCATCGAGATGCTCAAGCAGATGCAGCAACAACAACAGAAGCAATGAAGCTGAACGGCAAATTCAGTTTGCATTCATGCAACCTGCGACAGGCTGGCGCGTCGTAACAACGCCAGCCAGAACGGAGGAGAGCATGGAACGCCGGGAATTTCTGAAAGCTGCTGTCGGTGCCGCAATCGGCGCCGCCGCATTCGCTGCCGCCGCCAAAGCCGCGCCTTTGTCGCCGCAGAATCTCATCGACGACACCACGCACGCAAAAGAGGGCGCACAGCCTGCGCTTGCCGATCAGCACGACCTCGATGACGCAAAGGTCGAGCAGGTCCGCTGGGGCCGCCGCCGCTGGGGTTATCGCCGGGGCTGGCGCCGCCGCCGCTTCTGGGGTTATCGCCGCCGCAGATATTGGGGCGTTCGCCGCAGGTATTGGCGCCGCCGCTACTGGCGCCGCCGTTACTGGTGATTGAAAAAGGGCGGCGCGATAGCGTCGCCCTCGAACTTTTACGGTTCCTCCGCGTTGTCGAGCGTCATTTGAATTAAACGCTTCAAGGAGGCCGTCATGGCTTACGCCTATCGCCGCCGCTACAGCTGGTTTGTGCTGACGCCGCCGTCAGTGGCATTCTTTCTGATCTCAATCGTGCTCGCGCTGGTCGCGTTCTTCATGCATTACGCCGGCGTGCGGGTGCCGATCATCAATGCCGCGCGGGTGTTCAACGTGCTGGCGATTGCCTACGTTGTGCTGGTCGTCGGCGTGCTGTTCAGAGGCGTTTAGATAACGCGATCAAAACAAGCGATCACAGCTTCGGCGAATTGCCCATCGGCGTCTTGTTGAGCGATTCGTTTTTCTCGGCGGCGAAAGCGTCGGCGTCGATCTTGGCGGCGCTGGCGATCTGCTTGAAGTCGATCAGCGTGAAGTCCGCCTTGCCGACGCGATCCGGCGTGATGCCGTTGGTCAGTTCGACAGCAACGAGGCCGTCGCAGTTTGCGGCCTTGGCGTCGTCGGCGAGTTTCGGAAGTGTCTTGTCTGAGGCTTCCACGCGCTTGAGCATGGCCACGCAGCTTCCGCGGCCGTTGGCATCGTTGAGGGCAACGGCGGCTTTCGGATTGAGCGGCGCGTTCAACGCATCGACGGCCGCCTGCGGCGTCGCATACTTCTCCTTCACCGACATCGCTTTACCCGCTTTGTAGAAATAATAGACCTTGCCGTCGCCGATGGCGGTCGGCGTGCCGTATTTCTTGGTGACGCGGTCGATCATCTCGGATTTGGACGGCTGCTTGTCGTCGGCGAAACCGAGACTGCGCGAAACGTAATAGGCGCGGTTGGCGCTGGCGGGCGAGGAGAACATCGCCGACATGGATTCGCCCGGATGCCCGCTCGTGGCAGGCGAAGTGAACTTCATCGTCGTCACATAGGTGACGTTGGTGCCGCCGAATTTCGCCTGCGTGGCTTCCGGCTTCACACCAGGCAAATCTTTCAAATATGTCTCGAAGATCGCTGCAGCCTTGCTGCCTTCGATATTGCTGGAGAGGCCGACAATGTCCGGTTGCAGCTTGTCGCTGAATCCGGCGTCCGGGATCTTCGGCTTAATCTCATAGGCGGACGCTGCAACCGGCAGGAGAGCGAAAGCTGCGATCAACGCACGGCGGATCATGGATCACCTATTCAATAAGAGCGAGACTTGCAAAAGAGCAAGAAATGCAAAGCAAAAGCCGCCGGATTACGCCAATTTTTGAACCGCACTGTCAACAGGCATCGCGTCCGCAAATCGGCTATAAGGCGGCGCGATTTTCAATGCGCTGAGGAGATTTTTCAATGCCGCTGTCCATCGAGCAAAAACGCGCGAATTTCCGCAAGCTGCATGAGAGCGGCTGTTTCGTGATCCCCAATCCGTGGGACGCGGGCAGCGCAAAACTTCTCGCCGGGATGGGGTTCAAGGCGCTGGCCTCGACGAGTTCCGGTTTTGCGTGGACCATCGGCAAGTCAGACAACCATGTGTCGGTGGACGACGTATTGGCGCATCTGAAGGTGCTCAGCGATGCGACCGATCTGCCGGTGAATGCGGATTTCGAGGCAGGCTTCGCGAAGGAGCCCGAAGGCGTGGCCGCGAATGTGACGCGCGGCGTGGCGACAGGTGTCGCCGGTATTTCCATCGAAGATTCGACCGGCGACAAGAGCGCGCCATTGTTCGAGTTCAAACTGGCGGTGGAACGCATGCGCGCGGCGCGCAAGGCCATCGACGCGACCGGCCAGAATGTGATGCTGGTCGGCCGCTGCGAAAGTTATCTCGTCGGCCAGCCCGATCTGAAGGCGACCATCGAACGGCTGCTCGCCTATTCGGAAGCGGGCGCGGATTGCCTCTACGCGCCAGCCATCAAATCGAAGGATGACATTGTCGCTGTGGTCAAAGCCGTCGCGCCGAAGCCGGTCAATCTTCTCGTCGGCATGCCTGGCGGCATGAGCGTCCCTGAAATTGCGGATTTGGGCGTGCGGCGCATCAGCGTCGGCGGCGCACTGGCCCGGTCGGCATGGGGCGGATTTTTCCGCGCTGCGCGCGAGATTGCCGAGAAGGGGACATTCACGGAATTCGCGAACGCCGTTCCTCATCCGGAGATCAACGCCAAATTCCAATAAAAATACGGCGGACACCTTGAGATGTATCCGCCGTATCGTCACGCGCTTTCACGCTACCTTGCGCGCTCCAAGCTCTTAGTTGTTCGCGGGCGCACCCGGCTGCGTGGTGCCGCCGTTCGACGGCGACGGCGCAGGGGTCATCGACGGCGACGTGCTGTTGCTGCCGTTATCGCCTGACTGGCCGGTTGCCGGAGGCGACGACGCCGGCGGCGGCGAAGTCTGCGTCGATGTCGCCGAACCCGTTGTCTGACCGGCCGGCGGCGAAGCGGGCGTGCTCGGAGCTGTCGTCGTCGTCTGCGCGGTCGATGTCGGCGCAATCGACGGGTTGTTCAGTCCGTAGAACACAGCGCCGAGAATGACGAGAATCGCGATCGCAAACAGTCCGATGCGTCCGGCGCTCGATGCGCCTTCGGCCAGTTCAGGATCGGCCTGCATGTCTTCCTCGAAACGCCGCTGCCCGCGGCGTCGGATTTCGGCGTCGGATTCATACGGATCGTTCTGATTGACTGCCATGGCGAGTCCTCCAATCGTTTGTCCTGACAAGACAATCGCCACGGAACGCTCTGGTTCCGCGGCGTTTGAAATGTCGTTATTTTGCCGAGTTGGACGGCGCTGACGGCGCCGAACCCGTGGTCTGGCCCGGCGCGCTGTTCAGGCTGCCGCTGGTGCGCGCAGTGTCGCTCGCCATCGGCGAGGGATCGACCGAGGCGCGACGATCGGCCGGATGGAAGTATGCCAGCGCGACGGCGAAGGCGACGAGCAGACCGATGCCGATGACGGCCTTGGCCGGCTTGCCCGACTGGTTGAACTCGAACTCGTCGGTCGTCTGCTGGTTGGCGAGATCGCGATCGTAGTCCGATCCCCAGCCGCTGTTTGAAATGCTCATGTCGTGTCCTCCATGCAAATTGAAGTCGCGTCACAATCGCGGCCGCACGGCTTGCGGCATGTATGGGACAACCGTTCAGCGAGGGCGTGCGTTCCCGCGCAGGGCGGGATGCAGCGATGCGCGAATCGGCAAATGGCGGTGAAATTTTCGCAGCGCGCGGGAACGGATTTTTGTCGCGCTGCAAAAAGAACTGCGTGGCGCAATCTCGTTTCGGCGCGCAGCATCGCCGCGACATAAGGTGCGAGGCGGGGAGCGGCGTTTAGCCTAAAATTGCGCCTCAAAACCTCATGTAAAACAATGGTCTGCCCTGCGCGAATTGTGATGCGCTCGAAACGGAAAGCCGCTTAGACTGGTCCTCAACAGGGAAGAACAGACCCCGCGCTGCGGGGCAAACCGAGGCGAATTATGGGAATCAACCAAGGGCCGATCAGTCTCGACCAGAAATATACGCAGGCCTCTGGGCACGTCTTTCTCACCGGAATTCAGGCGCTGGTGCGTCTGCCGATGGCGCAGGTGCGCCGCGACCGCGCGATGGGGCTGAATACCGCCGCTTTCGTCACCGGCTATCGCGGCTCGCCGCTCGGCGGCTACGACCAGCAACTGTTCGCCGCGCGCAAACACCTCGAACAATACAACGTCAAGTTTCAGCCCGGCGTGAACGAGGATCTCGCGGCCACCGCAATCTGGGGGTCGCAGCAGCTGAACCTTTCGCCAGGCGCGAAGTTCGATGGCATCACCGGAATCTGGTACGGCAAGGGTCCGGGCGTGGATCGCTGCGGCGACGTTTTCCGTCACGGCAATGCGGCGGGTTCTGCGAAGAACGGCGGCGTGCTGTGTCTCGCAGGCGACGACCACGGCGCGAAATCCTCCACCGTTCCGCATCAGTCCGACCACGCCTTCATGTCGGCGCTGATGCCGTATCTCTATCCGTCGTCCATTCACGAGATGATTGCGATGGGCCTGCTCGGCATCGCGATGTCACGCTACTCCGGCTGCTGGGTCGGCATGAAGGTCATTACAGAGACCGTCGAGACCACGGCTGAAATCAATCTCAACGATGAGATGACGCCCTTCATCATTCCGTCCGATTTCGAGATGCCGCCGGGCGGACTGAACCTGCGCTGGCCGGACGACCGTTTCGCGCAGGACAAGCGGTTGCAGGACTACAAGGGCTTCGCCGCGATTGCATTCGCGCGCGCCAACAAGATCAACCGCGTCACGATGGATTCGCCGAACGCGCGTTACGGCATCATGGCGTCGGGCAAATCCTACGAGGACATCCGTCAGGCGCTGCGCGAGCTCGGCATCACGCCGGAGGTCGCCGCAAAAATCGGACTGCGTCTTTATAAGATCGGCATGCCGTGGCCGCTGGAGCCGGAAGGTGTGCGGCAGTTCGCGGTGGGGCTTGAGGAAATCTTCATCATCGAAGAGCGCCGCGAGATCGTCGAAAATCAAGTCAAGCAGGAACTGTTCAACTGGCGTGACGATGTGCGCCCGCGCATCATCGGAAAAATGGACAATCACGACAAACGCTTCCTTCCGTTCGCGGAAGAGTTAAGCGTTGCGTCGCTGGCAAGCTCGCTGACCGAACGGCTGCTGCAACTCAACCTCAATCCCGAAATCGCGCAGATGCTGCGCGCCAAGGCCGACTGGTTCAACGGCCGTCAGGCGACGCAGATGCAGGTGACGACGCCGGTCGTCCGCACGCCTTACTTCTGCTCGGGCTGTCCGCACAACACATCGACGAAAGTGCCGGAAGGCAGCCGCGCGCTGGCCGGCATCGGCTGTCACTTCATGGCGCTGTGGATGGATCGCAACACCGAGACCTTCACGCATATGGGCGGCGAGGGCGTGCCGTGGGTCGGCATCGCGCCGTTCACCAACGAAAAACACATCTTCGCCAATCTCGGCGATGGCACTTACTTCCATTCCGGTTCGCTGGCGATTCGTCAGGCCATCGCGTCGAAAGCGAACATCACCTACAAGATTCTTTATAACGACGCGGTCGCCATGACCGGCGGCCAGCGCCACGACGGCGATCTGTCGCCGCAGCAGATCACCTTCCAGCTTCACTCCGAAGGCATCCGCGAAATCTGGCTGGTCTCGGAAAATCCCGACGCCTATCCGGCCGACACGATTGCGCCGGGCACGAAGCTCGCGCACCGCGACGAATTGCAGGACGTGATGAAGACGGTGCGTGAGGTGCCGGGCGCATCCGCCATCGTGTTCGTGCAGACGTGTGCTGCCGAGAAGCGCCGCCGCCGTAAACGCGGAACGCTGGAAGATCCAAGCAAGCGCGTGATGATTAACGCCGCCGTGTGCGAAGGCTGCGGCGACTGCTCGGTGCAGTCGAACTGTATCTCCGTCGAGCCGCTCGAAACCGAATTCGGCCGCAAGCGCGAGATCAACCAGTCGAGCTGCAACAAGGACTATTCCTGCGTGAAGGGTTTTTGCCCGTCCTTCGTCACCGTTGAGGGCGGATCGTTACGCAAGCGCGCGCCGGTCGATCTCGGCGATCTCGGCGAGTTTCCGGAGCCGGCCTCAAAGCCATCGTTGGACAAGCCTTACAATATTGCGGTCGGCGGCGTCGGCGGCACGGGCGTGCTGACCATCGGCGCACTGCTCGGCATGGCTGCGCATATCGAGGGCAAGGCCAGCATGATCCTCGATATGTCGGGCCTCGCGCAGAAGGGCGGCGCGGTGCTCAGTCATGTGCGGCTGTCGCAGAACACCGAAGAGGTGACATGCTCGCGCATCGTCACCGGCACGGCGGATTTGCTGATGGCCGCGGACGAAGTTGTCGCCATTGCCAAGGAAACGATTTCGCTGTGCGACTCCGCGCGCACGACTGGCATCGTCAACACCCATCTCATTCCGATTGCGGACTTCATCCATAACCGCGATTTCAATTTCCAGCGCGGCAAGGTGAATCTCGTTCTGGAAAACGCCTTGAAGAAAGGTTCGGCCTTCGTCGATTTCACCAAGGCTGCGGAAAATCTGCTCGGCGACACCATCGCCACCAACATGATGATGATGGGTTACGCCTATCAGACCGGATTGTTGCCGGTCGGCGCGAACGCCATCGAGCAGGCGATTGAACTCAACGGCGTCGGCATCAAGATGAACACCGAAGCGTTTCGTCTGGGACGCCTGTTCGTCACGGACCCGGGGCGTGTCGCATCGATGATGAAGGACGCCGACGGCCATGATGCGCCGAAGACACTCGATCAGATGACGCTCGATGAAGTGATCGCGCATCGCGAGAATTTCCTGACGCAATACCAGAACAAGGCCTACGCCGCGCGCTACCGCAACCTTGTCGATCAGGTGCGAAAAGTTGCCGAGAACGGTGGATACGATGAGGCGCTGACGCGTGCGGTTGCGATCAACTACGCCAAGCTGCTTGCGTATAAAGATGAGTACGAAGTCGCGCGGCTTTATACGGATGGCGATTTCGCGCATGAAGTCGCCAAGCATTTCGAGGGCGACTTCAAACTCACCTACAATCTCGCGCCGCCGATGCTGCCGGGCAAGGACGTTTCGGGCCGTCCGAAGAAGCGCGAATTCGGCCCGTGGGTGAAATCGCTGTTCGGCGTGCTGACAAAATTCCGCTTCCTGCGCGGCACGATTTTCGATCCGTTCAGCTACTCGGAAGACCGCAAGCTCGAACGCAATCTCATCAAGGGCTACGAGCAGGACGTGGTGACGGCGGTGCGGCTGCTGTCGCCGAAGACCGTGGACATCGCGGTCGAAATCCTGTCGCTGCCCGATCAGATCCGCGGTTACGGGCCGGTGAAGGAGGCGTCGGTCGCCAAGGTCAAGGCGCGTTACGAGCAATTGGCCAAGGACCTTGTCAATCCGCCGCCGATGGTCGCCCCGCAGATCGCGGCGGAATAGCCGTCTGATTTTCGCATAAGCCCATGCGTTCGCCCGGCATGCGCGTTGGCGCTTGCCATTCGCGTGAAGGCAGGCGAGATATTCCGCTGCATGTCGCCAGCGGAGAAGACGATTGAGCATCAAGGGAAAAGCCTACATCGCCGGGATTTACGAGCATCCCACGCGCCATGCGCCGGATAAATCGACCGCACAACTGCACGCCGAATGCGCCAAAGGCGCGCTTGAGGACGCAGGCCTGTCGAAGCACGACGTGGACGGCTATTTCTGCGCGGGCGACGCACCCGGCGGCATTCTGACGATGGCCGATTATCTCGGCCTGCCGAAACTGCGCCATCTGGATTCGACCGAAACCGGCGGCTGTTCTTACATCATCGCGCTCGGCCACGCCGCACAGGCCATTGCCGCCGGCAAGTGCTCGGTCGCGCTGATTACGCTCGCCGGAAAGCCGCGCACCGCGCCGATGCCGCCGCGCGTGTACGGTCCCGAACTTGATTTCGAGATCGCCTATGCGCAAACGACTCACAACGCCTACGGCATGTGCGCGATGCGCCACATGCACGATTTCGGCACCACCAGCGAGCAACTGGCATGGGTGAAGGTCGCGGCCTCGCATCACGCGCAATACAATCCGCACGCGATGCTGAAGGACGTCGTCACCGTCGAGGACGTCCTCAACTCGCCGCTGATTTCCGATCCGCTGCATCGTCTCGACTGCTGCGTAGTTTCCGACGGTGGCGGTGCACTCATCGTCACCACGCCGGAGATCGCGAAGAAACTGAAAAAGCCGCAGGTGCGCCTGATCGGCCACGGCGAATCCGCAAAAGGTCCGAACGGCGGCCGCGACCTCGATCTCACTTATTCCGCCGGCGTGCGAACGGGTCCCACGGCGTTCGCGGAGGCGGGCATCACGCCGAAAGACATCAAGTATGCGTCGATCTACGACAGCTTCACGATTACAGTTGTCTTCCAACTCGAAGATCTCGGCTTCTGCAAAAAGGGTGAGGGCGGAAAATTCGTCGCCGACGGCAATCTGATCTCAGGCGTCGGCAAACTGCCGTGGAACACCGACGGCGGGGGGCTGTGCAACAATCATCCGATCAACCGCGGCGGTATCACGAAAATCATCGAAGCGGTGCGGCAGTTGCGCGGCGAGGCGCATCCGAAGGTGCAGGTGCCGAATTGCGATCTTGCGATTGCGCACGGCACCGGCGGATTGCTCGGCGTGCGTCACGCGGCATCCACTGCGATCCTGGAGCGCGTGTCATGACCGAGGCAAAAAAATATCCGGCGCCCGTCGAGAATCCGGAGACTACGCATTTCTGGCAAGCCGCGCGCGAGGGCAAGCTGCTGTTCCGCCGCTGCACGAAGTGCAAGGAGCCGCATTATTTCCCGCGCTCGATCTGTCCATTTTGTGATAGCGGCGAAACCGTTTGGGAAGAAAGCAAAGGCGAGGGCACGATCTATTCCTACAGCCTGATGCGCAAATCGCCGACCGGACCCTATGCCATCGGCTATGTCACGCTCGACGAAGGCCCGTCGCTGCTGACGAATTTCGTCGATACCGAATTGACGGCCTTGAAGATCGGCCAGCGCGTCAAGCTCGTGTGGAAGCCGACCGACGGCGCGCCGCTGCCGTTCTTCACGCCGAAATAAGGAGCGCGCATGCCGATCAAATACGATGAGGCGATGGCGCTGAAAAACCTGGGCCAGCAATATGCATGGACCGACCGCGAGGTGATGCTCTACGCAGTCGGCATCGGCATGGGCGCCGATCCGATGGATGAGAAGGAATTGTCGTTCGTCAACGAGGGTTACTTCACGCCGCGCGAATTGAAAGTGGTGCCGACCTACGCGTCCGTCGCCGCGTGGGGCGCGCAGGCGGGCGTGCTCGACATCAACCGCCTGATGGTGGTGGACGGCGAACGCGACATCACCTTTCACAAGCCGCTGCCGGTGAAAGCGAACATCACGGTCGATTCCTCGATCCTCGGCATCTTCGATAAGGGTAAAGATAAGGGCGCGGTGATTTTGCGCCAAAACGTGCTCAAGGACGAGAAGGGCGAGAAGCTCGCGACCATCGTCGCGTCAACCTTCGCGCGCGGCGACGGCGGCTTCGGTGGACCGGGCGACGGCCAGCCAGAGCCGCATGCGATTCCCAAGCGCGCGCCCGACATGAGCGTCGATATTTCCACACGACCCGATCAGGCGCTGATCTATCGATTGTGCGGCGACAGAAACCCGCTGCACTCGGATCCGGAATTTGCCAGGCGCGCCGGCTTCGACCGGCCGATTTTGCACGGCATGTGCACCTATGGTTTGAGTTGCCGCGCGGTGCTACAAACTTATGCGGACTACGATCCGCATGCGTTCAAACAGCACGTCACGCGGTTTTCGTCGCCGGTGTTTCCGGGCGAGACCGTGTCGTTCGATCTGTGGCGCGACGGCAACGTGATCTCGCTGGAAGGCCGCGTGAAGTCGCGCAACGTCACCGTAATCCGCAACGGCAAGACGGTGTTGGGGTAAACGTCATTGCGAGCGTAGCGAAGCAATCCAGTTTTGTTTATGGATTGCTTCGTCGCTATCGCTCCTCGCAATGACGGCAAGAAGGAAGAAAAGATTCGATGAAACTCACTCCCGACGCCAGCGGCACCTTCGCTATCGCCCCGACGCCGTTTTTCGACGACGGACGGATCGATTATGAATCGATCGACCGGCTGACGGATTTTTACGGCAAGGTCGGCTGCAACGGCGTCACCGTGCTCGGAATCTTAGGCGAAGCGCCGAAGCTGGAAGGCAACGAATCGCTTGAAGTCGCCACGCGTTTCATCAAGCGCAATCCGAAATTGCAGATCATCGTCGGCGTCTCCGCGCCGGGTTTTGCGTCGATGCGTAGTCTTGCACAGGCGTCGATGGATGCCGGTGCAGCCGCGGTGATGATCGCGCCGCCGCCGCATCTGCGCACCGACGACCAGATCACGAGCTACTTCAAGCAGGCGGCAGAAGCCATCGGTGACGACATCCCGTGGGTGTTGCAGGATTATCCGCTGACGCTGACAGTCGTTATGACGCCGGCTGTGATCCGCAAGATCGTGATGGATTCCAAATCCTGCGTCATGCTCAAGCACGAGGACTGGCCGGGACTGGAAAAAATTTCCACGCTTCGCAACTGGCAGAAGGACGGCTCGCTGCGGCCGATGTCGATTCTCACCGGCAACGGCGCGCTGTTTCTCGATTTCGAGATGGAGCGCGGTGCGGATGGCGCGATGACCGGTTACGCGTTTCCGGAATTGCTGATCGACGTGGTGACAAAAATCAAAAAGGGCGACCGCGACGGCGCGCACGATATTTTCGACGCGCATCTGCCGCTCATTAGATACGAGCAGCAGCCGGGCGTTGGATTGAGCGTGCGCAAATATGTTCTGAAAAAGCGCGGATTGCTTTCGTCCGACGCGCAGCGCAAGCCCGGCTCGTCGATGACTGCGGCTGCGCGCGCGGAAGTCGATTATCTGCTGTCGCGCGTGGCGCGCACCGACAAGCGCGCGGCGCTGAAATGAGCGAGCCCGACAGGAAGGCGCTGCGCATCGCGTCTACCGTTTTGTTGCTGCGCGACGGCAGCGATGGCATGGAAATTTTCATGGTGCAGCGGAACCGCGCCATCGAATTCGCCTCCGGCGCTCTTGTTTTCCCCGGCGGCAGCATCGACCCGAACGATTACGAGATTGCCGAAACGCTCGCGACCAATCTGCCCAATGAACTCGCTGCGATCCGCGTCGCAGGCGTGCGCGAGACATTCGAGGAAAGCGGCATGCTCCTTGCGCGGGCGAGGGGGTCTGACGCGCTGGTCTCGGCGGAGATCGCGAACAAGGTCGGCCCGCTGCGAGCGGCGGTCGACAAGGGCGAGGTGAAATTCTCCGCAATCCTGAACGAGCACGATCTCGTCCCCGCAATCGATCTCCTTGTGCCGTTTGCGCACTGGATCACGCCCGTCAATCTGCCGAAACGCTTCGATACGCATTTTCTGCTCACGCTCGCGCCGAAGGATCATGTCGGCAGGCACGACGGCCACGAGTCGGTGGGTTCGATCTGGCTGACGCCACGCACGGCGCTCGACGGTGCGGAGAGCGGACGCTTCACGCTGCCGTTCCCGACCGTCCGCAATCTCATCAAGCTCGACAAACTGAAAACCGCGAAGGCCGCGATGGACCACGCGCAGACGACGCCCGTCGTCACCGTGATGCCGGAACTGACGCGCAACGAGAACGGTGGCAGCCGCCTGAAAATTCCCAAGGACGCCGGTTACGACGGCGAAGTGTTCGATTTTCAGGTGTAGGAATGCATGCCCGTTCACGCGCTCGTGAATCGCGGTTAACCGCGCGTCAATCGGTCGCGGCTATGCTTGGCCCATGAGCGCAATCGGCAGTTCGACATCCGCGTCGTCGCAGACCTCCCAGCAACTCGCGCTGGCCCAGGCGCAGGCCCAGCTGGCCGCCGATCAGGCCGCCAAGGCCGCAGCCGACGTCATCAAGGCCGATCAGAAGGCTGTAGATGATGCCGAACAGGCGCAACAGTCCCAGCAGACGCAGAGCGCAAACCTCGTCGACATCAAAGCCTGATCGGGTCGCCGCGCGAAAAATTCGCGGCTATTTGCACGCCGGATAGCCGAAGCGTTTGATAATGACGCTTCCGGGTATCGAGTGGAATTCAAACGTATCCATGAAATGGTTGTCGGTGACGTACTGGCGTAGCGCGGCATTATAGGTGCTGCGCATCTGCTCCGTGGTGGCGATGCTAATTCCCGCGCCACGCGTGCCGCCGGCATGAAACAAAAGCGTCGCGCCGGGCGTCACGCAGACATTCTTGATCGACAGAAACATCGTGCAGGCCGACTGACAGTGGCTGTCGATGCGGAAGCGTTCACCCGACGCGTTGTATTGCTGGATCACGAACAGGAATTTATTGAACGTCGCCGCGTCAGGTGCGCCCATGCCCATGCGCAGCGACGACACCGAGCCGTCGGCGGCGGCCGGCGCAGCCGCGAAGCATGCGCCGAGAAAAGTAGCGATCCTCAATGCGCGCTTTAATCGCTTCGGTGCGAGCAATGGTGCCTCCCATTTCGCATCTGTCGTGCGTTATGGGCTTACTGTATTTGCTTTTTGTGACGCCGGCGGATCACAGGCGCGTCAACATCGCCCTGCTGGCGATAATATTGCAGCCGCCAATTCGGCGCGCACGAGCCTGCCAGCCCAACCGCGTTGGCCCAGCATTGCTCCATCGAGACGTAATTGCATTCCTCGACCGCGCCGATGCGCCCCGCGACGCGGCTCATGCAGAACGGATAGTTTCCGGAGGCAGCGGAGGCGGGGGCGGCGTAGAGCGAGAGCACGACCGCAAAGGCCGCCAGCAGCGGCGTGACTGAAATCCGCATTTGAATTCCCGCTCGTCTGTTGGCGCGCTCGGAGAGATTCGAACTCCCGACCCTCGGAATCGAAATCCGATGCTCTATCCAGCTGAGCTACGAGCGCGTTGGCGCACCATAGCGGAGCGGACGGGCGATGCCAGTCCGGATCGGACCTCAAATACCTTTTTCCAGCGACTTTGACGCGCCTCTTAGACCGCTCACAGTTCGCCCGGACACCGTTTGTTAACGCCGCGCGCAAGCGTGTGTTCGGCGGAAGGGTCTCCCGTGTTAAAGAGGCAGACGGGAGATACCCATGATCGGTCTCGTGAAGGTCTCCGACGTTCTGGCTGCGAGCGACGGCGTGAAGCCGCCCGCGACGATCGACACTGCCGACGGTTCTGCAACAAAGTATTGGGCGCATCGCCTCAATATATCGTCCACGGAACTGTTCTCGGCCATCGAGAAGGTCGGCCCGTCGGTCGCTGCGATCCGGCGGCATCTGCACAAATAGCCGCTCTTCCTGCGCGTTTTGGCTGTCCCCGGCGGCCAGACCGCATGTTTAACGAATTGCAAACACAGTCTCGCCAGAGTTGCGGTGTTAGTCGGTTGCGTTCCTTGTGTGTTGCGGTTCGATGCGCATCGTTTCATTCGTCATTCTTGGATTGCTTGCGATTTGCGCGCCCGCGCAGGCCGATCTGCGCATCACGCGCGATCACGGCGGCTATGTCGAGGAATACAAGGCGAAGTACGAGCGCATCGCCAAAAGCGGCGAGCGCGTCATCATCGACGGCATCTGCAATTCGGCGTGCACGCTGGTGTTCGGCATCGTGCCGATGAACAGGATTTGCGTCACGCCGCGCGCCAGCGTCGGCCTGCACCATGCCTATTACGACAAATCGTTTACGTTCGGCATCAAGGTCAACAGCACGGAGGGGACATCGGATCTGATGTCGTATTATCCCGCCACGCTGAAATCCTGGATTGGGCGCAACGGCGGCCTCACCAACGAGATGAAGAAGATCAGGAACGGGCGCGACCTCTGGACAATCGTCGATCCTTGCCCCGAGGAATTTTTCTAGGCGATCACATCATCAGATAGACGATCCGCCCCAGCGCCCCGAGCAACAGCGCAATCGCCGCCGCGCCCTGAATGCCGAAGCCCGCGAACCGCTTGTTCGGCGCTCTGGTGTAGCCGATGAAATAAAGAATCCGCCCCACGATCCAGATCGCGCCGAGCGCCGCCGCCCAGTCGGCGTTCCAGTAAATCGCGAACAGCCACATCGAGGGCAGGAAGATCGGCAGCCACTCGATCGTGTTCATGTGTCCGCGAACGGCGTTTTCCAGATCGGGATGGCCGGTCATCGTCGGCGGGAAAATGCCGACCTTGCCGTGCGTGCGCGCGACGACGGTGGCCATGCCAAACAGCATCAGGCTGCACGCAAGCGTGACGAGTGCGACGGGATAATACCGCTCCATGATAGGTCTCCGTTGTGTTGGCTCAGAACGTCACCACGCCGCGAATGGATTTGCCGGCCTTCATCAGATCGAACGCCTTGTTGATGTCGTTGAGCGGCATGACGTGGGTAATCATCGGGTCGATCTGGATTTTGCCCTGCATGTACCAGTCGACGATTTTAGGAACATCGGTTCGTCCCCGCGCGCCGCCGAATGCCGTGCCTTTCCACACGCGTCCGGTGACGAGCTGAAATGGGCGCGTGGAAATTTCAGCACCTGAAGGCGCAACACCGATGACGATGGATTGTCCCCAGCCGCGATGGCACGCCTCCAGCGCCTGCCGCATCACCGTGACATTGCCGGTGCAGTCGAACGTGTAGTCCGCGCCGCCGATCTGATCGGCCCCATGCTTTGTCATGTTGACGAGGTGAGGGACCAGATCCTTGCCCACTTCGGTCGGGTTGACGAAATGCGTCATGCCGAACCGCTCGCCCCATGCCTTGCGCTCGGGATTGATGTCGACGCCGATAATCATGTCCGCGCCCGCAAGCCGCAGACCCTGAATGACGTTCAGCCCGATGCCGCCGAGACCAAATACAATTGCCTTCGCGCCGATCTCCACTTTCGCCGTGTTGATAACCGCGCCGATGCCGGTGGTGACGCCGCAGCCGATGTAGCAGACCTTGTCGAACGGCGCGTCCTCGCGGATTTTCGCCACCGCAATTTCCGGCAGCACCGTGTAGTTCGCGAATGTCGATGTACCCATGTAGTGATGGATCGGTTTTCCGCCCATCGAGAAACGCGAGGTGCCGTCCGGCATCAGGCCCTGGCCCTGCGTCGCGCGGATCGCCGTGCAGAGATTGGTCTTGCGCGAGAGGCACGACGGACACTGGCGGCATTCCGGCGTGTAGAGCGGAATGACGTGATCGCCTTTTTTTAAGCTGGTGACGCCGCGTCCGACATCGACGACGATGCCTGCGCCTTCATGGCCGAGGATCGCGGGGAACAGCCCTTCGGGATCGGCGCCCGACAGCGTAAATTCATCGGTGTGACACACGCCGGTCGCCTTCACCTCGACCATCACCTCGCCCTCGCGCGGGCCTTCCAGTTGAACAGTGGTGATTTCCAGCGGCTTTCCTGCGGCTGTGGCGACGGCGGCGCGAACGTCCATGATGTTTCCTCGTGATTGCAGCGCACGGGGCATGGCGGCCCGGCGCTTTTGGCGATTGCCGCATAGCATAGGATCGGGCATGCAGTCGCGCAAATGGCCGGGGCAAAGACAGAATCGGAATTCGAGCAATTCGCGGCGCGCGCGGCGCCCGCGCTGTTCGTGCTCTTGTGGAGCACGGGCTTCATCGGTACCAAATACGTGCTGTCAGGTTCAGAGCCGCTGACATATCTGATGGTGCGGATGATCTTCGTCGTCGCGCTGATGGCGATTATTGTCGCGATCTGGCGGCCGAAATGGCCGGACGCGAAAGGCTTCGCGCACAGCGCGGTTGCGGGACTGCTGGTGCACGGCTTCTATCTCGCCGGCACGGCGATTGCGATCTATCACTCGGTGCCCGCCGGATTGTCCGCGCTCATTCCGGGATTGCAGCCGATCCTGACATCGACGCTCGCCAATCGCTGGCTCGGCGAGCGCGTCACGCCGCTGCAATGGACGGGGCTGCTGCTCGGTTTCGCAGGCACGATTCTCGTGCTTCACAGCCGCAACATGTCCGGCGACGTGGGCTGGGGATGGTTTGCGACCGGCGTCGCGCTGGTCAGCATCACGCTCGGCACGCTCTATCAGAAACGCTATTGCACAAGGATCGACTGGCGCACCGGCAACCTCATCCAGTTCGTCGCGGCGGGTTTGCTTTACGCGCTCGGCGCGTTCGCATTCGAGTCCCGTGCGATTCACTGGACTGCGGAATTCATCCTTGCACTGGCGTGGCTCACTGTCGTGCTGTCGATCGGCTCGATCGGGTTGCTGTACTGGCTGATCCGCCATTCGGCTGCGACGAGCGTTGCCAGTCTCTTTTATCTCGTCCCGGCCACCACCGCGTTCATGGCCTATGTGCTGTTCGGCGAGAAACTGGACATCGTCTCCATCGCCGGCATGGCGATTTGCGCCGCCGCAGTATTGCTTGTGAACAGGCCCGTGAAGACGGAAGTCTCGCCCGGCAGCTAGTTGCAGCGGCTTCCGCCTGATGCGAAACTGGCGGCGGGGTTATTTCATGCACGAAATTCTCGTTGCGGTTGCCATCTTCGCCGCGCTGATCGTGGCCTATGTTCTGAGCCAGCGGCTTTACGGCTGGCTGCCGGAATCGCAGCGCGAGGAGGATACGCATCAGGTCGTGCGTTCGCTCGCGGGACTGTTCGTCGTCATGGCCTCGCTTGTGCTTGGCCTGATGCTCAACTCCGCCAAGAGCACGTTCGAGCAGGTCGACCGCAACATGCACCAGTTTGCGACCGACCTCATTTTGTTCGAGCGCACCTTGCAGCTTTACGGACCCGACGCCAACGACACGCGGCAAAGTCTGCTGGCTTACGTCAAGCGTGCGGCGAATGACGGCCATGTCAGCAATCCCGATCAGGGCGACCGTATTGCGGAAGAAAATCTCAACGCCATCGGCCGCAACCTGCGCGCTATTCATCCGGCGAATCCCGAACAGGTCGCGCGCTGGCAGGACGCGCTGATGCAATACCATAAGATTGTCGAGCGGCGCTGGACGCTGGTCGAGCAGTCCGAAGGCACGATTCCCGCGCCGATGATCGTCATGGTGGTGCTGTGGCTGATGCTGATTTTCGCGAGCTTCGGCTACCGCGCGCCGCGCAATGCGGTGACGATTGCGAGCTTTGTCGGCTCGGCCGCGCTGATCGCGGGCGCGATCTATCTCATCATCGACATGGATGTGCCGTTCTCGGGACCGATTCACGTTTCGGCAAAACCGTTGCAACGCGCGATGGTGGAGATACAGAGGTAACAGGCCGGAGCTTATCCGGCTTCGTTAATCCGGGTTCGCCGAGATTTGCCGTCCAACGACAGGGCAGCGAATGACATCGGCGCGGCGTTGGGACTCATCACGAAAAACTCTTCAAGACCGAGCGCGAATTTTGCATAAAGCGACAATTCGCGAGCGACCGACTGGCTGAACAGATTTACCAGCGCGCTGCAATCTCTCACCTTTCCGTTTTCCGAAAGCTCCACGAGATGAAGTTCGTTCAAATGGCGCAGAACGTTTCTCATCTGTGACGCAGACGAGCCGAACGCTTTCGCGATCGCTGCGGGAGAAGGTGCTGGAGCGCCATCGAGATGCGCCCGAACCATCGAAGCGCATACGATGAAGCCGTTATCCATGCTGAACAGGTCATAGATCAGCGGAAATTTCCTGATCAGCAGGATTCCGTCTTCGATATAGGGGTGCCCGATGTCGAGGATCACCTGTTGCAGAAATTGCGGTTCTGAGCGCGCGCGCCGCGCGTAGTTCATTCCGTTGGCCGTCAGAATGTCGAAGCAGCCGAACGTTTGCGAATACCATTGATGCATCATGTCGATCAATTTGGCGGTCGGCCGATAGAATTTGATCCGCCGGTCAGCGGTGCTTCGCGAGACCGATACCAGTCCGGCCAGCCTCAGCATCGCAAGGACCGTTTTAAGGACGCGCGGACTGCAATCCCTGCGGCGCTCGCATAATGCGAGCAGGCGCATGTAGGTCGGCCCGGTCAGCTTGTCGTTATGCGGCGTCTCGTAGTGGAGAAACATCAGATAGCCGACGATCTGACTGCGTGTATGCGTGCTCGATATTTTGTTGACGAGGCGAGGGCCTTCGCGCCAGCCGAGCAGCGAGGTCGCATAATGGCGGAGTGCTTCGGGAAAATTGTTATGACGAAGAATTCCATCCGCCGTCGCGGCAAGAACGTCTTGCGTGTCCTGATCCGGACTCATGATCTGCCGGCAATTCGTGCGCCTCAAAGGCGTGTTCGAGATCGGGTTCGATATTGTGTGCTGCTTATGTCACAGCCAGTGCGGATTTCCAGTGCTTTGAGGCTGGTGAATGACTAAGGTACGTTTTTGCGCGATGTCGATCGCGGCTCCTATGGCATGGCTGGCCATCGTCTTTCACGAATGGACAAGCCATGAAATCGTTTCTTATCGCCACGGCCATCGTTGCTGTCACCCCAATCTGCGCGCTCGCGGCCGATATGTCCGCGCCCTATACCAAGGCTCCGTTGCGCGGCGTCGTGGCCGATCCCTGGAACGGCTTCTATGCCGGTGTAAATATCGGCGCCGGCCTGACCAGCGGGCCCGTGACGAACAATACCCTCGACGCGACGCCGGGTGCAGGTCCGATTGCGTTTAGCACGGCGAACATCGCAGCGGCGGGCGTAATTGGCGGTGGGCAGGTCGGTTACAATTTCCGGTTGTCGCCGAATTGGCTGGCGGGTCTTGAGGCTGATTTCCAAGGGTCGTCGCAAAAGGTGACTTCGCTGATCACGCAAGCGAACGGTGATTTTCAATCTGTTACCGCGAAGCCCGATTATTTCGGCACTGTTCGCGGACGCCTTGGCTACATCACACCGGGATCGACGTTATTGTACGCAACCGGCGGATTGGCCTATGGCGACGTAAAGACGAGCATCGCTCACAACCTGTCCAACTATTCGGGCGGCGTGACAGTCAACAGCGGGTTTGTCTCGCAGGTCAAAACCGGCTGGACGGCAGGGGCGGGATTTGAAACGCCTCTGGCCAGCAACTGGACGGTGAAGGCCGAGTATCTCTACACCAGCCTCGGCAGTCTCAGCGGTGCGATTCCGATTATCAACGGCGTTCCGTTCGGAACGCAAACCGCAACTGTTTCGATGCGAAACAATATTCTGCGCGGCGGCGTCAACTATCACTTCTGACAATTGGTGATTTGCCCTTCGTCATGCCTGCGCGTTTCGCGGGCATGACGAATTACGCAAAGGCTGCAGCGCGAGGCGGCGGCGATTGAAGTTGCTCGCGCGAATTAGCTTCGCGTTTTTTTATAGGCTGCCAGCGCGCGTTCGCGTCCCATCTTGTGATCGACAATCGGCTCGGGATAGTTCTTGCCGAGCGTGACGCCCGCAGCCGCCAATTCCATCGGCGTCGCCTCCCACGGCTGATGAACATATTTGGGCGGCAGCTTTGCGAGTTCGGGAATCCATTTCGATACATACGCGCCGTCGGGATCGAATTTCTCGCCCTGTAAAATCGGATTGAATACGCGGAAGTAGGGCGCGGCATCCGCGCCCGAACCCGCGACCCACTGCCAGCTTGCTGGGTTGCTGCCGGGATCGGCATCGACCAGTGTGTCCCAGAACCATTTTTCGCCGTCACGCCAGTCAATGAGAAGGTGCTTCACCAGAAACGACGCGACCACCATGCGCACGCGGTTATGCATGATGCCGGTGTGCCAAAGTTCGCGCATGCCGGCATCGACAATCGGATAGCCGGTGAGGCCGCGCTGCCAGGCGCGCAATGCCTTCGCATCGCGCTTCCACGGAAATTCGTCGAACGATCCTTGGAGATTCTTCTCGGCGAGATTCGGATGATCGTGCAGCAGATGGCGCGAGAATTCACGCCAGCCGACTTCGCTCATGAATTTCACGACATCGCTTTGGATCGCAGGCTTGCGCGCGCTGGCAAAATTCGCGGCGTACCAGATCTGACGCGGCGAGATTTCGCCGAAGCGCAGATGCGGCGACAGACGTGACGTGCCGTCGCGATCCGGCCGGTCGCGATCCGTGGCGTAGCTCTTGATGTCGTGGTCGAGAAAATGCTTCAGCCGCTCCTGCGCGGCGGCTTCGCCCGGCGTCCATGTCTCGCGCAATCCGCCGGCCCAGTCGGGTTTTGTCGGCTCAAGATTCCAAGATTTCAGATCGTCGCTTTTGATCTTCGGACCGGGCGCGAGTTTCTTCGGCGCGGGCAATGGCTTCGATGGGTCGCCCGTTGAGAGCACGCGCTTCCAGAACAGCGTGAACACGCGCATGCCACGGCCTTCGGCGTTACGGACACGCGACGGCGGCACGAGCAGGTCGCTTGGAAAGACGTTCAGCTCGATGCCGACTTTTTCGAGCGCGGACGAGACATCCGCTTCAAGTTTTCTTTCGGATGCGATTTCGATGCCGATGCAATAGACCGACGCGGCATCCGTTTCCTTTGCAAGTTTCGCCAGTACGTCCGCGGATGCGCCAAGCCGCAGCACGAGAGTCTGCCCGAGCTTTTTCAGACTTGCGTCGAGCGCGCGAAGCGATTGCGCCAGCCACCATTTCGATGCGCCACCGAGCGGACGAGCGCGCGGCGGCTTCAGCGCCGCGCTGTCTTCATCGAGAATGAAGACGCAGACAATTGGCGCGCCGCTTTCCGACGCAGCGTGAAGCGCAACATGATCGGAGAGGCGCAGGTCGGTACGAAACCAGACGATGACGGGAGCAGACTTCGCGGCGGGCATCGGCCTATTTCATCCGATTTGCGTGCGCCTGTCAGTCGGCGATGGCGCGTTTCGCACAGCCATAGTTTCGCCATTCGCTTCCAAGTCCGTCACCGTTTCGCCATTGCGAGTGAAAATTGAAACAATTTCGCGCGTAGCGCGTATAAACTTGAGCAGTTTGAGGGGTTTGGAGATTGCCATGAAACGTAACCTGATTTTGTATCTTGCCACGCTGATTTTGATCGTTCCGATCGATTTTCTGTTCCTCGGCGTGATCGCGAAGAGCCTTTTCACGTCGCAGGTCGGCGACATGCTCGGCACGGTCAAGCCGGTGCCGGCCGTGTTGTTCTATCTGTTTTACGTCGCTGGAATTCTGATCTTCGTCAGCGCATCGGCGGCGAGCGCGCAGACCACATTGATCTACGGCGCGCTGTTCGGCTTCTTCTGCTACATGACGTTCGAGTTCACCAACATGGCGATGCTCAAACATTGGTCGTGGACTGTGGTGGTCGTCGATATTGCGTGGGGCACTTTCGTTACCGCTCTCGCATCGACACTCGGACTTCTGATCGCGAACTGGCTTGCGCCGCGCGTGTGACACACGCGGGATTTTGCATTTTGATCAAATGAAAAAGGGACGCCGAAGTGAGCGTCCCTTTTGTTTTGTCCGATCCGGGAAAGCCCCGATTTATTTGGGCTGCGGCACGATGCGGATATACGGCTTCGGCGATTTCCACCCGCCGGGATAGGTCTTTTTCGCATCGTCGTCGCTGACGGAGCCGGCGATGATGACGTCCTCGCCCTGTTTCCAGTCGGCGGGGGTTGCGACCTTGTGCTTGGCGGTGAGCTGAAGCGAATCGATCACGCGCAGGATTTCCTGGAAGTTGCGGCCGGTGGTCATCGGATAGATCAGCATCAGCTTGATCTTCTTGTCCGGGCCGATGATGTAGACGGTGCGCACCGTCGCGTTGTCCGCCGCCGTGCGTCCGTCCGCGCCGCCGGACGTTGCAGCGGGCAGCATGTTGTAGAGCTTCGACACCTTCAGATCGGTGTCGCCGATCATCGGGAAGTTCGGCGCCGCGCCCTGCGTTTCCTGAATGTCCTTCGACCACAGCGAATGCTTGTCCACCGGATCGACGCTCAATCCGAGCAGCTTCACGCCACGCTTGTCGAATTCCGGTTTCAGTTTTGCAAGTGCACCGAGTTCAGTCGTGCACACCGGCGTGAAATCCTTCGGATGCGAAAAAAGCAGCGCCCATTTGTCGCCGATCCAGTCGTGGAATTTGATTTTGCCTTCCGTTGTCTCGGCCTCGAAGTTCGGCGCTTCTGCGCCAATCTGAAGAGTCATGTCCGGCCTCATGTCTTTGGAGTTAAAGGGAAATTCTCGATGCAGAAATGATATAGCGATCTTTCAAGCAGAGCGGAATGGGCTGCCGAAAAGGACAATATCATTTCCCTCGAAGGCTGGTGTCTGGAAATTCCTGCTGCATCCGCCGCCGTTGCCGGAAAGGCGCGCCTGCCGATTTTTATCGCATTAACGAAGATGCCCCGAATCCGCCATTGATGGGCCCCACCGAAGTCAAGTCACGCAGGCACTTGGCGTGAACCGCCGGACTGCCGCCTGAGACCAATCGGCAACCATCGGGAGAGGAAAACAACGCGTATCCGCTTCGTTAACGCATCGTTAATACCCGCATGAAAATGCTGCGGGAAACTGCAAATCAGAAAAGTGAAGACCTGAAATGTCCGCCGCCAATACGACCCCGAACGGGGCCCTGACCGACCTGATCCGTACCATCGAAACCTCGCAAATCGCAGATCGTTCCGTTGCCGCGCATGCGCTCGCATTCGTGCGCGATGGTGTCATCACGGGCGAGGGGCCAACCACCAAGGGCCGCGTTCACTTCTCGCGCGCGCTCGATGCTCACGATGTCGCCTGGTGCGCGCGTATTCTCACCGCAGCTGCGGTCGCCAACCAGCCGGTGAGCCGCGAGGAAGCCGAGACATTGTTCGAGATCAACGACGCTGCTGCCGAGCGCAGCGACGATGGCCGTTTCGACGATCTGTTTGCAAAGGCTGTCGTGCATCACGCGGCGTCTGCATCCGGCTTGCCGGTGCCGCCGCGCTCCGTCGCGCTCTCGCCGGATACTTCAATTGAAAGCTGGGCGCCGACCCGCTCGGTCAATGTCGATATCGAAGTTCTCGAATGGATCGCGAGCCAGATGCGCGGCAAGCGCCGCAGCAACCGCACATTGATGACGCTGGTCGCCACCCTGATCGGTGCTGCGACATTGCCGCTGGCTCAGACCATTCCGAACATTCTTGATCTCGGAATGTAATTCAGACTTGCTAATTCGGTATAGCGGCGGGGTTTATTGCCCCGCCGTTTTCAGTTTTGCAGGCTCCGCATTAAGCCCAACCGTGCGGCCGGGGAAACCTGCTGCGTCGAAATAGCGTTGCGTGCCGACGCGCTGGAAATTCAGCACGGTCCGCAATCCGTTCGCGGACGGTTGCGATGCTATCGTTCCCCTGAACGCTTGCGGCGTTACGCCGTTCGGCATTGTTTCGGTCATTGCGCGGCCGAGCAGATTGCCTTTGACGGTCGGCGACAGGCCCATCAGTTTGGCGGCGGTCACGCCGACGTCGGCGTTGCTGACAGGAAGTTCGTTCGCATATCCGGATTTGAAATCGGGCCCGATCGCCGCCATGAAATTCCGCGTGTCTCCGCGCCCGAAACTGCCGTGCATGCCCTGGCCTTGCCGCAGAACCGTATCGGCGACTTCAACCGAACAGACCGTCGGCTCGTCGCAGCCCTTCGCGTAAGACCGGAAATTCAGCACAATCGACGGATGCGGCGTGACCGCTGCGCCTTTCAAACCCAGCGCGGAAAGCGGAAGCGTTCCCGGAATGCGTCCGAGATCGTCGTCCACGAAAAGGCCGCTAGTGTAGTCCTGCTCAAGCAGCGCCTTGACGACATTGACAGCCAGCTTGCGGTCCTTGTTCGGCAGGTAAATCAGATCCGATCCGCCGTTGGTTGCAACGACCACATCGGGCTTTGCAGGGTTCTTGCCGATCAGACCGTTGCCGGCCTTGGGGTAAGCGCCGTCGGCGACTTTCGCATTCTTGTCGTTCGGATCGAACAGCGGAAGGTTAAGCGCCTTCGCAAGGTCGATTGCGACAAAGCCCATCGGCAGAAAGCCTTCCGGCGTGTCCGGATAGTTCACCTTCACGGTCGAACTGGTCTTGCTTTCCTTTGAGATCGTCGAAAAGCCGTGGTCGGCCGAAACGACGATGTTGGTTGTGGCGGCGAGCCCGAGATCGTCCAACGCTTTGCGCAACTGCGCGAGATTGTTGTCGGCATTCCTGATGCCCGCCATCGACGTCGGGCCGTTAATGCCGGGAGTGATCGTATTCAGGCTGTCGCCGTTATTGTGCTGCGAACCGTCCGGATCGCGTGACCAAACGACAAGCACGAACGGCTTGCCGCGTGCCTTGAACATCGGCAGCACCACCTTTGTTGCAACGTCTGTGAAATAGGCCTGCTGCGCCACATTAGCGGCAGTCGTGCCAGGCGTTTTGGAATCGCCGGCCTTGCCGTTGTCGCCGCGCGACGGCGTTGCAAGCGGCAAGCTCGCTTTGGTCAAAGCCTCCTGCATTTCCTGCGACAGCGGCACGCCGTTTTTGCCGCCCGTGGAATCGTCGATGACCACGGAATGAAGGCCGGGTTTGTCGGCTCGATCGGTGTGATCGAAAACAAGCGTCGGTCCGACCTTGCCGATGGCGGCGGTGCTGTAGCCTTTGTCGCGCGCCAGCTTAAGGATCGTTTCCTCATTGATGTAGTTGCCTTTGAAGTGCTCATCGACATCGCCGAGCACGGCGTCGTTCTCAATGAACGGTGTCACTGTGCCGCCGGCGGTGGCGACCGGATACGCCGTATAGATCGTATTGCTGAACGTGCCGGTGTCGCCGAGGTAGTGGCCGGTTGCCATCGCCGAGCCGTTCGCCATTGTGAAAGTGGGGAACAGCGAATGCGAGTTCTTGAAATTGATACCCTCGTCACGCACTTCCGCCATCGCGGGTGCGGTTTCCGGCGTGACAACCATCGCGCGCAGGCCGTCGGGAATGAACAGGATCAGGTTTCGGGGCTGGCTGTTTTGGGCGAGAGTGGAAGAAGCCGACGCAGTGAGCAGGCAGGCTGAAACAAGAGCGGTGATGCGATGCATGAGGTTCTCCCCGAACGGTCCATCGGACCAGCCATGCCGGCCCGCAGACCTTGTAGGTTTTGGTTACGACGGAATTGTTACAAGTTGCGGCCTATGCCAAATTGCGGCATCTGAAGGCTTATAAGTTCCGATCCCGCCCTCAAGACCCAAGCAAATCAAGCAAAAAACCGATGTTCAAAAAGATTTTGATCGCAAATCGAGGCGAGATCGCCTGCCGGGTGATGAAGACCGCGCGGCGGATGGGAATCAAGACGGTCGCCGTTTATTCGGAAGCGGATCGGGACGCGTTGCATGTCGAGATGGCAGACGAGGCGGTATTCATCGGGCCGCCGCAGGCGGCCGAAAGCTATCTAGTCATCGAGAAAATCGTCGACGCCTGCAAGAAGACAGGCGCCGAGGCTGTGCATCCAGGTTACGGGTTTTTGTCTGAACGGGAAGCGTTTCCACGCGCCCTCGAAGCCGCCGGCATTGTTTTCATTGGACCCAATCCCGGCGCTATCGCCGCGATGGGCGATAAAATCGAATCCAAGAAAGCGGCCGCGAAGGCGAAGGTTTCGACGGTGCCCGGCCATCTCGGCGTGATCGAAGATGACAAGCACGCGGTGAAAATCGCCGACGAGATCGGTTATCCGGTGATGATCAAGGCGTCGGCCGGCGGCGGCGGCAAGGGCATGCGCATCGCGCACTCGCGCGATGAAGTCGCGGAAGGTTTCAATCTCGCGAAGGCGGAGGCGAAATCCTCATTCGGCGACGACCGCGTGTTCATCGAAAAGTTCATCGTCGATCCGCGGCACATCGAAATTCAGGTGCTGGGCGACAAGCACGGCAACGTCATCTATCTCGGCGAGCGCGAATGTTCGATCCAGCGCCGCAATCAGAAAGTCATTGAGGAAGCGCCGTCGCCGCTGCTCGACGAAACCACGCGCAAGAAGATGGGCGAGCAGGCCGTTGCGCTGGCGAAGGCTGTGAACTACGACTCGGCGGGCACTGTCGAATTTGTCGCGGGACAGGACAAGAGCTTCTACTTCCTCGAAATGAACACGCGTTTGCAGGTCGAGCATCCAGTGACGGAGCTGGTTACGGGCGTCGATCTCGTCGAGCAGATGATCCGCGTGGCCGCAGGCGAGAAGCTCTCGATTGCCCAGAAGGATGTTGCGCTGACAGGATGGGCGGTCGAGTCGCGCGTCTATGCCGAGGATCCTTTCCGCAATTTCCTGCCGTCCATCGGCCGGCTCGTGAAATATCGGCCGCCGGAAGAGTCAAAGTATGACGGCATCTCGGTCCGCAACGATACCGGCGTGTATGAGGGCGGCGAGATTTCGATCTATTACGATCCGATGATTGCCAAGCTGGTCACGCACGCGCCGTCGCGCGCGGCGGCCATCGAGGCGCAGTCGAATGCGCTCGACGCGTTCTACGTCGATGGTATCCGGCACAATATTCCATTTCTGTCGGCGCTAATGAATCATCCGCGCTGGCGCAGCGGTAATCTTTCGACCGGCTTCATTGCGGAGGAATTTCCGAAAGGTTTTGGGCCGCGAACTCCTGAGGGAGAAGTTGCTCGGCGCATTGCTGCGGTGGCCGCCGCCATCGATCACGTACTCGGCGAACGAAAGCGTCAGATTTCAGGCCAGATGAACGGCCGAGCTGTATCGCGCGAACGGCGGCGTTCGGTTTGGCTTGATCGCGAAGAATTGCTTCTGGAAGTCGGGCGTGACAATGGCGACGTCCTCGTCCGCTTCGTCGATGCGAAGGGAGCGCCACGCCATCCGCATGCTCTCCGCTCCGACTGGAGGCCGGGTGAGGGCGTCTGGCACGGCACGCTCGACGGACATACGCTCGCGGTTCAGGTGCGGCGGATCCCGAACGGGTTCAGACTCGCCTACCAAGGCTATGAAATCGACACACAGGTTTTCACGGAAACCGAGGCTACATCCGCGCGGCTAATGCCGGTCGGATCGAAAACCGACACCGGCAAGAAGGTGCTGTGCCCGATGCCCGGTCTCATCGTGTCGATCGCTGTCAAAGAAGGCCAGGACATCAAGGCCGGTGAAACGCTGGCAGTTGTCGAAGCGATGAAAATGCAGAACGTGCTGCGGGCCGAGCGCGACGGGATGGTGAAGAAAATTCACGCGTCTCCCGGATCGACTTTAGCCGTCGATGCGTTGATCCTCGAATTTGCCTAGCCGAAAATATCGGCGAACGATGTCTTCAGCGCGACATCGACATCGTGCATCGTCACCGGCAATCCGAGATCGACAAGGCTTGTCACGCCAAAGCGTTTGTCTTCGACGCCGCATGGAACGATGCCTGAGAAGTGTGTCAGGTCCGGTTCGACGTTGATGGAAATGCCATGCAGCGTCACCCAGCGTTTCAGTCTGACGCCGATAGCCGCGATCTTGTCCTCATGGCCGGCACCTTTCTCTGGACGGCTGACCCAGACACCGACGCGATCTTCCCGCCGCTCACCGCGCACATTGAAAGCCGCGAGAGTTTGAATCGCCAGTTGCTCGAGATTGGCGACGTAAGCCCGCACATCGGGTCGCCGCCGCTTAAGGTCGAGCATCAGATAGACGACGCGCTGGCCGGGGCCGTGATAGGTGAACTGGCCGCCGCGTCCCGTCGTGAAAACCGGAAAGCGCGGATCGAGCAGGTCGTCCGCATTTGCGCTGGTGCCGGACGTATAGAGAGCCGGGTGCTCCAGGAGCCATACCATCTCCGGGGCGTTGCCTGTGGCGATGGCTGCGGCGCGTGTTTCCATCGTCTCCATGGCGTCCTGATAAGGCACGGGAGTGCTTGAAATCAGCCATTCAACAGCGCTTGCTGCCGGGCGGCCGAAGGGTGCCAAAGCGAGGTCGCCGCGCGGGTTTTGGAGGGCGTTAACCATTGGCTAACCATAACCGTGGTGTGCTGGTTTCGCCATTATTTGTGAGTTCGGAGCCAAAGTGCCAACCCTCGATAACGTATCCGTCGATCTGATGGTGGTCCTCGGAACCACCTCAATGCCGATCCATCAGGTGATGCG